>JBBQSY010000084.1:0-17915 GCA_038213495.1 Bacteroidales bacterium
ACCCAGTTGCTTCAGTTTTCCCGATTTCAGATCAAGCAACCAATAATCGCCACGGGTATTGTATCTCCATACTCTGCGGGTATTGGTAAAAAGTAGTAATTTGCTGTTATCATTCGACCATACATAATCCGAAACGGAAATAGGTTTGGTTTCCCCTTCGGGAATAAATGATTTTGCGGAACAAATAATGGATCTCTCACCTGAGGATGCATCATACAAAACTATGTCGCTGCCGCTAACCTCAGCATTAGGCTCAAAGGCAAGGTATCCTTTACTGTCCTTACTCCATCGCACCGGGCCGTAACTTTTATCGCGGTAAACATCGTTTTTATAAATATCCTCCAGGTTTAAAATAGCTTTATTCGTTTGCGTAAAGGCAGGAAGCAGTATGCCTGAGAATAAAATCACGAAGAATGACTGTTTTAAAAATTTGTGTTTCATTAGGGTTTAATTTGATTTAAAATCTATTAATCAAAACTACAACTAATTTTTGGAGTAAAGAACTGCCTGGTAGCTATTGTCTAAATAGCTCCAATAGTTTATCAAGATGTGTTTATGATAAAATAAAATCGATAAATTGATCTGGTTTGAAGCGAAGCGTTTGCTTCAAATAGAAGCAAAAAAAATCACTGTATAAATTTGATATACAGTGATTTTTCATGTTCGGGGTGGAGCGTAGGGGAGTCGAACCCCTGACCTCTTGCCTGCCAGGCAAGCGCTCTAGCCAACTGAGCTAACGCCCCGAAACAGAGGCGCAAAATTAAGAAACTTTCCTAATTTTACACAAAATATGTTTATTTATAATTATTTATTATGAAGCGTCTGTTTGCAGCCATTAAAATTCATCCGTCAGCGAACTACATCAGGCTGTTCAATGAAATAAGTTCTTCGCTCCGGCACGAACGAATTAAATGGGTGGAACCCGAAAACATGCATCTCACCCTGAAATTCCTTGGCGAAACGGATGAGAGCAAAATTCCTGAGATTATAAGGGCAATTGAAGCATCCATTGTAAACATAATCCCTTTTACACTACAAATTCATAACACCGGTATCTTCGGCAGTCGTTACGACCCCAAAGTGATATGGTTTGGAGTTGAGAAAAAACCTGAACTCGAAAGCCTTGTTCAAAATATCATTGCCGGACTCGAAAAACAAGGTTGGGAACCGAACCGGCAAAACTTTGTGCCTCATCTTACCATAGGCAGGATCAAAGAATTAAAAGATAAAACACTGTTTCAGAATATCATCAGCAAATACAATGCAGTTGAAATACAGGAGGAAAATGTAAAAGAGATAACGCTTTATGAAAGCATCCTCCGCAGCGAAGGGCCTTTGTATCTGACCGTGTTTTCAGCTATACTTTAAGCGGGAAGTTAAGCCTCAATAAAAGATTACTAAGATAAAAAAGAAAATACGGATAAACACTTTTATAAATAATCTCTGTGATCTGTGCGCCTCTGTAGTTAATCCCATAAAATAAAAACCCTCCGGAAAACGAATCCCGGAGGGCTTTTTAACTAACCAAACTTTTAAATATCTTTCTTTTCGGGCTCCGACTCTTTGTCCTTGCGGTATTTCTCAATAAAAAAATCGATAATCAGGGCCATCCCGCCAAAAATGGATGCCATGGAGAAATAAGCGGCTTCGGGCGACATCACATCGTATTTAGCCATAAACTCGGCGATAAGCAGGCCAAGACCCACGCCAAAAAGCAACAAGCCCCATTTTAGTGAGGAATAACAACGGCTGTTTTCAGCTAAAATTGATGCATCGCGACCGCTTTGTATCAGCGCCATACGTTCTTTTTTGCGATACGACATATATACAATGCCAAGTATCATTGCAAAAAACGAAATCGGGATTAAAAATTCTGCATTATGCATTTTCTAATGTTTTTGAGGGTTCGTGATGGTTTTTCTTAGCTTTATGACGTAACTATTTTCATCAGGTTACAAAAAGCGGGGATTTTGTATTAAATTTACCGTTGAAAGCGAAAAAGCACGGGTTACTGACATTTACCGGTTGCAAATAGCCAGTAACAATTTATTAATTTCATTGTTTAATAGATTAAAACCGGGAAACACAGGAATTAACAGGCTTTCCTTATCAATTTCCGCTGCTAGCAACATATCCTAATACATAACCTGTAACCTGGTAAGCAAATTTGCGTCATACTACCACATGAAAGAACAGGACGACATTTTTCACGTGCAGAGAGTGCTTGCGGGAAACACCGCTGCATTCGCAGTTCTGGTTGAAAAACACAGGGATATGGCGTTCACGATAGCAAATAAAATAGTCCGCAGCCGTGAAGATGCTGAAGAAATAGCACAGGATGCATTTATAAAAGCATACCAGTCGTTGCGCTCGTTTAAAGGAGATTCGAAATTCAGCACCTGGCTGTACCGTATTGTTTATAACGCAGCCATTTCGCATACACGCCGCAAAAAACAGGATTTTATCCAGCTCGACGAACGCGTGGTAAGCGATACAACCGAAGACGATATTTTTGAAAACTTAGGATCGCTTGATGCCGAACTCCAATCGAAAATGGTAACCGAAGCCATCAACAATCTTCCGGCCGATGAAAGCGCTATTGTTACACTCTTTTATCTGGAAGAAAACACGATTGAAGATATCAGCCACATTACAGGATTAAGCGTTTCGAATGTGAAAGTTAAACTCTTCCGGATCCGCAAAAAACTGTATGCCGAATTGCAGATGAAAATGAAAATGGAACCCGTGGCATAAAAATTGTACTTTTGAACCCTGAAATACCTCATGAACCATGACAACAAAAAAAAACAACCACGATGAAGCCATCCGCCGCATTGTAAGCCGCACCAGGCTTGACAAGCCTTCGGAGGGTTTTACCGCGCGTATCATGGATCGCCTGCTCGTACAACCTGAGCCTGTAAAAAAATGGATGATCACATACCAGTACGGTATCCTTGCCGTGGCTGCCGGAATTGCGATACTGATGCTGATTTTTCCCGCATGGACAGTAATTGATTTTGATGTACAGGCTGCGGGAACTTCTGCGGCACAAATGGCAGGGAACCTCGTTTCGGGCGGACTTGCATGGATAGGACAATTGTTTGGTAAAATCGGCACCCTGGGAAAGTATGCTTACTTTATCCCGGTTTCCATTGCCATCCTTCTTGTTTCGGTATTCGACCAGGTTATCAGCCGGAAACCCCAGGCTAATGCTGCAAAAGGATAATATTAACTTCATATTCACGCTAAAAATCATTTTGCCTTAGTCAGCAAAATGATTTTTTTTATCTTCACTTTTCTTTCATAACTCCCACTAATGTTTCCTGATGAAATTAAAAATAAGGCTGAACAGATTCTTTCCTTAAAAGCAGGATCGATTGTGGAAATTACCGGATTAAACGCCGCCGGTGGTGGCTGTATCAATGAAACCTGTGTTCTGAGTACCACAAACGGGAAATTTTTCATCAAATACAATTCGGCGACCGCATTTCCCGCAATGTTCGAAAAGGAGGCTGCCGGCTTGCAAATTCTCTCCGGTACAAACACTATTGAAATACCGGAGATTATCAGTTACGGAGAATCCGGCTCAAATGCCTTTCTTTTGCTTCAGTATGTGGAAAGTGGCACGCCGGGTCGTAATTTCTGGAATGAATTCGGAACGAAACTGGCCCAATTACACGGAAATACAAGCGCGTATTACGGTTTGGATCATGACAATTATATCGGTTCCCTGGTACAAAGCAATGATCAGAATCCCGATTTTTTCAGTTTCTTTATAACGCAGCGCATAGAACCTCAACTAAAAAAAGCTCGTAACAAAGGTGCATTCAGCATAAGCGAAACACGTTATTTCGATTCACTTTTTAAAAAATTGCCCGAAATAATTCCTCCCGAAAAACCCGCTCTCATCCATGGTGATCTATGGAACGGGAACTATATAATTACCGCCAAAGGCTCTCCCTGCCTTATTGATCCCGCAGTATATTATGGCCACCGCGAATCCGATATCGCCATGACACGCTTGTTTGGGGGATTTCATCCGGATTTCTACGATGCATATAACCAGGCCTGGCCTATGGCAGAAGACTGGCAGAAAAGGGTGGATATATTTAATCTTTACCCACTACTGGTGCATGTTAACTTATTCGGTGGCAGCTATGCCCGACAGGTATTGCAGATTATCCGGCAATTTTGAGTAATTTCGGGCCCGGTAAATGAGGGAATTGGAGTTTTTTAATTATTTACCAGCAAACAGTGCTTAACTTTTGGTGTATATCTAACAACTTTATTACCAGTTCTTCTCTTCTCTTTAAATGCCTGTTTTCAGACATTTAGAAACAGCCATAAATCATGAATAAGGACACAGCCATAAAGCTTTTCGAATCGAAAAAAATCCGTTCCGTATGGAGCGACGATGAGGAAAAATGGTATTTTTCCATTGTTGATGTGATTGAAGTACTAACGGGAACCGACCGTCCGCGTAAGTATTGGAGCGATTTAAAATCAAAACTCAAAAAGGAGGGAAGTGAGTTGTCCGAAAAAATCGGACAACTGAAATTAAAAGCTGATGATGGAAAATTTTACAAATCTGATGTTGCCGATACCGAGCAACTTTTCAGACTTATACAATCTATTCCTTCCCCCAAAGCCGAGCCTTTTAAACAATGGCTTGCAAAAGCCGGCCGCGAGCGTATTGACGAAATTGAAGATCCGGAAGTAGGTTTCGACCGCTTAATGGTAACTTACCTCAAAAAAGGATATAGCAAAGAATGGGTTAATCAACGCCTGAAAAGTATTGAAATCCGAAAGGAATTGACCGATGAATGGGACGACAGAGGTGTTAAGCAAGGGCAGGAATATGCAATTCTGACTGATGAAATTACAAAAGCATGGAGCGGTTTCAGTGTTAAACAATATAAACAGCATAAGGACCTGAAAAAGGAAAACCTCCGCGATAACATGACCAACCTTGAACTGGTGCTGAATATGCTGGCAGAAGCCTCAACAACTGAGATCTCAAAGGATAAAAAACCAAAAACCTTTGACGAAAATAAATCGGTTGCCCGAAAAGGTGGCGAAGTTGCAAAAGCAGCCAGGCTACAACTTGAAAACACAACCGGTAAAAAAGTTGTAACACAATTAAATGCCAAATCTTTACAAGCAAAGAAAAATAAAGAGTTGGAAGATTGAAATCAATAACACTCAGTCCCTCAGCAACAAATACATTCCATTTTTATAAAAAATAACAATATAATTTAAGAACATTGAACTTCTCATCATTCGGCTTCAGCCCTACACTTATGCAGGGAATAGAAGCAATAGGATACGAAACCGCCACACCTGTGCAGGTTTCAGCAATACCGGCAATACTCGAAGGCCGCGATTTAATTGCTTCGGCCCAGACCGGAACCGGCAAAACGGCAGCTTTTTTACTTCCCGTAATCGAAAAACTTATGGCCATGCCTCACGATAACCAGGTAAAAGCCATGGTAATTGTGCCAACCCGCGAACTCGCACTGCAGATCGATCAGCAGATGGAGGGGTTCTCATATTATACGCATGTCACTTCTATTGCCATTTACGGCGGCACCGACGGCTCTGTTTTTTCGCGCGAAAAACAGGCGCTTACCGAAGGTGCGGACCTTATTGTTTGCACACCCGGCCGCCTGATGGCTCATATGAATATGGGCTATATCAAATTCCCGGAACTCAAATTCCTGATCCTTGATGAGGCTGACCGTATGCTGGATATGGGTTTTAATGAAGATATTCTGAAAATCATTTCCTATCTGCCAAAGCAGAGGCAAAACCTGATGTTTTCGGCTACCATGCCTTCCAAAATGCGCCACCTGGTAAGGCAAATCCTGCACAATCCTGTCGAGATCAATATCGCCATGTCGAAACCGGCCGAAAAAATTGTACAGGTAGCTTATGTGGTTTACGATACCCAGAAAATTCCGCTTATTAAAATGCTGTTGAAAGAAACAGTGATGAAACGGGTTCTTATTTTCTGCTCCACCAAGGAAAAAACCCGCCAGCTCTACCACGAACTGAAGAAAACAGGCATGAAAGCAGAGGAAATCCACTCAACCCTGGATCAGCCGGCACGTGAAAGTGTGATTAACCGTTTTAAAAGCGGTGATATTCCTGTACTGGTAGCCACCGATATTGTTTCGCGCGGAATTGATATTGAAGACATTGACATGGTTATTAATTTCGATGTGCCACATGATGCCGAAGATTATATTCATCGCATCGGCCGTACTGCACGCGCTTCGGCCGAAGGCACCGCTGTTACTTTTATTAACGAGCGCGACCAGCAAAGGTTTGGCGCCATCGAAACTTTACTCGAACGCGAGGTGGAAAAATCACCTGTTCCGGAGCAATATGGCGAATCGCCTGTATACAATCCTAAAATCAGGAGGAAAGACGAAAAAAGAAAGTTTGGTGGAAACGGGAAAGGTGGAAGAAAACCGGGAAGACCAGGAGGAAAAAGAAGCTAATTGTGGCCCGTTATTTGATTGATATTTATTTCCGATAAAATATTATTCGATGCTTAGAAACTAAGGATCGCAATCATTTCATTTAACTATTAAACAACCGATTATGAAAAAAGCCATTATTGCAATAGTGATTCTAATGATTGGATTTCAATCATTTTCAACCGCCCAGACTGAGAAAGAAGTAAAGTCGAAAATTACAAACGTAACCGTATATTCATTAGGAGCACAGATTGAAAGAACTGCTTCATTTGATATACTACCAGGAAAATCGATCTTGTCCTTTAAAAATCTTTCGCCATATATCAATAAAGAGAGCATTCGGGTAGATGGTGATGGGAACTATACAATTTTAAATGTACAGCTTAGGAATGACTATTTAAATGAGCTCGAGAAAACCAAGGAGATCAACGATTTGAAATCTGGGATACAACAATTCAGGGATAAGATTGAAGATGAAGAAACCTGGATAAAAATACTGTCGGAGAAACTTGAATTTCTTAAATCAAATAAAAATATAACCGGAAAGGACCAGGCTGTTAATCCTGAAGTTTTTAAATCGTTAAACCAGATTTATGGTGATAATTTTGAAAAATATTCCCTTGAAATATTAAAACGGAAGCGTACGATAAAAGACCTTACGAAAGAGTCCGAAAAACTTGAAAATCAGCTAAACTCTTTAAATTCGGAAACTGACTTGCCTTCCGGCACAATTACTATTGTGGTAGATGCAAAAAAAGCGCAAAACTCAACCATCAAATTAGACTACCTGGTTGAAAATGCAAGCTGGTATCCTTCGTACGACATTCGTTTTGTAGATAATACTAAACCGCTTACCATTTCATTTAAAGCAAATATCAGTCAGAATACGGGTGTGGACTGGAAAAATGTTGATTTAAAACTTTCAACGGCAAAAACTAATGTTTCCGCCCAAATTCCATATTTGAGTACAAATTACCTGCAATTTTATTTTCCAAAATATTCTAATAATGCAATTCGGGGAAAAGTATCCGGTATTGAGCTTTCTAATACTGTTATTCCCGGGGCTGCTGTAAGAGGTGCAACTTCAATTAATGGTGATAATACTCCACTTTATGTTGTCGACGGAATTCCACAGGCAGATATATCATATTTGAATCCGGACAATATTGAAAAAATGGATGTGTTAAAGGGCACTTCTGCCAGTGCATTATATGGCTCGAGAGGGGCAAATGGTGTTGTAGTAATCACAACTAAACAGGGATCAGATAAACTGGATGTTCCTTTAACTGTAACATCTCGAAATGAAACATCCAATGAATATATTGTTGATGCAAAACAATCAGTTAACTCAGATAACAAACTTAACACTATAACTTTCAGGGAATCAGAGTTAAATGCAACGTATGAATATCAATCCATTCCAAAATTATCCAAAAATGTATGCCTGATAGCTAAAATAAGCGATTGGTATAAAGCGGATTTAATGGATGGTGAGGCAAATATTTATCTGGAAAATTCGTTTGTGGGCCAATCAAAAATCAATACTCAGCAATTCAGCGATACGCTTGATATTTCCTTTGGTATTGATAATAACATAAGTGTTAAAAGGGATAAAATAAAAGATTTTTCGCAATCGGAATTTATTGGCTCCAACAAAAAAGTGACATATGCCTGGAAATTAACCATGCGAAACAACAAACCTTACGCTATTAAAGCAAAATTGTTTGACCAGGTTCCGATTTCATCTATAAAAGATATACAGGTAGAAACACTTGAACTTTCAGGCGGAGTTATGAATGAAAATACCGGGAAAGTTTCATGGACAATTGAATTGAAACCCAATGAAACAAAGCAGTTGATTCTGAAATATTCGGTTAAATCGCCAAAAGACAAAACGGTTTTGGTTGAATAAACTATTCTTACCTACTTCTTACCTTCCCTCCGCTCATCCCATAGTTCCTTAAAACTTTTGGGTGCAACTTCAGGCAATTCGCGGCGCGAGCCCCAACTTGCTGCAAAAAACTTCTTAAGAGCGTTGTTTTTGGTTTTGCTGCCAAATAAATCCATATACTTGCGTTTACCCATAGCAGTTTTGTAAGCATACATAACCGTTTTGTCGAACCTGCTTACAAGCCCTTCTTTTACCGAATCATTGCGGTTGTACAACAACAGTTCGTGGAGGTTAATTTTTACAGGACAAACTTCGGTACAGGCTCCACAAAGTGATGATGCAAAACTCAGGTGTTTAAAGTCTTTCATACCACGCATCCATGGAGTAATCACTGACCCTATAGGTCCGCTGTAAGTGGTTCCGTATGCGTGCCCGCCAATGCTTTTGTACACCGGGCAAACATTGAGGCACGCGCCGCAACGTATACACCCTAAAGCACGTCGCTGGTTTTTATGAGCCAGTATTTCGGTCCGGTTATTGTCGAGTAAAATCACGTACATCTCTTCCGGACCATCGCTTTCATTCTCCTGGCGGGGACCAGTTACGATGGAATTATACACGGTAATATTCTGCCCGGTGCCGTAAGATGCCAGCAAAGGCCAGAACAAATCGAGGTCGCGGAGTTTGGGAATAAGCTTTTCGATACCCGCAATTACAATATGAACTTTGGGAAACGACATGCTTAAAAGGGCGTTGCCTTCGTTTTCGGTGAGGCATACAGCTCCGATATCCGCAACCAGGAAATTGGCCCCGGTTATTCCTATATCCGCGTTGAAAAATTTCTCACGCAACAATTCCCTTACAAAAGCAGTAATTTGTTCGGGTGTACTGCCGGCTTCCATTCCGAATTTTTCGGTAAAAAGTTCAGCCACCTGTTCTTTCGATTTGTGCATGGCCGGAGTAACGATATGGTAAGGCTTTTCGTCGGCCAGTTGCACAATGTATTCACCCAGATCGGTTTCCAGTGATTCGATTCCGGCTTTTTCGAGGTGTTCGTTCAGCGAAATTTCCTCGGTAACCATGGTTTTACTCTTGACTATATGCGTGGCCTGCTGCTTTTTTACGATTTTCAGCACTTCGCTAACCGCCTCAGCCCCATCCTGGGCCCATATCACTTTACCCCCTCTCGATTGAAAAGCTGCCTCGAAATCGACCAGGTATTTGGGCAGATCCGTAATGACCTTATTTTTAATATGCGAAGCACGCTCTTTTGCAAGCTCAAGATTTTGATATTGCTCTTTCCCTTTTACAACCGCTGCATCGTAACGGGAAATATTGAACGCCAGGATTGCCCTGTGAACTTTATCAAACGCTTTTTTCTCACTATCTTCAACAAACTTGGTATAGGAATCGCTCATGTAGTTTCAAATCTGGTACAGGTAATTTTTTGCGGCAAAGGTACTATTGCAGTCAATATTCAACAAACATTTAGTGTAAAGGTATCTTATCTATACGATTTTTATGCCGTCCGCCCTCGAATTCAGTTTTCAGAAATGCCATTACCGCGCTAAGTGCCTCTTTATCAGTTATAAATCTTCCGGGTAAACACATTACATTTGCATCGTTGTGCGCACGTGCAAGCCGGGCTATTTCGGTGCTCCAACACAATGCCGCCCGCACGCCGCTATACTTGTTGGCTGTCATACACACACCGTTTCCGCTTCCGCAGATAAGCAAACCCATAGGAAACTGACCATTGTTAACAGACGATGCCACCGGGTGTGCAAAGTCGGGATAATCGACACTGTCGGCCGAATAGGTTCCAAAATCACGAACCGAATAACCTGATTCTGCGAGCTTTATCTTGATAAATTCTTTTAAATCGAACCCACCCTGATCACATCCTAATGCTAAAGTTTTGTTTTTGTCAAGCATTGTTAATAAGTTAATTTTTACTATTTATTAAAGCTATGATGATTATACTGTTTTTGTATTCACTATTAATCACTTACACGAAAAAACAAAAGTACGTCCAAAAACGAGTTCTTTCATTATCAATAGAATAGAATTATTAAACAATTATTGTTAATAAGTGATTACTTTTGTTATCAAAATGTGCATAGAATGTACTTGCTCTTAACAATTAATTCACAGGTGAGCCGAATGAGGAGTGGCCAAAAAAGTTTGCCTTAGTTGTTAGTTATTTTGAAACAAGATATGAACACTTTTTACCTGTTTGTAACGTTGTGTTTTTGTAACCGGACCCGTTATGAACAGATTGTTAACAACCTGCGTAAAATAATAATTATCAGAACATAATAGCTTTCCCGATTGTTGAAAACATGTGTATAAACTACAACTTGTTTAAACCGGAAATAAAATGTAAAAAATCTACTAACACTATGAACAGCCATATAATAATAACATATATATAATTAAAAATAAATAATTATTATTTAGTGGATGAGGAGGAATTGAAAAATGGATAATGAAAAAATTATAGAAAAGATAAATAAAATCAGGAAAGAAAAAAATGCCGTGATTCTGGCGCATTATTACCAGGTTCCTGAAATTCAGGATATTGCGGATTTTATTGGCGATAGCCTGCAACTTTCACAAAAAGCTGCCGAAACGGATGCCGATATCATTGTTTTTGCTGGAGTACATTTTATGGCCGAAACTGCCAAAATACTTTCGCCGTCAAAAAAAGTTCTTCTGCCCGATCTGGATGCCGGCTGTTCACTGGCTGCCAGCGCCCCGGAAAAAGAATTTTCGGACTTTGTTAAAAAACATCCCGATCACAAGGTAATAACCTATATAAATTGTACGGCAGCCGTAAAAACCTGGTCGGATGTAATTGTTACTTCCAGCAATGCTGTTAAAATTGTTGAATCGTTTCCTAAAGATCAGAAATTGATATTTGCCCCCGATAAAAACCTGGGTGCCTACATAAACGGTTTAACCGGCAGAGATATGTTGCTGTGGGACGGCGTGTGCGAAGTGCACGAAACCATTCATACCGAAAGTATTCTGAAATTAAAATTACTGCATCCGGATGCTAAGTTGATCGCTCATCCTGAATGCAAGCAGCCGGTTCTGATCCTGGCCGATTTTATAGGTTCAACCTCAGCCATGCTTGATTTTACCGCAAAAGATACCGCCACTAAGTTTATAGTTGCTACCGAAACCGGAATCGTACACCAGATGCAGAAACTTTCACCTGAAAAGGAATTTATCGTTGTTCCTTCGGACGAAACCTGTGCATGCAACGATTGTCCGTATATGAAGCTGAATACGCTCGAGAAATTATATCTTTGTATGCTTCACGAAAAACCGGAGATACTCCTTTCGGAAGAAGTGATCACTAAAGCCCGCCGACCGATTGTGCGTATGCTCGAATTGTCAAAGAACAAATAGTATCAGTTACCAGGTATCTGTTAACCATTAACTTATAAATCTGTGCAAAAATACTCCGTATACGGCTATAAAAATCTTTTGTTGAAAACTCTCGCGCTGGTTTCGATATCACTTTTATGTGTGCTGCAGGTAAAGGCACAACAGCCTGCTGATGTTTCAGGCGACGGTGTTGTAAAATTTTATTATCCCGGCGGAAAATTATCAAGCGAGGGTTTGATGCGCGAAGGAAAACCTGACGGATATTGGAAAACGTTTTATGAAAACGGAACACTTAAATCGGAAGGCAACCGTAAAAACTTTCTTCTCGACAGTGTTTGGAAATTTTATGATGATTCGGCCAGGTTGCTTGTATCTATTACCTATGCTTCGGATAAAAAGAATGGTATCAAAACCATTTACCGACAGGGTGAAATGACAACTGAAAATTATGTAAACGATGTTAAACAAGGCCCGACAACTTATTATTACCCTGATGGAATAGTACGTTTAATCATCAATTTTGTAGACGGACTTGAGGATGGGATTGCGCGCGAACTGGATACCGATGGCACCGTTATTACATACATGGAATATAAAAGAGGATTCCTGGTAAGCCGCGAGCGCATTAACCGGAAGGACAGCAATGGATTGAAACAAGGTCGCTGGAAGTATTTTTATGAAAATAATACGGTTAAACTCGACGGAGTATTTAAGGACGATAAAAAGAATGGCTATTTTAAAGAATACGACGAAAACGGAAGTTTGCTAACAGTTAAAAAGTTTGTAAATGATGTGGAACAGGTTGAAGTACAGGAACTCACCAGCCTTAAATTAAAAACGGATTATTACCCAAGCGGTAAAGTAAAAACTGTGGCCAGCTACAATGGCAATGTCCCGGAAGGTGTACGGCGCGAGTACAATGAAGAAGGTAAAATTACAGCCGGCTATATTTTTACAAAAGGCGCTCTGACCGGCGAAGGCATCGTGGATGAAGAAGGGAATAAACAGGGCGACTGGCGCGAGTATTATACTGACGGAAACTTACGTTCGCTGGGTTCGTATTCGATAGGAAAACCTGTTGGAAACTGGAAATACTATTACGAAAACGGCAAACTCGAATCGGAAGGAAAATACACAAAATCAGGCTTATTGGATGGAACCTGGCGCTGGTATTTTGATGATGGAAGCATCAGGCGCATACAATCCTATATTTCCGGAATGGAAGATGGCGAGTACGAAGAGCATGATGAAACAGGCAGGCTTATCGTAAAAGGACAATATGCCGAAGGTGTGGAAGAAGGCGCATGGGTGTATGATTTTGGAAATTATCGCGAAGTGGGGAGTTACCGAGGAGGTGCACGCTACGGCAAATGGAAATCATTTTATGCCAACGGAACCCTGCGTTTCGAAGGCGACTATATTGATGATAACCTCAATGGCAGAGTAAACTGGTACTGGCCATCCGGAAAACTGAAAGACCAGGGCAACTACCTGAATGGAAGCCGCGAAGGCGATTGGATCGTATTTAATCAGGATGGCACTCCGTTCCTGATAATTACATACCGCGGCGATGTTGAAAAGCGTTACGACGGAATTGTAATTAAACCCGCGTTCGAAGAATAACCGGTCTCAATTTGTAATTATACAGGATTTGAAACCATTATTTCTGTGTGTTAACTTCCTGGTTTAATGATAGATTATTTATTTTTTGAAGTGATAAAAGGGCTGTTACTCCAGTCAGAATTATTTGTTATAAGCCGGTAAATGTAATACAGGAACCCGCTTCTTTTAAAACTTATACAACTACAAACCGATAAAGACAAGACCCTGATGAAGGCACCTGGGCAGCTGTATAACACACCCGATTATTCCGACAGGGCAATGAGTATCCGGGATATTCCGGACACGCTAATGGCGGCTTACAGCTTAAACAGGGCAAAGGAAATGTAGTACCCTCATCCGCTGCCGTGAACTTAAATTATATTTCATGGTTATTTAAAAGGATACTAATCATTTTGTGCTTTTATCAGTAATCAGATCCACTTCAAATGATCGTTTCAAATGCAGTCTGATTTCTGCCTTTAGTCAAAATTTAAGTCTATCTAACTTTTTTGATGCTTAGAAATTTTATGAATGCAACCATATAAGTTCATGGAAAAAATATATTATTTAAAATTTTTTGAATAATAAATATTTGTAAATGAAAACAATCCAATATATTTGTATGCACCATATCTAAATAATTGTCTTAATCTAAATTTTTAATTATGAAAAAGTTATTCGTTCTGGTGTTATGCGTAACCATGCTCGTGTTGAATTTCTCCTGTGAAAAATTATTTAAAAAGGATGATCCGGCTGTTTTAACGGGTGACCAGTCCCCCATGGGTAAAGTCGGGGAAAAGGTAACATCGAGTTCTGTGGCGATCGCCGGTGTAAGTAATTTTTCGGCAACCGTCACAGGTTTAAAGGATGGGGTTTCCACCTACTCTGCTCAGGCTAAAGTTACCAATTCGTTATTAAAGAATATGGTGGCAAATTTTCCCGGTGTAACCATCAGCGGCGACAATGTTTCAATCACCAACATGCAGATTCAGCAAACGACAGAGGGTATTAAATGCAATACCGGACCGGGATCAGGCGTTCTGGTTAAATACAATTCATCGGTAGGCGATACGTATCCGATCGGATCAACCGGTAAAGAGAGAAAAGTTGTTAGTAAAACCGGTGTTGACGACTATTCGTATGGTTTTTATCTGATTAAGACTGTTCAGGTTGAATCGGATCCGAATAATCTGAAATCAACGGCAGGCATCAAAAAAATTACCTATGTTGCTAACCACAAATATGGGCTGGTAGGTGTGAAAGTAGCGTTTGATGACGGTACAAATGCAACATTTCCGGTATACTCAAGTTCTGAAAATTAACATGCATTTTAGCCTGAAGGAACACTAATCAGGAAAGTTGATCAAACTGCATTTGAAATTATTTTGATGAAAAATCTATTATTACCTTACCCCTGGAAAGTGTTTGGCGTATTACTGGCACTTAGCGGATCCATATTGGCAGTACTCTACATATGGTTCGATTTCAGGTTTACAATGCCTGTATTCGCTGTATTTTCCTCGTTTATGGAAACAAAAATGCTGGTCACTTTCCGGACAAATTTTGCGGATGAGCTGATACTGCTGCTACTTATTTGTGGGTTCGGCCTGATTGTTTTCTCAAAAGAGAAGAACGAAACTGACAACCTAGACCCTTTGCGCATCAAAGCACTGGTAAAAGCAATAATTGCAAATACTGTTTTACTCCTGTTCTCAATACTTTTTGTTTTCGGCAGTGGGTTTATCGCAGTCCTGGTTTTTAATCTTTTTTCAGTTCCGATCTTTTATATTTTCTTTTTTTACCTTGTGGAGCGTAAAAGGGAGAGTTGATGTAATATCAATTTTATCTCTCAGAAATTTTAAAGTCCGTTTTTTCAACAGCTGGTGGAGGTGAAAGTGAAACAGAGTTTTCAGGTGATTGTGACAGCATACCTGAAAATGGATTTTTCTGACGCATTTTCCAGACAGAGAATTGCGCCTTTTATGAGCAGATTCCACAAAAAATGTAAAATAGAAAAAAGGTGATTTTAATTGTTAATCCAGTCTTATAATTGACTATAGATCCGTGTTTTAGATGTCTTTGATTCGATACATTATCACATTACTCTGTTTCGTATCCTTCAACTAATACGAAGCCGGTACCTAAAAAGTTCTTCGACCAGGTAGCCATATCGGAGTCCCAGATGTAATACGTGCCTTTAGGCAGTACCTTTTGGGGTTCGCAAACCCATTTGGCACCGGGAGTTCCGTTTATTCCTGTCCGGTCATAAGCCTTAAACGCTGCAATTGTATTACCGTCAGGGTCTTTAATGCTGATTGTGCCACCGCCGGCCGTACCCATTCCATTGTTGTAGTGGTCGGTAGTAATCCTTACGATCATGGTCGGTTTCCGGATTGAGAGTTTTGTGGGATTCCTTGGATTTTTACTTTTCGGTTCTTCCTTCCTGCCAACCTCAAGAAGTACCTTCGTCGAAGTATTGTTTCCGGTGCGGTCAGGCGATGCCTGAATTTCCGGGTCAGGTTTTGAATCCGGGGGAAGTGAACTTTTTGCCCTGACAGGCTCTTTTACTCTTTGTTTTGCCGTTCCCTGTTCAATTTTACTTACAGGTTTTGCATTGGTTTTTTCAGGCACTGCTGAAGTTTCCCCTGGTTTTTTAGAATTGTATTCAATATCAGAATTTTTTGGAAATTCAATATCCGGAAAAGTATCCGAAGCTAATTCATCGCTGCTGTCCTTATACGAATCATATCTATACCAACCAGCTATTCCCAGGATACCAAGCCCGACAAATACCACGACAATCCTCAACCAGGATTTCTTTCTTTTTTTATGTGCAATTGGTATAGCCGGGCTGATTGACGGAGAAGGTTCAGGAATTTGAGTTGTGACAGTTTCGGGAAGTATAACCGGTTCAGATTTCTTTTCAGGCACGGGAGGCGGCACTATTTCGAATTCAGGCTGATTATTATCTGGCACGGGCGGATGAATTTTATCCGGCTGTTCAACAGGCGCGAATTTATTTATCGGGATGCCGGAATCAATTAAATTGTCAAATCCGCAATCCGGACAAAAATGATCTTCAGGATCAAGCGTTCCTCCGCATTGGGTACAAATGGTTTTCAATTCAGGGGGTATTGCAGTTAATTCTTCCGATGCAGGTGGTTGTACTTTGGGTTCATTCATTGAAACTTCTGAAGCCGGGGTATCAAAAGGCTCAAAAATTAAAGTATCGAAACCACATTTATGGCAAAACCTGGCGCCGGCATCAAATGGGGTTCCGCATTGAGGGCAAAAATTCATGGCTTCTAGGTTTTATCCTGATGATATATATAAGCTTATCTGCCAATAACACCGACAAAACGGGGAAACAACAGAAAGGCTATTCGCAAAAATTCAGTAATGGCCTGTGGATTATAATCCGATTCTGTCAGCACTTTACTAGAAGATTATTCCCAGAATAGCAGCAAGTACAAGATGTAGCACTAACCAGATAACGATCATGGAAATAATGGTGAGTGCAACATAACCCACCACTTTTTCTTTAGGAGTTTTTTTCAATACAGGTATTCCAACCGCAAGTATATAGATCGCATACAGGCCGATCACCAGAACCAAGGTGCTCAACTTTGCAGAAAAAAGCAGCAAAATTCCTGCAAGCCATTGCGGCGTAAGCGAATATACTGCCAACTGCAGGGAGCGTCCGAAATTTTTCTCTGAATCAAATGAAGGACCCAACTGATCGATAACCCAGGCCATCAGGTAAACCCCAATTACCGCTGTCAGCAATTGAACAAGTCCGTTTTGAATACCAAAGCCAAAGCTTCGGATAGTATATCCCTTTTCAGAATAACCAATAATACTATACTTGATTAACACTGAAACAGCCGGAATCAAAGCAAGAATTAAAGCGTACCCACCTATCATTCTCATGGCATTGGGCTGTTCGGCCTCTATTACCAGCCATTCCTCCTTAGGTTTGGTAATAATGTTGATAACACGCTGCACCAGGTTTGTTTTTCCTGTTATGGCATCAGTAAAGGCACTGCTGGCTTCTTTTGCCTGTTCATAAGCCGGTTCCTGTTGATGAATGATAGGTTGAGGTTCAGGATCCGGTACCTGATCATAAACGGATTCCTGTTGCTCAATGATGGGTTGAGGTTCAGGATCCGGAACAGTCGGTGGAGGGGTTGCTGTAGCTACATAAGTACCGCAGTTAACACAGAATTTGGCTTCCGGTTTCAGCTCTGCTCCGCAATTCGGACAGAATTTCATAAGCATTTTGGTTTTGTGGTTAATGATTCTAAGTTATATAAATCATATAATTTCATCAAAAAATGGCAGGTTATTGAAGAGTAACAAATATATGATTTTATGATGCGTAATGCAAAATATAATCTGATTAAAGTTATACTTAAAACGGGATAAATTTCCACATTCATTAAATCTCAAATTCCAAATTCCAATCTCCAATTCCAAGCGGGGTTTAAGAGTAGGCCTTGGTTCTTGAGATTTGGGATTTGAGACTTGGGTCTTTTTTTAATGCG
>JBBQSY010000085.1:0-17686 GCA_038213495.1 Bacteroidales bacterium
TATTTCCTCATCATCTTCTTTCACGGTCGCTTTTTGCACTTTGTGTTTGTACCCTTTATTAATCAACTCATTATAACTTGGCCAACCATCAGTGATAATTGTTGATGCTGGCTCAACATTATTTTGAATGAATGAAAGCAAACTTTCACTTGACGCATCGGTTATTTTGGCCAATCTGGCTCTTCCAGTCTTTCTTCCAATTACTTCAACAGCAACTGCAATTAAACTTTTACCTTCTGCTCCACGTCCTCGTTTACCGGAAACTTTTCCCCCAACTAATACTTCATCAACCTCAACAATACCATGCAGTTTTGTTCTGCCACTTAAGACCATAAGTCTCCTAAATTTATGAAGCCAAGTCCAGGCAGTTTGGTAGTTGCCCAATCCAAGGATTTTTTGTAGTCCTTTGGCGCTAACCCCATTCTTTTGTGCAACCATCCACCAGATTGCATCAAACCAGGTCAATAATGGTTTTGTCGACTTATGAAAGATAGTTCCAGTAGTTACAGTTGTTTCTTTATGACAGTCAATGCACTCAAACCTACCATTACTCTTTTTCCAAGATCGAACCGAGCCACATACTGGACATTCGAAGCCATGAGGCCACCGAATAGCTATTAAATAATCAATACAACTTTGCTCTGTCTTAAACATTTTTTCAAACTCAAGTTGATTTGTCGGATATTTCATCCAGCAAAGCTAATTATTATTTACGGGAGATGATCGGATACCCCATAAACAAAAAAAAGCTGGTTCTACAAAAAGCTGAAAATGTTTTTAATGAAATCAGTTCGTTTTGATAGAGTTATCAAAAATCATGTATTTTTACACCTTTAGATATTACTTATGAAATTTATTTATCTGGTATTATTTAGTTTGATATCAGTCTGTTTATTTGGCGGAAATGTTACCGCTGATAAAACAGCTGAAACGAAGGAATGGCTTAAAAACCAGCCTCTGTCGTTTATTGAAAACAAAGGACAATTTACGGATTCCGAAGGCAAACCGGCCAAAGAAGTATTATTTAAAGCATCATCCGGAAATCTTGATATTTACATAACAACCAAAGGTCTTAGTTATGTGTTTATCAAATATGAAGAAAAACCGGAAGAAAAAACCGGAAGCGGGTTTAAAGATGGTATGCCCGGCAAAAGAGAAAAAGAGGGCCGGAGGGATTCCTGTTACCGCCTGGATATGAACCTGGAGGGTGCAATCATAGGCAAAGAACAAATACTTAAAGAGTTGCCTGGCAAGCAGGGCTTTACCAATTATTTTTATCCAAATTGCCCCGACGGCATATACGGAGTTCAGGAGTTCGGCAAAATAACCATCAAGAATATTTACAATGGCATCGACTGGGTAATTTACACCAACTCAGCTTCAAAAGGGCAACCCCTTAAATATGACTTTATAGTACAGCCACAGGCCGACTATAAGGATATTAAAATGAAATTTATAAATGCCCAAAGTACACTTCTGACAGAGAACAACACGAAAATAAAAATAAAAACTATTGCGGGCACAATAGAAGAAGGAAATCTATACTCTTATCTCAAAAACAGCACACAAAAACAGGCGATTAAAACCAGCTATGTCATTAACAATGACAGTTCACTTCAATTTGAAGTTGGTGCGTATGATAAAACAAAACCGCTGGTAATTGATCCGCTGGTGTGGGCAACGTATTATGGACAATTGAGTAGTTTAGATTGGTTCGAGTCAATATGCGTAGACAACCAAGATAACGTTTATATAACGGGGTATTCTGCATCACCTGATTATCCAACAAAGCAATTACCAGGTGCATTTTGGCAACCAACAAACAACGGTAATAGTGATTGCATCATAATTAAGTTCAATGGTAGAGGTGTAAGGCAGTGGGCTACATTTTACGGTGGATCCTGGGATGACGGTGCCGGTGATTCTGGTGTTAATTCTATCTGCTCCGATAGTCAGAATAATATTTATATTGCAGGAACGACAGGTTCACCAGATTTCCCATTACAACAACTCGCTGGAGCTTACTATCAATCAACAAGTGTTGACTATTCTTCCGTCTTTATTATAAAATTTGATAATAAAGGGGTTCGACAATGGGCTACTTATTATGGAGGAAATAACACTGAATGTGCATATTCTGTCCGAGCAGACAGCCATGACAATATATATGTTACAGGAACCACTGAATCAACGGATTTCCCAACCGAACAATTACCAGGGGCTTATTGGCAACCCAATATCGGGGGATACCTGGAAGATGTCTTCATATTAAAATTCAACAACAATTGTGAACGCCTTTGGGCTACTTATTATGGTGGTAGTGAATCCGAAACTATTCCATCAATTTGTATTGATAATCAAGATAATATCTATATAACCGGTCTAACCACTTCATACAATTTCCCTGTACAGCAATTGCCTGGAGCATACTACCAGGGTAACAAAGCAGCAGGACTTAGTGATATATTTATTGTTAAAATGAATAATCAGGGCATCCGACAATGGTCTACATATTATGGTGGTACCGATGATGAATGGGTATATTCAATTTGTTCAGATCAACAAGATAATATTTATATTACAGGATACACAACTTCAATAGATTTCCCTGTTCAAAATCTTCCTGGAGCCTATAATCAAACAAATAACAATGGAAATGGGGATATATTTCTAATAAAGATTGACCAACTAGGCTTTAGAGAGTGGGCTACCTACTATGGTGGTAATGACTTAGACATTGGTCGTTCAATATCTGCTGACAGTAAAAACAATATTTATATATCTGGACATACATATTCAACAAATTTCCCGATTCAGCAATTAACTGGAGAGTATTGGCAACCGGCTAATGCGGGAATAGAAGATGCAATCATATTAAAATTTAATAATAAAGGCATCTGTGAGTGGGCAACTTATTACGGTGGCACAAGTTATGACAGACTGAATTCGTCTGTGGTGGATAGCCAGAATTCAATTTATTTTATTAGTAGTGAACTAGGCAACAATCTTCTTTTAGTGAACTACGGAAATGGAGCCTATTTTGATAATAGCTCATATTCTAATGGTATTTTAAAATTCGTTCAATGCAACAATCAGAAACCATCCTCGCTGCAAACGAACAGAAACAATATCTATATAAATGATAATGGCAATATAACTTTAACTGCTCACGGCGGAATCGGCGATACCTTGAAATGGTATACCGGCGGTTGTGGGATAAACTATATCGGCAAAGACACCGTTTTAATTATTCCCTCACCCACACAAACAACCACCTACTATGCACGCTGGGAAAGCACCTGCGACACTTCCGGCTGCGACAGTATTGTAATTAATGTTTATTCTGAAATTAAAACCACCAAAAACCCCATGATCTGCGAGGGCGCAACCTATTCCGTTGGGGTTTCAAATTATACAACTTCAGGACTTTATACTGATACCTTGAAAACTGTTTCAGGTTGTGACAGCATTATCACAACTAACCTGACTGTAAATCCGGTTCAACGATTCACCCAGGATCCGGTAATTTGCCAGGGCGGAGTTGTTACAGTCGGAATACACGGTTATACAACTTCAGGGATTTATGCCGATACCTTGCAAACGGTTTCGGGTTGCGATAGCATTATTACAACGAATTTGAAAGTAAATCCGGTTCAACAGACAAATTTAAGTCCGATAATTTGCGATGGCGAAATATTTGCAGTCGGAACTAACGTTTACAAAACAACTGGAGTGTTTACGGATGTTCTGAAAACTTTTTCAGGCTGCGACAGTACAATTATAACGAATCTTGTTATAAATCCTATAAAACGAAGCAGCCTGGATCCTTCAATCTGTGCCGGCGAAACATTTCTGGTTGGTATTCATAGTTATACATTTACAGGAAACTACTCAGATACCTTGATTGCAACTTCGGGTTGTGACAGCATTATTACAACGAATCTGAAAGTAAATCCCCTCGAAAAAAGAACGCAAAATCCTTCAATTTGTGATGGGGAAATATTCATAGTCGGATCACATTCATACAAAACACAGGGAACATATACGGATTTATTAAAAACAGTTTTTGGCTGCGACAGTCTTGTTACTACAAATCTGATGGTAAATCCCTTAAAAAAGACCAGTTTAAAACCCTCAATCTGCCAGGGAGAGGTCTATACCGTCGGAACGCATGAATATCAAACGGCTGGCAAGTTTACTGATATTTTGAAAACATCTTCCGGATGTGACAGTATTGTTACAACCGATCTAACCGTTAATCCTACGCCTTCAATATCCCTGGGGAATGACCTGCTTCTTTGCCCGGGTGATTCAGTTATTCTGAGTCCCGGCAGTGGTTTCGCCTGGTATATGTGGTCGGATGGCTCAATTCTCAGCAACCTGAAAGTTACCCATCCTGGAGAATATTCTGTAACTGTATTTAACGAATGGTGTTCTGCTACAGATGCCATAACAATCAGTGAATGCGGATCTGAATTGTGGTTTCCCAATGCTTTCTCGCCAAACAATGATGGTAAAAATGAAAACTTTAAACCGGTAATCCTTGGAACTTTAAATACATACCAAATCACAATATTTAACCGATGGGGACAGCAAATATACTTTTCAACCGATGCTTTTACTGGGTGGGATGGTAATTTCGGCGGAACTGCATGCCCGGGTGGTTTATATGTTTACACCGTCAGTTATTCAATTGGAAGGGCACCAACTATAAAACAAAGTGTAAAAAAAGGTGCAGTTACCCTTGTGCGATAACTTGTTACTAAAACTATCCGTTGTTACAGATATTATATTTTAGATTTTTTTAAAAGTGAATAATTTCGGATTTATGCCGAAATAAATCTAAGTCTATTCCGCTTTCCTGTTCATAGTGTTTGTAAACTCCGCTCCCCATATAATCGCATCGAGTTGCCTTATATAATTGCGTTTCGATTTATTAGGATAATACACATACCCGTCGAAAACGACGATACGTTGCCGTGGTGCATCAACAATAGTGTAATTTACAAAAGGACCACCCATAAAGTCACCCTGTGTTTTCCACAAGCCGCGCGTTTCAAGGGCATACATCTCTTTAAAAAGTATTTTAACGGCTGATGGCGGGTAAAAGTCGCGTTCTATTTTCATAAATGAGCCATCTACAGGACCCGGAATGTACAGTTTTGTGTAACGGTCGCGGGTAGTAAGCACTTCCGAAGGATTCATCTGGGTTGTATCCTTGTACGCATAGGTGTAAATCATAATCCCCAGGCTGTTTGCATTTGTTTCGGAACGCAGCCACACGAAATCGCTCATGTTTTTTGCCACATAAAAGTCTTTTGAAATCACCATTTTAACTCCAAACTTTTCGGCAAGTAATTTCTCGGCAACCGGATTCCGTTCCAGCGCGTTAAGTATGCGGTAGCGGGTTCTTTCACTCTGGTCAAATAACGACCTTACAGCATCGGCATGCTTCGCGAAAACTGTGAAGAAAGCGGTATCCGAACCTGCCTTTATTTTGACAATACGCTGTGGGTTTGACCACTCATTCTGAAGGGTTTCCACTTTGCTTTTTTCATTGCCAGCCTTGATGTCAAGAAAAAGAATGTTACGGTGTGTTTGCAGGTAATCGCTGAAATTTTTTTCGGGAATAAATACCAGCGAGAATTCCGGTTCCGGTTCGGGCAAACCCTGCATATAGCGCGTTAGAGCGGCACGTACCGTATCTCCAACCGGACCATCCCATTTAACTTTATTGCCTACTACTACTATTTCGGAACCCCGGCCTGTTGAATTAAGGCCTTTGCTCCCGCTTTCGCTGCAGGCTGTCAGCAAAAAAGCAGCACAGGCTATAAATGTCAGATTTCTAAACCACATCAGGAACCAGTGTTTAATAACGGTGGTGAGGATTACTATTTCGGATGGTATAATAAGGTTCTCCTAAAACTTGGCGAACGGATAATCATGTGATGTTCGAAACGTATATACTTATTCCAATCAACAGCATCAAAAAAAGGAAGTATTCAAAATAAAAAAAAGCGGCCTACCGGCGAAAATCAACAGGCCTGATTGCTAGCTGGCCGGTAAAATAACTTTAATTTTCTGACCCACTTTAAGATCGGATTTGGTTGATAATTTATTCCATTCTTTAAGTTGCTCAATAGTTATGCCATCATAATTTTTACAAATACTCCAGAGTGTGTCGCCAGGTTTCACTGTATAGTATACCAGTTTGAGATCCTGTACTTTTTTATTTGAATTAGCTTTCGCTACTGTTTCCTCGGCAGATGCATTCGATTTATTTCCGCTGTCGGGTTGGTTTACCCTGAGTTTCTGACCAACAAGCAAATTATCGGTTTCCAACGAGTTCCATGCAATCAGATCATCGCCGGTAACACCATAGGCTGTTGCTATTTTATTCAGGTATTCTCCCTTTAACACAACATGATACTTTGCGTTCGGCGAAACCGTTTTATTCTGCGCTATTGATCTCGAACTATCGGCATTTTTATTTGCCGCAACATCTTCTTCAACAACCACTTTACCTGGTGCATTAACCCTGAGTTTCTGTCCGACAAGAATGGTATTTTTTTTCAAATTGTTCCATGCCAGTAGATTATTGACGGAAACATTGTATTTGGCTGCAATCCGACCAAGACTTTCGCCTCTTTTAACGACATGAATCTCCGGTTTAACAGCAATGGTCGTTATAGTAGTTTTTTCAGATGATTCACTTGTTCGGTTTACCTGTTTCTCTCCCGATGATTCGGCCACTTCCTGGTTTACGGGAACATTTTTCGGGGTTTTTGCCTTAGCAGCAGGTTGCTTGGCCTGAACATATATCTTTAGTGCTTGTCCTTTATATACAGATGATTTTTTCAGTTTATTCCACTTTTTAATTTCAGATGTTGTGCAATCGTATTTACGGGCTATAGTGGAAAGGTTTTCGCCACTGCGAACCTTATGAGTTATCCTTTTTGTAACAATATCGTAGTCCGAATTATCCTGGAGACTAAACTGTGTGGCATCGTACCCTTTTAGCTGGTAAAACGCATATAACATAGGCTCATTATTTATAAAATCCGCAATTGATTTTTTAGGCAGACGTATAAAGAACGGATTTGCCGGTGTTGCCGGAATAAAATCGGTACGGAAAGTGGGATTCAAAAATTCGAGGTCCGAAATGCTCAGTTTCAGCTGATCAGCAAGTATACCAAGTGTAAGCGGCTGGTGAACTGCCACAGTGTCCGTTTCGTGGTACACAATTTTAGGCATTATGGGGTAGATATTATGCTCATTCGAATAAGCCATAACATAATTTACGGCTATAAATGCCGGAACGTAATCACGGGTTTCGCGGGGCAGATATGGCATAATTTCCCAGAAAGTCATTTTTCCCCCTGAGCGCCGGATGGCTTTATTTACATTGCCGGCACCCGAGTTGTATGCAGCCAGAACCAGCAGCCAGTCGTGGTACATATTATAAAGGTCATTAAAATGGCGGCAGGCTGCAACAGTGGCTTTAATCGGATCATTCCGGTCATCAACATACGAGGTTACCTCGAGACCATAAACTTTCCCGGTATAATACATAAACTGCCACAATCCCCCGGCACCAACTCTTGAGCGGGCTTTTGCATTGAGTGCTGATTCAACTATTGCCAGGTATTTTAGCTCGAGCGGAACATTGAACTTGTCGAGTTGCTGTTCGAACATAGGAAAATACATCTGGGCCAGACCAAGTACTCTAGACGTTGTGCCGCGCTTTTTGTTGGCATACATATCAATGAACATGCGCACATAAGAATTGTAGGTAAGGTTAATGGGTGAACCAACATCAAGGCGCTGCATCCGGTAATAGTATACCGAATCAGGGTAGGAAGGAACAAAATTTGGGAGGAAATTGTACTTGTTTTCGTTTAAACGGTACAAAGTGTTTTCACTGCTTTCGAAATATTTAAGTGTGCTCAGGCTATCCATTGCGGCAACAATAAAATTATCGCCTATCCAATCCACATCGCCTGATTTTTTATCAGAAGAGCTGAATTCTACGGCTTTCTGCGCATTCAGCGTCACAGTAGATCCAAGAAAAAGCAATAATAAAAGATTCAGTATTTTATTCATCCTGTATTCCTCAAACTTTAAAAGTTTAAATTATTTTCCGTTCCTGCAAATGGAACATTTGGTTCGTTAAAAATACGAAAAACACAACGTCAGGAATGTGCCCTTTATATTATTAATGCACAATCGGTTGTTCAAAAAGTAAAACGACTGAAACGGAAGTTTGGTATCCGAGACTACAGTTTTTATCCGGTTATCACATATCCCCATCAGAATTGACAACAATTCCCCATTCAGATGATTTGTAAATATGCCGATTATTTGTTAGTGGTAGTATCCGATTTCGATTCTGTATCCTCTTCCTTTACACCGTCCTTAAAGCTTTTAATGCCTTTCCCAATGCCTTTCATCAGTTCAGGAATTTTCTTTCCGCCAAAAAGTAAAAGAACAATGGCAAGAATAAGAATAATTTCGGTTGGTCCTAATTTACCCATGGTATGTGTTTGTTTTTCGATGTGCAGGCGGCAAAGTTAAAGCAATTCCATAATTATACTGTCCTTTTTAACATAAAAGTTCTTAAAACCATGGTGCTCCCGTATGTTTAGTGACTTTTTCCGGCATCCCAACATGCTTACAGCAACCAGATTAACTGTCCATTCTGCTGTTCAGTTGCTGACTGGCATACTCCGGCAGAATTCGGACCGGAAGCTGCGTGATTATTTTACACTCACCCAAATAAGTGCGCTTAAGTGTCTGCATCCCGGGTTCGCTTGGTTTTGCAGGCAAATTCCGGCATCTACCAGCAATTCCCGAATAATGGTGTGATTGAGATCCGGTGAAATTTCCCGGTTTATATATTTAACCAGGATGAAGGATTCTGAACAATAGTACCTTGCCAGAGTTCGAAATGAAGCCGCGATTTGGATTCGCCCTGGCCGGTTGAAACGATACCCAACGATTGCCTGGTTTTTACACGGTCGCCTTTTTTTACTGTAACGGACTCCAGGTTCGAATAAACCGTGAGATAATCGCCGTGTCGCACAATTACAACATAATTCAGGTTGGTAATAAATATGACACTCGATATTTCGCCATCAAAAATTACCTTGGCCTGGGCTCCGGGTACCGAAGTAATATCGATCCCGTTATTTTTAATTTTAATGTTCTGGTATTCAGCATGTGCATGTTCCCCAAACGAGGATATGATGGCCCCTTTATCGATTGGCGATGGCAAATGGCCCCTGTTGCCGGCAAAACTTCCCGAAAGTGCAACATCTTCGGCAGTAACCGACATGCTGTTCGATTGCTCCGGAGCTTCCCTTGCCGCGCTTGGTCGGGGTGCGGTAACTATTGCTAAAGGTTCGGGGTCCGTAGTTTTTGCTCCCGTAGCATTTTTGGCCTTTGCTTTCCGGTCCGCTTCGGCTTGAGCCCTGGCTTTACGATCAGCGGCATCGGCGGCCTGGCGGGCAACGAGGGCCGAAGCCGCTTTGCGGGCTTTTTCTTCGTTGGCTTTTTTTATTTCGGCTAATACCAGGTTCTCGATGGCCACCTGAAGCTTATTAAGTGCAACTTCGTTGTTGCGCAATTTAATCAGCAGTGTTTTCTCCTGTGATGTAAGATTTTTAACTTTCTCATCTTTCTGGCTTTTTTCGTTGGCCAGTGCATCTTTTGCTTCTTCCTGCGAATGCTTCAGGGTCAGTTTCGAGGATTTACGTTTCTCAAATTCAAGCTTCTTGGCTGCAAGTATTATCTGCGATTCGCGGATCGAATTTACCTGTGATTTGCGGTATTCGGTATACTGCTGCAGGTATTTCAGCCGTTTGTAAGCCTGGTTAAAATTACGGGACGAAAATAAAAACATCAGCCTGTTGTAAGCACTTCGGTTGCGATAGGTCGAATAGATTATACGGGCATATTCATCCTTCAGGCTGTTGAGATTCATTGTTATGCGGTAAATTGTATCGTTCAGGGTTTTAACCTGGCTGTCGATACTACCAACTTCATTTGCAATTTCATTAATCAGTTCTTCGCGCTTTTTAATTTTTTTGTTGATTAAAATCAGTTGGTTCAGATTGGCCGACTTGTTCGTTTTTGTCTGCTCCAGTTCCCGGTTCATCTGAAGAATTTCCTTTTCGAGTTTTGATTTGCGGCTCTGCATTTTGCTTTTATCGCTTTGCGCAAACATGGTTGCGGTAGCAAGTCCAAACAGGAAGATTGCAAGGCATCCATACAAAACTAAATAAAAACGGGTATTCGCCCGGGTTTTCCCTTTCATCATTTTACTGGCTGTAAATCTTTTTCTTCGGTATAATTTTCGGGTATGTAGAATGGATACGTCTGATCCTGATCAATCTGTATTTTTGAGTAGCTGATATTGATCTTTATTTTTTTATCATCGGTCTCAACTTTAAACTCCAGCTTACCGGGTATCAGTTTTCCGTCGATATCTTCAAAATCGCTGTAACCGGCAATAAATTTGCGGCTATCACGCTCGGCTTCCTTTAGTAAAACCTTCGAGATTTTAAAGTTTTCGGGGTCAAGCCAGATGCTTTGAATGGGTATGTCGATATCGTCGTCGCTGCGGCGAACATACCTGCGAAGCTTTCGCCTGTTCTGCGTATTAAGCTTATATTGCTGGTTTTCGACCGAAGCTTTAAATGAGTTTGAATCATATAATGAAAAGTCGTTCCCTATCAGGAAGGCCTGTGCCATATCATAATCAAGGGTTTTGTTCAGCAATTGATTGATATAGGTAAATTCATGCAAAAAATACGTTTTACTTAACCTGTTGATAAACATAATTGAATCGGGCGTAAGCATAAAACGAACTGCTTCCAATCCCAGCGCCGGTGTAACGGATATCCATATAATACTGTCATTGTCGATGCGGAGACTGCCCGACACATTTGTTCTTTTCCGATCGACCTGGTAGGATACATTGAATTTTGCCGAAAATTTATCGAATTTTAACTCGTGTTCCTTTAACTTGCTCATCAGGAATTCGGCTCCCTGTTCTTTTATTGGCTGCCTGTATGCTTTCCGGCTTCCTGTACATGACGAAAAGCCTGCTGCAATAATCACAATTAAAACCAGTTGTAAAAACGGGCCTTTTAATCTACTCATACATTTTCCTTTCTTTGATCTTTTTCTCCAGGAATTCCGAACCCTTGCCGATTTTATGTGCATTTTGCCAGTTATCCACAGCCTTGTCAATGTTTCCGAGTTTGAAATATATGTCGCCCAGGTGCTCCAGTAAATCCGTATCGGGCGACGGGGTTGCGGCTATCGCTTTTTCAACCCATTGAACCGCTTCGGTGTAGCGCCCCAGTTTATAAAGAATCCAGCCGTATGTATCCATGTTGGCAGCATTAGCGGCATCTAATTTAAGCGATTTCGCCGACATGGTCTCGGCTTTAGCCAGGTTTTCGTTCCGCAACGACAGGTAATAGGCATAATTGTTAAGAACATAGCTGTTATCCGGATCAATTTTCAGTGCCTTTTCAAAGCTTTCGTCCGACAGCTTGTAATTTTTCATACGGTTGTAGGCATCGCCAAGGTAAGTGTAAAACTGAGCCAGCAATACATTGTTGCCGCTTACCAGCTTAACCCCGGTATCGAAACTGCCGACTGCATCGTTGAATTGATTTTTCTCAAGCAATGCTACCCCTTTAAAAAGGTATGGTACTGGCATAAGCGGAAATAAAGCGATGGCGCGTATGCTCTCGTCTTCCAACGCCCTGTAATCGGCTAATTGTATTTCGGAATTCAGAAGACTTTCCCATACAGCATACCGGCTGCTGTCGACGGCAATTACTTTCCGGAATTCGTCGCGGGCTTCGGCATATTTTTTATCATCGAGAAGAAAATCACCATACATCGAATGTGCTTTAGGATCGTCGGGATGAGTTTTTACAAGTATTTGTGCTAGCTCAAAGACATCAGCCTTATTTTTGTGGTATATTTCATCCGATGTAAAATAGGTTAAAAGCACCCGGATTTTCGTGTCGATATCCAGGGCAGGATTCGCAAATCCCAGTTTCATTTCGGCGAAAGAGCGCTCTTTATCTCCTTTTTTTCTGTAAAAATCAGCCAGCGTGAAGTGTATATATGGATTCTGAGGGTCTTTGCTGAGTATTTGCTGGTAATACCCGGCAGCAATATCGGGTTTGTCGGCCTGCATATACATTTCGGCCAGCATGGAGGTATAGCGGGTTTCCTGATCCGGAAATTCCTTTATCAGTTTCTCGATTTCTGCGGCTGCGAGGTTCGTTTTTTTCTCAATAACGTATATACGCTGTTTCTGTAAGGATATTTCCTCGGTCACACCCAACAGGTTTTCAATTTTATCATAGGTTTTGATGGCGTTATTGCCATCGTCGTTCATTAGGTATGCATTGGCCAGTTCGTACAGGTAATCAACACTGCCGGGTTCCTGCTTTACCAGCTTTTCGCAGGTTTCGAGCAGTTCCTTTTTTTTGCCTGCTTTGCCGTAAATTTCAACCAGCAGCAACTTATACCATTTATTTCCGGGTTCCAGTTCCGAGGCCTGTTCAGCCAGGCGGGCAGCCTTATCGTAATCGCTCGCACCATAATATAACTGAGCAAGTTCATACATGGATGGTGAATGTTTCGGGTTTTTCTGAAGACATGATTCATAAAGCCCAATAGCTTTAGCGGTTTCTCCCACCAGCTTCGCCGTAGTAGCATCAATAAATAGATTGGTAACTTCTTCTGTATTCCCGGCAACTTCAGTAGTAGCGACTGATTTGTGCTTTTTTCTCTTTTCGCGTTTCTGCGAAAATCCGGTTCCCGGCCACAGTATGGCAACGAGAAGTATAGTTGTGATTATCTTTTTCATCAGGTTGGTGTGCTAAGTTTTTATTTGTTCTGTGCGTTCTCCATGGTTTAGGAGTTCAATGCTGCGCGTTTAAGGTTCAAGGTTCAATGCTACGCGTTCAAATGCCTGCGGCGGTTAAAGTTGTTCAAGGGGTAAATCGTAGATTAATGGTCATTCGGTGGTCATACAGTGGTCGTACAGTGGTCATACAATTGTTAAAGGGAACTTAGTGGTTCTTAGTGTGTTTTTGGTTTAAGAGTTCAATGCTACGCGTTCAAGGTTCAATGCTGCGCGTTCAATTACCTGCGGCGTTCAAAGTTGTTCAAGGGGTAAATCGCAAATCGCAATTCGTAAATTAATGGTCATACAGTGGTCATACAATTGTTAAAGGTAACTTAGTGGTTCTTAGTGTCATAGTGGTTTAAGAGTTCAATGCTACGCATTCAATGTTTCAGGTTCAAATGTTCTATTGTTCTTTTGTTCTATTGTTCAAGGTTCAATGCTGCGCGTTCAAAGTTATGAATTATCAATGTTTCTCATTGTCTCCATTTCTCCTTGTCCCCCAATCCCTTAGTCCCTCAGTCTCTCAGTCTCCCCATGTCTCCTTGTCTCCATTTCTCCTTGTCTCCATTTCTCCTTGTCCCTCAGTCCCTCAGTCTCCCAGTCCCTCACTCTCCCGCTCTCCCCGTCCTCACTTCACCCCTGTATGCCCGAATCCGCCTTCCCCTCTAACTGTTTCGGAAAGCGATTCAACCTCGTTCCAGCTTATATGTTCAAACCTGGCAATAATCATCTGTGCGATGCGTTCGCCGGGTTCGAGTGTGAACGGTACATCCGAAAGATTTACAAGGATCACTTTTATCTCGCCGCGGTAATCGGGGTCAATAGTTCCCGGAGTGTTAACTATCGAAATTCCATGTTTTACGGCCAGTCCGCTCCGCGGACGAACCTGCGCTTCGTACCCTTCGGGCAATTCGATATACAATCCGGTGGGGACCAGAGTGCGCTCCAGCGGTTTTAAAACGAGGGGCTGTTCAATATCCGCCCGCAGGTCGAGGCCGGCAGAATGTACCGTGGCATATTCAGGTAAAGAAAAACGTGAGCGGTTTACGATATTTACTTTCATGGAAACGACATTTATAATTTATGCTTTTGTAGGTTTTAACAATGACATAATCCTCTTTGCGTCAATTTTCTCTCTTTTCAATACGAATACAACAAAAGCGATGATGTAAAGAGTATTTAAAACAATGCGTATTCCCAGTGAGGCCGGTGCCAGGTAAACACTCACCAGGTAAAGTGCAATCCCGGTTAAGAAGTACAGTATTATAGTTTTCCAGTCGTAGGGAATGGGGTAGTACTTGCGGCTCAGGTAGTAGCTGAAAATAACCATTACCAGGTAGCTGAATAGATATCCCCAGGCTGCGGCCATAAATCCATACACCGGCATAAAAATGATATTGATTACCAGGTTTACTCCAAGGCCAAGCAGCGTTATTGTTAAAGCATACTGGGTTTTGCCTGATAATTTGTACCACATCGAAAGGTTAAAAACGATCCCGAGCAAAATGTTGGCTATCAGCATAATTGGCAGAACAGCAATTCCGCTGCGGAAATTTTTCCCGAGCAAAAGCGCAAATAATTCAGGATACATGGCAATGCCCAGAAATATTAAAACACAAAAGGCTACAAAATATTTCATTACATCGGCATAAATTTTCTTCATATCCGCCCGCAAGGACGATGAGAAGAAGAACGGTTCTGCTGCATAGCGGAACATCTGAACAAACAGAACCATAAATACGGCCAGTTTCACATTGGCATTAAAAATACCCAGCTGATCCTGCCAGGGTGATGATGCCGGAGCGAAAAACCGGAAGAAAATACGGCTTATAAAATCATTTGCCACCCCTGGTAAGCCTGCAATCATCAATGGGAGTGAGTAGATCATCAGTTCGCGAAACTGCTGTTTCGAGAATACAAAACTGAGGTTCAGAAGCCGTGGTACAAAAAGCACCAACGATACAATGCAACTCAGCAGTATTGCCATCAGTATATACCCGTAATCGGGAGTAGCCGGTATAAAATGCAGTAGAAACGAGTCGGGGTGCGATACAAAATACGCCGGCAAAAAGAAAAATAAAACCACGTTAAAGCCTACTTCCGACAGAATTTTTATACTGCGGAACATAGCGAATTTAAATGCTTTGTTTTTAAATCTCAGCTCAGCAAAGAGTATGGCGGTAAAACAATCGATAGCCAGGATTAATGCTGAATAAATGATATAATTTACCGGATGTTCGGCAAAGGCACTGAGTTGGCTGGAAAATACTACGATTAACAGCAGGAACGACACGGATGTCGCACCAAGTGATAAGAGGGCGGTGGAAAAAATCACTTCGGAGCGGCTTTTATCCCTGCTGGCAAAGCGGAAAAACCCTGTTTCCATCCCAAAAGTTAAAACAACCTGTAAGAGAGCAATATAGGCAAGCAATTCAGAGGCAAGTCCGTAATTGCCCGTAGTAAGCATACGGGTATACAGCGGTACAAAAAAGAAATTGATGACCCGCGCAACAATAGAACTCAGCCCATATATTGCAGTTTGCCCGGCCAGTTGTTTTAGTGGATTCAAACAGCTATTTGATTTAACCGTGCAAAAGTAAGCAAATTAGTGGCAAGTGAGGATAACCGGCAGCCGAAGTAGCTGTGTTTAAGAATAATTAGGAGAAATAAATTGAGTAGAAAAGATGGATTGCAAATTTCACAAAATATACACCATTGGGGTAATGGTAATTGTTTTAAGCAATAAATTGTACCGGCACGGATTAATGTATACGCCAGGTGATTGCCAGGTGTTTGATTTTACTTCTTTCTTTTATCGGTATCCTGAATTGCAAACCCAGGATAACATCTAATTTGTTTTTTTAATGGAAGACTACGGACAGCTGAGTTAATTTTCTTGCAGATAAAAGGATTCAAACTCGCGAATATAGCAAGCACATTCAGTTTCAAATATACTTTTCTCGAAAGCTTGTTTATGTATCTCAGGAAGTTTTTTATATCTTTTTTCCCTCATCCTTTCAGCACGTTTTAAAGTCATAAAGTCATAAGTATAGATACTCATCATTACAACCTCAATTTTATCACATTTATCTACAAGTTCTATAGTTGTTGATTCCATTCCAACAAACACAAATGTTATTTTTTTCTCCGAAATAGGAACATCTATTAGGAAAAATCCATTTGCATCTGTTCTGCCAACTTCAACCGTGTCATTAATCATAATTGACACTTGAGGCAAAATTTCAAAATCCTCAGAAATCACCCTTCCTTTAATTGTTTTAGTCTGAGAATAAAGACTACACATTGAAATACCGATTAAAATAAATAGAATTAATAGCTTCTTCATTTCAATATTATTTTTTAGACTTATAAAGATAAGTGTAATCATATTCCCCCGCTGGCGTGGATTTGCAATCCGTGCCATTAGCCTACCAAATCTATCTTTCATATTTATCAGATAACAAATATATCCAACAATCCTTTATTTCCAGCATAGTCAGTAGCACTGTTATACACATAATCTTCAGCTCTGAAAACCAGTCCTTCCTCAACTGGATTCTGATGTATATAATTGATTTTCTGAGTTATTACTGCATTACTCCAGAGTTCAACCGGTTGATTGTCCGATCGCCAAAACCTATTTCCCTCTTCTGTTTGGAACTGTTTCAGCAACCACTCCTTACGACTTTCACGGTTATTCTCCGAAATTGCCAAAAGGATTGCCTTGCTGGTAAATTTTTTATAATCACGCAAAATATCGGATAATGTATGTCCATCCTCAGCACGAATAATCAAATGAACATGATTAGTCATAATGCACCAGGCAAAAATTTCCAATCCTTTGTTCTTCTGACAGTAAGCAAGGTTATCAACGAGTATATTTTTGTATTCGTTGCGTGTAAAAACATCTACCCAGCCATGAACTGCGAATGTTACAAAATACACGCCATCCGGATTATAGAATTTATATTTCCTGCTCAACCTGTTTTTTTATGTAAAGGTAATTGTTTAAAGACTGTACCGGCACGGATTGCAAATCCGCGCCAGCGGGTAATTGTTTAAAGACATAAATTGTACCGGCACGGATTGCAAATCCGCGCCAGCGGGGGTAATTGTTTAAAGACATAAATTGTACCGGCACGGATTGCAAATCCGCGCCAGCGGGGGGTAACTATTTACACAATGGCCCTCCTTGCTGTGTTATTTGTACCTCTTATCCTTCTTATTGCAATAAATAACGGAAAGGTTAGCCAAGTATTTAGTATGAAAATTCCTGTGTTTCTAGGCGAAATAAGCTATGGTATTTACATACTGCAGAAACCAATTCATCATTTGGTAAGTACGGTTATGATATACCTACATATTAGCAATAAATCATTGATATTTTATAACTCGATGATATGCTTGATAATATTTTCTAGCCTAAGCTACAAATACTTTGAAACACCGTTAAGGAAAAGCATTAGCAAACAATATTTTAAAAATAAAACAAATTAAAACAACATGATAAAAACTACAGTACTCCCCAATCTTAGGACAGCTTTAGGACAAGTTAAGATATATTCTGTTTCTCGGACAAAACCGGAAATAACTTTTTGACCTCCTACAAAAAGGTCAAAAAAAGTTATTCTGGTTTTAGGCCGCCTTGTTGTAAATCCTGCCTGGTGTTTCATAATTCAATGATTGATGAAGTCTTACGTTGTTATAAAACCTGAAGTATTCTTTAACTCCGTTGAATAGATCCAC
>JBBQSY010000086.1:0-17312 GCA_038213495.1 Bacteroidales bacterium
CAACAGATATTCAATATTTTGAATCAAAACTGTTAACAACCCCGTGAAAAATCAAATCCCCAAAATATGCTTGTTCAAAACCCAACAGTTATTGTTCATAACCATCGTTTACAAAAGATTATAATGCGTTTGCCCTGGCTAATTGTTACTGGACAGAACGTAAAAGCCAGGAATACACACCCAACCTCCCGGGTCTTCAAGCTATTTAAATTTTAGAAAATCAACTGCCAACTTTTCTTTACATTTGCAGAACAAAAGCCAACTATTACTACAAGATGGAATACCGTTTAATAAGCGTTGACGATAAGCGCACCCGAGATCAGTTTCATAATGTGATGCGCCTTGTTTACAAAGATGACAAAAACTTTATTTGCCCTCCGGATGCCGTTATCGAAGATACTTTTACCCCCGGAAAGAATGTATTTTTTAACCATGGCGAGGCTGCACGCTGGATACTTGTAGATCAGCAAAATAAGCCGGCCGGAAGAGTAGCGGCATTTATTAACCGAAAAAAAGCTTACACATTTCAGGTTCCCACCGGTGGAATGGGATTTTTTGAATGTATCAGGGATTACGAGGCAGCAAAAATACTGTTCGATACGGCACGCAACTGGTTATCGGAACGGGGCATGGATGCTATGGATGGCCCAATAAATTTCGGCGAGAACGATAATTTCTGGGGCTTGCTTGTCGAAGGATTTATTCCCCAATCATTCGGGATGAACTACAATCCGCCGTACTACAAGGATTTTTTTGAAAAATATGGCTTTATGCTCTACTTTGAGCAGGTAACCAATTTGCTGGATTTGACCAAACCATTCCCGGAACGATTCTGGAAAATAGCGGATTGGGTAAGGAAGAAGCCGGAATACAACTTCAGTCATTTTTCGTACGATGAAACCGATAAATTTATAAACGATTTTATTGAAATCTATAACGACGCCTGGCAGTTTCACGAAAATTTCACCCCTGCCGAGCCGGACGGTATCCGCACAACGCTGTCAGCAATGAAATCCCTGCTTATTCCCGAGTTCGTGTGGTTTGCTTATCATGGCGACGAACCTATAGCCTTTGAACTCATGCTTCCTGACCTCAACCAAATGTTCAGGCATTTTAACGGGAAAATAAACTGGTGGGGGAAACTGAAAGTCGGTCTTATCGGGAAAAAGCGAATCTTCACCCGTGCTCGCATTGTGATTATGGGCGTAAAACCGTTTTTCCAGAGATCAGGGATCGAATCTGCACTCTTCTGGAATATGAATACTGTAATGAAGAAAAATCCGCAGTATACCGAGGTGGAACTTTCCTGGGTTGGAGATTTTAATCCAAAAATGAGAATGTTGCATGAAGCTGTTGGCGGTAAATTTTCGAAAAGACATATCACGTACCGTAAATATTTCAAAGAAATCCCCAGTGAAAGCCGCTCCACCATCATTCCTCTTCACACCAGGGGTAAAATAGTCAGTAAGGACTGATTGCTGAAAAACGCCTGATTTGTTTAAAGCGTTTGTTCAATTACCTGTGAAAGGTTGTCTGTCGCAGTCCTGGCTTACAAAATCATCGGAGCAAAGCGGAATGCAGCTTGTTGATATAAGCTAATAGGTTTATTCAACGACTTGATGTGACTACCCGAAGAATTTAAAATTCACCGGGATTGCTCCGTACATGCAGGTTTTTATATCTTTGTACCCTGAAAACGAAGAAATGCTTCTGAGCGAAATCAAATACCTGGTACTGAAAGATATTAAACTGGAATTCAAGCAGCGCTATGCCATTAACGGGATATTGCTGTATGTGGTTTCGACGATATTCGTAAGTTACCTTTCGTTCGCGCGGATCATCGATTCGGCTACATGGAACAGTCTTTTCTGGATCATAATGCTGTTTGCCGCGGTAAATGCGGTATCAAAGAGTTTTGTCCAGGAAAGCACTTCAAGACAATTGTATTACTACACGGTAGCAAGCCCACAGGCAATCATTCTTTCGAAAATGATTTATAATTTTATGCTGATGGGCGTACTTTCGCTGCTGTGCCTTCTCGTATTTACAGGACTCATGGGAGAATTTGTTGTAAACTATCCCTTGTTTATCAGCGCTTTGTTGCTGGGGAGTTTTGGGTTTGCTTCTGCCCTTACCATGATTGCTGCCATTGCTTCGCGAACCAATAACAATTTTGCATTGATGGCGATTCTGAGCTTTCCTGTTGTTATGCCCTTGCTGCTTACGCTGATGAAAGTTTCTGCCGCAGCATTGAGTGTCGGCACCGTTTCGGGAAATCTGAAATACCTGGCAGCTTTAGCAATGCTTAACGCCATAGTTATTGCCTTGTCCTATGTATTATTCCCTTACCTGTGGCGCGATTGATACCCGCAATACACCTTGCCTGAATTTAAAACAGCCTGTTCTGAACTGACTGGTTTTATACAAAAAACTGACCAAACGAATTAGTGATATATGACTGAATTTCTGAAAACCAACTGGTGGAAACTTCTCGGCGTTTTATTGATACTCTACAGTATTATTGCCGGTTTCCTTATCCATATACCTGAGCTGCCCATTATCCGGGAATCCATCAGAAACCTGTTCTTCCATGTGGTAATGTGGTTTTCTATGATGGTAATGTTCGGAACATCTTTGGCGCGAAGCCTGCGTTACCTTTCAACATTCGACATAAAGCACGATGTAATTGCAATTCAATCCGTTAATGTGGGTTTGTTTTTTGGCACCATGGGAATTATTACCGGGATGGAATGGGCAAACTTTACCTGGGGCACACCCTGGACCAACGATCCTCAACTGAACGGGGCAGCCATTACCATCCTTGCATATTTTGCTTACCTGGTGCTGAGGCGTTCTATTGATGAAGAAAACAAAAGAGCCCGGATTGCAGCAGTTTACAACGTTTTCGCTTTTGTAATGCTCATTGTTTTTATAGGTATACTACCGCGTTTGGCTCAGGGATCGCTGCATCCGGGCAAAGGCGGAAGCCCCATGACAGTTACCAACCTTGATTTTACCATGCGTCTGGTGTTCTACCCTGCAATCGCCGGTTGGATAATAGTTGGATACTGGCTTACCGGTATCAGGGTAAAAATGGCTAAAATCAGAGAACATCTTGATAATCCGGAGTAAACATGTTTTACTGCATTTAAAACTTTAATTCAAAACATTAGAAACAATTGTTTGTTTAATAAACACAAAAGCACAGAATGGAAGAGTCAAAAATTTTCGTTGTAATTACAGTTCTTTCCACCGTACTTATCGGGCTGGCCATTTATCTTTTCTGGCTCGACAGAAGGGTAACGAAAATGGAAAAGGAAATTAACAATTCTAAAAACTAAACATGAAAAAAGCGCATATATTTATACTGATATTTGTGGTTGCTGCTGTGGGAGTTATTATCAGCCTGTTTGCAAACACCAGCACCTATACTGATTTTACAGCAGCAGTCGAAAACCCCGGAAAAGAATTTCATGTCATCGGCAAACTGGTGAAAGACAAACCCATAGTTTACGATACTAAAGTGGATGCCAATAAGTTCACTTTTTACATGACTGATCAGAAAGGGATTGAACGGCAGGTAACCTACAAGGGTGCCAAACCGCAGGATTTCGAGAAATCAGAACAGGTTGTGGTTATTGGTAAAATTGAGAACGATGCATTTGAAGCAAGCAGCCTGTTGCTGAAATGCCCGTCAAAATATAATGATGAAAAAAAACCGGATTCGTTCGGTGATAAGGAATTCGGAACGGAAGAAACTGCAGGGAAATAAGAAAATTTGAGAAGGCCTCCGGGCCTTCTTTTTTTACTCCTGTTTACCGGAAAGGCAAATTAGTGGTATTTCATTTGCATACTGTTATACTTCAAAATTCTGCATTAATTTTTATTCTGAATCTGTCTTGGAAAACAAGTCTCCGGTAAAAAAAATGAAACAGATATTACGCTGCTCTGCAGCTTGATAAAAAAAATAAAACTATCTGACTATAAATATTATGCTGCTCTGCAGCAGTTGAAAAGCGGCAGCGCCGCGATAATATTTATAGATATATGATCATACATCAAAGACAAGCCCCATAGTGGCGTAATATGATTAATGCCTAATGAAATAAGGTTGTCTTAGTGATTGTATAAAGATATGACATTATGCTGAAGCCTTTGATGTTGTTGCGTCCCTGACGGGACTTATCCGTAAGGGGATACTTTTATTCTACCAATATTCAGACCCGCCGGGACTGTCCCATTTGGGACAATATATTGGTAGAAAACAAGATACAAAATCGAGTCAAGTCCCGTAAGGGACGACACAAATTTTATTGGACAATAGTGATTAAATTTCTTCACTCTTCAAAAGCTAAAAGCTAATTTTTGTAGTTTCGTTGGATAAAAAGTAACGTCAACCATTAGATTAAATCAAATCCGTAATGTCATACCCTAATTTACAGGCATTTATTGAAGACCTGGAACGCTCCGGCGAGTTGATCAGAATAAAGGAATTTGTTTCGCCCCACCTTCAGATCAGCGAAATTGCCGACCGCATGAGCAAACATAATGGCAAGGCATTGCTTTTCGAAAATAACGGCACCCGGTTTCCATTACTTATCAATTCGATGGGAAGTGAGCGCCGCATGTGCATGGCATTAGGGGTTAAGACACTTGACGACACAGCTAAACAAATTGAAGACCTGATGGCCGGATTAATGACGCCGCGAGATTCATTTTTCAGCAAACTTGCATTATTGCCAACGCTGGCCGAAGTAGCGGCTTTTATGCCCGGGCACAATAAAAGCAAAGGCGCCTGCCAGGAAGTGGTAATGGAAAATCCTGATCTGTCACAGTTGCCTGTCCTCACGTGCTGGCCTTTCGATGGCGGCCCTTTTATCACTTTGCCGGTTGTGCATACGCGGCATCCCGAAACCGGGGTTCGCAACGTAGGCATGTATCGTATGCAGGTATTTGGTCCTGATAAAACCGGTATGCACTGGCATCTTCATAAAAACTCAGCCGCACACTACCGCGAATACAAACGCCTGGGTCAGCGTATGCCGATTGCCGTTGCTCTCGGTGGCGACCCGGTTTATACCTACTGCGCCACAGCTCCCCTACCCGAAAACATTGACGAATATTTACTGGCCGGATTTCTGCGTAAAAAGAAAGTCGAACTGGTGAAATGCCTTACTTCGGATATAGAAGTACCAGCCGATGCTGATTTTATTATTGAAGGCTATGTGGACCCTGCCGAAGATCTTATCCTGGAAGGCCCGTTTGGCGATCACACCGGGTTTTATTCGTTGGCCGATGATTATCCTGTATTTCATGTAACCTGCATTACGCACAGGAAAAATGCCGTTTACCCGACCACCATCGTGGGCATCCCTCCCCAGGAAGATAAATGGCTGGGAAAAGCAACGGAGCGGATATTCCTACCCCTCATAAAACTAAGCATGCTGCCGGAAATTGTGGATATGGTAATGCCGGATGAAGGTGTTTTTCATAATATCGTGCTGGTTAAAATCAGGAAAACCTATCCCGGGCAGGCGCAAAAGGTGATGAATTCATTATGGGGAGCCGGGCAAATGATGTTTAATAAAATACTTGTAGTAACTGATGCGGATGTTGACCTGGATGACAGCAAAGCCATCGTCCGGCTTATTTGTGACGTGGTTCACCCGGTGGATGACGTAATCTTTAACCGCGGACCGGTGGATGTGCTTGATCATTCGAGCAGCCGCTTTGCATTGGGAAGCAAGTTAGGAATTGATGCCACCGTTAAGTTACCCGGAGAACCTGAATTCACGGTTACACATGAGTTCACATTTAATGAAAACCATAATGGTCTTACCGGGCTGAACTGTAATTTTACACTTACGAGTGAAAAGTTTCCGGTCCTGGTAATAGGAATAGATAAATTACAGACAAATCTGAGAAAATTGCATCAGCAACTCACGGATACCAGTGCCCTGCAAGGAATAAACTGGGTGGTATATGTGGATCCGGAAGCGGTTAATATCAGGATAAATGATATTGCCTGGCTGGTTGCTAATAATATCGATCCTTTGCGGGATTGTTTCTATGCCGTGGATGCTGATAACGAGAAGGTTCTGCCTATGGCAATTGACGGAACAGGCAAGTCGCTTGCAGCCGATGGGTTTAAACGACAGTGGCCAAATGTTCTGGTAATGGATGATTCGACCATACAACAGGTTGATGAAATGTGGGATAAAATAAACCTTGGAAGTTTTATTCCATCGCCATCATTAAACTATAAGGTTCTGGTAAAGAATGAGGGTGCTGTTGCCACAGGGTAGGTTTGAAGTCCCGATAGCTATCGGGATTGAAGAGTTTGAAACGTTTGAAGTCCCGATAGCTATCAGGATTGAAATGTTTGAAGAGTTTCAGCGTTACAGTCCCGATCCCTATCGGGATACATTGTTACAGCACTTCGATTGAGCTTAGTGTGACAAGTTACAGGGTTTCAGGGTTACAGTCCCGATATCTATCGGGATTCAGGGTTTCAACGAATGACAGCCGTTTGACAACCATTTGACAATCGTATGTCTACCGTATGACAACCGTTTGACCATCGTATTACAATCGTATGACCACGTACGACTACGTATGACCACGTATGACCACGTATGACAATTGTATGACCACCGTATGACCATCGTATGACAACTTAATGGCCTCTGAAGGACAACTGCACTTTTAACCAATTTCCATTATCCTTTATCTGAATTTAAACTGACTCCATAATAAACGAGATTTTTTTGCTTCATTTGGAGCTTATTTTATAATACGTACCTTTGCACTATAATTTATTAAAATAACTTTTAAATCAAAATTATTATGCTTAACGAGATCCTCAAAGATTTAACATCAGCCAAAGCTATCGAGCTGGAAAACAAGTATGGAGCGCACAATTACCACCCCTTGCCCGTGGTATTGGCCAAAGGCGAAGGTGCTTTGGTATGGGATATTGAGGGCAAGCAATATTTTGATTTCCTTTCGGCTTATTCGGCTGTTAACCAGGGACATTGCCATCCGAAAATCGTTGGAGCAATGATTGAGCAGGCTCAGACGCTCACCCTGACTTCCAGGGCTTTTTACAGCAATGTGCTTGGAGTTTACGAAAAGTATATCACCGAATATTTTGGATACGACAAGGTTTTGCCAATGAATTCGGGAGCCGAAGCTGACGAAACCGCACTGAAACTCTGCCGCAAATGGGCGTACAAAGTGAAAGGAATCGAGGATGGAAAGGCTAAAATAATCGTTTGCGAAGGCAACTTCCACGGCCGGACCATCACCATCATTTCCATGTCATCCGATCCGGATTCATACAGCGGATTCGGGCCATTCACCCCAGGGTTCATTACTATTCCATACAACGACCTGGCAGCCCTCGAAACAGAGCTGGCTGACCCCAACGTGGCCGGTTTCCTTGTTGAACCGATACAGGGCGAAGCAGGCGTTTTTGTTCCTGATGAAGGATACCTGTCGAAAGCGTATGATCTTTGCAAAAAAAACAACGTGCTTTTTATTGCCGACGAAGTTCAGACAGGAATTGCACGTACGGGTAAACTCCTGGCCTGCGATCATGAAAATGTCCGTCCTGATATCCTGATTTTAGGCAAAGCCCTTTCAGGAGGTGCAATGCCGGTATCGGCAGTTTTGGCTGACGATGAGATTATGCTTACAATTAAACCGGGCGAACATGGTTCAACTTTTGGCGGAAATCCGGTAGCATCGCGTGTTGCAATAGCGGCACTCGAAGTAGTTAAAGAAGAAAAACTGGCCGAAAAAGCAGAATACCTCGGCAAAATATTCCGCGAAGAACTTGGAAATGTTAAAAGCGAAATGATAGAACTGGTACGTGGAAAAGGTTTGCTTAATGCGGTTGTGATAAGGCCTACAAAAGGCTTTGAAGCCTGGGACGTGTGTGTAAAAATGAAAGATATGGGACTCCTGGCCAAACCGACACATGGCAACATTATCCGCTTTGCTCCTCCTTTGGTAATCAGCGAAACCCAGTTGCGCGAAGCAATTGAGATTATTAAAACTGCAATCCTTTCTTTTGAATAAAGGATTCATTCCGGCGGATTTCATCAATCCACAGATTTGAACAACTCAAAAAGCCCGCAGTATTTCTACTGACGGGCTTTTTCGTAATCTAACCTCTCTGCCACTATTAATATTTTGCTTTTATTTAAAGCTTAATCGTATGTATTTAACCTGATCTGGTTGTTAAAGAATCTAAAACAGTAAAATGATCTTTTTGTTCATTTTGTATTTCAGATCCAGTCGGTTTCCGTTTCATCAATATCTGAATGCAAAGTGGCAATATTTACTGGATGATGATTTCAGAACTTACTTTACAATCGCATTGTAACGGTCCTGTACCACTGACCAGTTTACCACGTTCCAGAAAGCTGAAATGTATTCCGGACGCCGGTTCTGAAATTTAAGGTAATACGCGTGTTCCCATACATCCAGTCCAAGTATCGGAACTGCTTTACAGTCAGCCGTATCCATAAGCGGATTGTCCTGGTTGGCACTTGAACAAACGCAAAGGCTTTTATCTGCCTTAACCGATAACCAAGCCCAGCCACTGCCAAACCTCGTGGCTGCAGCGTCATTAAATTTCGTTTTAAAATCTTCGAACGAGCCATATTGAGCATTAATAGCATCGGCTAATTTACCGGTTGGAACACCGCCACCATTGGGCGACATACTTTCCCAAAATAGGGAGTGGTTGTACAAACCACCTCCATTGTTGCGCACAGCCACAGGCAATTTGCTCATACCAGCAAATATTTCTTCGAGTGACGATCCGTTCGCTTCAGTGTCCTTAATAGCGGCAACAAATTTATCGTAGTATGCTTTGTGGTGTTTCGTGTAATGAATCTCCATAGTCATTGCGTCGATATGGGGTTCCAGTGCGTTAAAAGAATAAGGTAATTCAGGAAATTTATAGTCCATTGTTATTTTGATTTTATTTGTTAAAATATTATTTAGATTCAATATAAGTAACAATTTTATAAGCAAAAGGTTCAAAGGATTATATTTTCCTGGATTTCCGACAAAGTGGTATTGGGTCACATTTGTCTGACCTGGAAATAAAATAGATATTCCAAATATCAGTATTCCAATGGTTTAAAATTCGTTATGGCCAAATTTGTAACAATTGGCGATCAAATTTATCAACCACTTCCGACTTTAATATTCATTATCCTTCAAACCCGTTTTTCCGGTGTGTCCCATCGCAATATGGTTTATTATTTGATCCGCCGCATCGACACAATGCTGTAACTTTTGATTTCAGATCTTCGGATCCGTCTGGTTTTTTGATGACCACTTCCCCTTGAATAAGGATTGGTCCGTTCTCTGTGACATTGACAATGATTTTTTCCATAGTGTTTAATTGTTTATTTTCATCGGTACCCTCATAATAGCTTAAAGCGCCACTCGGGCATTTTTTAACCTGCACAATTATTTTCCCTGTTGTGGAGCCATCCATTTTCACCCAGGGCAATTCACTGGGATTGAAAACATCGGGCAACCCTCTAAAACAGATTGCTGAGTGAATGCAGATGTGTGGTTCCCATATAACGGTAATATCTGCATTGGAATATTTCTTTCTGATTTCTTTCATCCAAATTACTTTTTTTAACAAATAAAAGCAGGCAAAGTTTGAGTTTTTGCATTCAGATGTAAATCCGGATGCTCATTTCAAACATACTTTTAAACAAAATCAACACTCTACTACAGAGCCAGATCAAATTAGCCCTGTAAAAGTCAAGTTTTAAATGAATTTTACAACTGCAGATTCAAAAGTATGCAGTTCTGGTTTATAATTGCTATTGAGCAAAATGTTCAACTATTTTTACAATATAGCCAGAACAAGCGATCCGGCAAGGAGTAAATCAGTAGCCAGGGCAGCTATGACGTTTCCGCCAAGTGCAGGTAAAAATTTTGATATATCATCGTTATAGAGCAATGTGGTGCGAATATTCATCACTACAAGCGGAAGCGGAATGAGTGCAATGTATATCCAGTACGATGAAATACCCAGCAAAGGCAATACCAGGATAATAAGATACGTTAAAACGGCCAGTGCACTATAAATATAAGCTCCATTCTTTCTTCCGAAACGCACCAGCAAATGATTTCTTCCGCCTTGCTTATCGGCTTCCGTGTCGGGAAACTCATTGAGTAGTAAAATCAGGGCAGTTAAAATGCCGGGAGGAATGGACAAAAGCCAGACCTCTTGAGGGATAAGTTGGGAAATGGACATGGACGATGTTCCTGTAAGTGCAACAAAAGTCCCTATTACTACAAGGCTCCCGAGCGAAAGACCTGCAAAAAATTCTCCAAGCTGGTATTTTGCAAGAAATTCGGTATAACTCAGAATGGATATTGCTCCAATACCAATAATTACAAAGAGAAACCAATGACTGACAAAGGAATAATAAATGCCGACAGCCCCTGCAAAGATCATAGTACCGATTGCCGCGGCAAGAACTGTTGCCGGCCGTGTAAGTCCTTGTACAATCATGCCGCTACCTCCGTTGAAAGGGGTCCGGTTTGTATTAAAATCAATACCGGTTTTAAAATCAGAATATTCGTTGAAAAGATTTACAGAAATATGCGCAGCTATTGTACCAAGTATAATAAGCACAAAATCAGCAATATGCAGACTAATGCCAGCTGAAACATATTTGTACGCCAGTCCGATGCCGATGGCATTTAAAAATAGGGCCAGAAACAAAAAATTTGCTCGTGTCTGTTTCAGCCAGACAACCAGATTTCCGGGATTATGCATTTTACAGGTAGTTTTAAGTAAATTCGTTTATCTTAATTTTAAGGGCACAAAGATATACCAGTTTAGAATTAGTCTAAATAAAATTAATCAAATTTTTTGATTTTTTTAGCCACACTTCAGGTCGTGAAATCAGTATGCGACAGCTTAGCTTAGCATGGATATAACAAACAGGATATTTACTTTAAAATAAAAACCTGAAGATACTACTAGCAACTAATTGATTTATAATTATATAAAATATATTTCTTCTTTTCACCTACCGGATCTGTTGCCAGGCAAAGTGAAGATACACTTTTATAATACAAAAGGAATTTAAAATGACCCCCATCCCTTGAAAGAGACTTTTTGCCCAACAAATATCAGAATTCGGCGCCGATTTTTATATTAATCTGCCGGGGCGTTAAATAATTCGGAACACCGTACTGGTTGTTATTAAAGTCGCGGACAAAAGTGTACGAAATAGTGTTGTCGACCTGCAAAAGGTTCAGAATTTCAGCGGTAACCCACAGTGACCTGAAACCACCGAAGAAACCTTTTTTAGGTTGCAGGGCTTCGCCACCGATTATTTGCTTCGACAAACCAATATCAATCCTACGGTAAGGAGGCAGCCTGAAAGTATGCGTAAATAATGGCGTATTGGGTGCGCCGGTTGGCAGTCCGCTTCCAAAATAAAGCCCGATATTCATTTTGAAAGTAGGATTCATAGGAAGAAAATCCTGGAAAAACAGGCCGAAGGTTAAACGCTGATCGGTGGGCCGGGGAATAAAACCAGGGGAAAAAGTTGCGCTATCCACCGCCTGCATATCTGCTGTAATGCCTTTACGTATTACATCTCCTGATGCATTGTAATACAGGGTATAATGATCATCGTAGAGGTCTTCGGCAGTTTTCATATACGAAAGGCTGGCCCACGACTCAACGCCTTTAACGAAATCGCCGTTTACTTTCATATCAATACCGTAGGCGTATCCTTTCGATCCGTTAATCCCGAGGTATTGAATGCGGACATTATCCACCTGGTAAGGCACCAGATCACTCAAATATTTGTAATACACTTCGGTAACGTACTTGAATGTTCTTCCCCATGCGGTAAAATTCCAGTCGCTTCCGGCAACAAACTGAATTGATTTCTGTGCACGGAGCCTTTCGTTGTAATTTATTTCACCCTGGAGGTTACGGAGTTCGCGGTAAAACGGCGGCTGGAAATAATATCCTGCCGAAAATCTGAGCATGATATCTTTTTCCCAGCGTGGCTTATAGGATAAACTTACCCTGGGACTCACTAAAAGTTGTTTGTTAAAATCCCAGTAATTGAAACGGACTCCGGCAGTGATTGCAAGATCGGTCGAATCGCCGTCAAGGGTCCAGGTATTCTGAGCAAAAGCAGTATACCGGTTTGTGTTCAGACTGGCGGATGTTTTCAGGTTATAATTCAGTGTAAAATCACTCAGGTTTCCAGGCTGGCCCGGGGTTCCCTGGTAGTGAGGTATCGAAAAGCCAGCAGAATCTATCATCTGCCATTCGCTGATTTTATCGCTTATGATTTCATGCTGATATTTGATGCCCCACAATGCAAAGTATTTCCCTTTTGAATAACTGTAGCGGTTTTCCACATTCATTACCGTGAGATCCAACTGGTTACGGGCATGATTAAAATACCCACCGACTCCTTTCGTTTCAACAACTTCGATTGAATCGTTGTTTCCGGGCTTATTTTCGAGCAAGGCGATATAATATTCAGCCAGTATATCGAATGATTCGGTTTCCCTTGAATTGTAAACCGAGGTAATCCATTTTACCTGCAGATACTTGTTGGGTTTTTGAGTAATCGTTAGGGCACCCATCCGGCTGTCGTATTTGTCAACCTCACGCCCGTCGAAATAAATGGTTAGCCGCAAAGGTGTAAAGTACGTTCCGAAATTGGTTTGCCGCGACTGTGGAATCAATGTATAATTGTTGGATGAAATATAGCCCAGCGCAGAGACATCAAGTTTTTCATTGATTTTATATGTTAAAAGCGATTGTACATCAATAAAAACAGGCTTGTAGCTGCCTTTGGTATCCAGGGTATTTAAGAGGTACTGGTTGGTTTTGTACCTTGTACCAGCAAGATAGGTAAACTTTCTGTTTTTGCTTATCCCCTCAACATGAGCCGATGCCCCCAGCAGACTGGCTGTGGCTGAGGCTTCAAATTTTGTTGGCTGTTTGTATTTAATATCCAGAACGCTTGATAACTTATCGCCGTAACGTGCCTCGAAGCCACCGGCCGAAAATAAAACAGAGGAAACCAAATCGCTGTTCAGGAAACTCAAACCCTCCTGCTGACCTGTTCGGACCAGGAACGGGCGGTATATTTCAATGTCATTAACGTACACGAGGTTTTCATCGTAATTGCCTCCGCGCACCGAGTATTGAGAGCTTAGTTCGTTATTCGAAACTACTCCCGGCATGGTTTTTAGCAAGGCCTCAATTCCGCCGGAAGCCGCTGGCAAGGCATTTACCGTTCGCGGATCGATGCGGGTGAGATTGGTATTCCGAATCTGACGGTCCTCAATTACTATACTCTCCAGTTCAGTAGCTATTGAAATAATACTTCGGTTAACCCTGAGTTTTTCACCGGCATTAACTTTTACATAGGCGGTGTCGGATTTATAACCAATAAAAGAATAAACAATCTTTAGCTGTTTTGCAGCCGGTATCTGTAAACTGTAATTGCCGTCAACGTTTGTGGTAGCGCCTCCCGGATACCCGAAAATAGTGACATTCACCAACTCTACGGCCTGGTTTTTTTCATCGGTGACTCTACCGGTTATCATTCCCACCTGCTGGGCAAAAACAAAATCACTCACTATCAACAAACAGATAATGAGTACTGTTTTTACGAAAGTGAAGGATTGAACAGGAGATTGCTTCAAAATTGGACCTGGATATTAGTGGAGCTACTGAAAATAGAAAGACATTGATGTGGATAACGGCTTTTTCGTGCAGGTAGTATAAGAGTAAGGACAGAAAATTGTGATTTGAAATGTGTTAAAAAGGTACTTACGAGTTTAGATTTACGATTTACGAATGGGTGCAGATTTATATACAGTCACGGTACTTAGTTTGTCGCTGATAATTAATATTTTTTCTTGAAATCGCCTCTCTTCCACGCTTTTATAAATTTTGCCCAGGCAAGGGGATTCAGGAGGTTGTTGGGCATTGTCTGACCGTTATAATAAAGTTTATCGGCCTGTGCACTCATGTAGTTGTGGTAGCTTTGCCCGGGTGTATATCCGTAGCGTTCGGGATCGTAGTTGCGGCCGTATATTTCGCGCATTTCGAGGTAAGCGAGGTTACGTTTGGCGATCTCAATGTCATCATCCGGAATCCGGAGCGTTAAAAACGCATGCCTGAACTGTTCCTTGCTCGGCCAGGGATAAATAACGGTTTCGGTTAGCATCAGAGTATCCGACGACATAACCTGGATAAGAGAATACCGGTTGGCGGAGAGTGTATCCGGAATGCGGAACAACCCGGTTTTATACCCGACTGCGGAAAAAGATATCAGGTCGTTTTTACGCACTACAATCGAGAAAAACCCCCAGAAATCAGAAGTAGTTCCCCGTCCTGTTTCGGCAACGGCAATATTCGCAAACGGAACCGGTCGCAGGCTATCGGCAGTAACCACAACACCCGAGAATTGCACAAGGTCATTGTACCGCTGAGCACCCGCTTTGGAAGCTATCAGACAGGCAAAGATGATTATTACTATTTTAAAAATCGCTTTCATCAACTGCAAAGATATTTCTTTTACATTGCTAAATCTTATACGGGCAGGCTGAAGATGCAAAATAATGTTAAGTTGCATCTATGAGGGAACAAAAAAAGCTGTCACCCTAACGGGAAACAGCTCTGGCAATTATTCATTACAAATGTCTACTTATTAATTAAAAAGCCTTTTTCGCGGGCTTCTTTAAGGCATGCGCTGATGCCGTTTTTATTGATGGTACGCAATGCTGATGTGGAAACTTTCAGCGTAATCCACTTGTTTTCTTCAGGAATAAAGAAGCGTTTGGTCTGAAGATTAGGGTAAAACCTGCGTTTGGTTTTAATATTTGAATGGGAAACTGTGTTTCCTACAATCATTTTCTTTCCGGTTAATTCACAAATTCTCGACATAGTATCAGGCTTTTCAAAATGGAGTGCAAAGGTCTGTATAAAATTGGAAAAATCAAAACAATCTGAAAAAAAAGTTCAGGAATGTTTTATGTAAAGTTTCAAAGGATGTGAAGCATTCTGTATCTGCTTTATAAACAATTTGTTGCGTGAGATTCGCCAGAACTCAGTCCGGAATGCAAACGATAAAAAATGTATCCATGAAGTTGGAAAGAAAAATATAAATACATTTACATGGAAGTTGATACAGAATAGTCAGGAACATTATGGCACCTGACCCAGAGGCTAAAAAACCTAACGGAATTTTCGAAATATTGAGTATCTTTAACAGAGAATATATATTGACACTTCAGTTTTTGGCGGTTTTTTCGATGAGGAATTTTCTGAATTTACCAGGCCGCTTTTCAGAAGGCTTCAGAATGGAGAATTTCGATTGCTTTTCTCTCCTGTAACTCAGTACGAATTGAGTTCGGCTCCTGATAAAGTGAAAAAGCTAGTCATTGGTATGAAGACTGAGGACACGGAATTTCTCGAAACAAATGATGAGGTGGTTGAGTTAGCGACGCAATATATTTCTGAAGGAGTAGTTGGTCAAACAAGTTTTGCAGACTGCCTGCATATTGCCTTGGCAACAATTAACCGTGCTGACTATTTAATTAGCTGGAATTTCAAACATATTGTGAATCTCCAGAGAATTCGCGGGTACAATTCCATCAACATCAGAAATGGCTACAAAGAATTAGAAATACGTTCACCAAGAGACTTTATGATATATGAAGACAACAGTTAAGAAAACATTTGACGCAGTGAAATATATGCGTGACCAACGTGAGAAATTGAGCGAGAAACTTTCCAAAATGACCCGGGAAGAAATCATTGAGTATTTCAGGGAAATGAAGCAGGAAAGTTCAATAAAACCCAGTGCATAAAAAGGCTTCTCATAATGGCGGATATTTCGTCGCATTGAAACCTTGCATCAGCATGGTATTTATGGACAGGCACGAAGTTCGTAATCCACCACTACGCCGGGCCGCGGAACGTTCAGGAATGGAAAGGCTGTTTTTGGCCGGCTTTAACAGTTAGCCGGATAAAGTTTTTACAACAGGATGATAAGGGTTTACTTAATTTAGCCTGCATTTATCTGAAGGATTGAAATATTAATTTTGAGTCCACTCCGAAAAGTCACAATTTATTGATTTTCAACTTTTTTACCCCTGACCCCTAAAGGGGAATGCGTTGAAATCCAACAAATTGGACTAAGTCCCCTTTAGGGGATTTAGGGGTAAAAGACTTTTCGGAGCAGACTCAATTTTGTTTATACAATATGATAGCAGTAATACATATACACACAAGATGCCGGCTTTGTATAGTTTTACAATATTTTAAAAAGGAGTTGCCCGCAACCTAAAAAAGCATGCGTATATCGTTAAATTAATAATTAGAGAATGAGAATTATTATTTTTGGATTTTGTTTTTTATTGTCTGGATGCACCGGGTATCAATATGTAGCTACTCCGCATTATGTACCTGTAAATTTAGAGAAAGGTAAACTTGTTGGAAATGTTTCGTTTAATTATTTTCAATTAGGATATACGTTATCCAATAATTTCTCAATTTATACAACTGGATATTATAGAAAGAATGATGGTGGAATTATTAAAGCAACAGCTCTTGGCCTGGAGAATGCAGGAGCACATATTCAAACAGATAAACAAAGGGATTTTGATTTAGGGATAACTTATTTTAAAAAACCGGGAGATTATTTCAGCTATGAGATTGTGACAGGGATAGGAAATGGAATTGTAAAATATTGGAACACTCAAGATTTAGTGCATGATTATAAATTTTCGTTCGACTCAAAAAAAACTTAACTTCTATATACAACCTGCTTTATCCTTTCGTTTTGATAAGTATTTCGACTTTACTGTTTTTTCGAAAATAAACCAAAATAGATATTACGATCTTACTAAAAATTTGGACTTTGGGGATAGGACCGACTTAGAAAAACAGGATAAGTTTTTTAATGATAGAGAAATCGCATCATTACTGTTTTTTGAACCTGGATTTCAATTTAGGATTGGATTAGAAAAAATAAAGCTTCAATTTATGTATTCAAAGATTTATGATTTAAGCAATACCGGTATACAATATCGCCGGGATAATTTATATTTAGGACTTTCGTTGAGACTAAATCTAAGGAAAACTTTCAAAATAACATCCCCAAATCAATGTCTGATTTAGGAGAACTATCTTTTGAAGGATCGACATTATAGAATTTCAGTAGTAGTTCAAGGAAGGTTTTGTGAGCGTGGGGCATTTCAAGCCATGCAGA
>JBBQSY010000087.1:0-16875 GCA_038213495.1 Bacteroidales bacterium
TGTTCCTTTATTTCCGAGAGTTTACTCATTTCATATCCCACAGCAGGCAAATACACAAAATCGTATGAATGAGCCAAAGTAGTTTCACTCATCATTTTAATGGTCTTTAAACGTTTGGTCTGGTTAATTTTATAACCCCCAAGGAAATAGGAATAGGAATCAGGCCTGTCCTCGTAAATAAATTTCAGGTAATTATACGGGACTATACCTGCTGCATTACCGGTATATTTAACACTATCAATATACGACTCGCCGGAGTTTTCAATATAAGAGTAGGTTATGTAGTTGCCATTCAAATCCATCATTTTATTTAATCGCCATAAAAGGGCCGTAGCGTTAGTTGGCGAAGCTTCGATACGCGAATCAGGAGTATTTCCGTAATAAAGAGTCAGGCCTTCTTTGGTTACAACAGTAAATGATTGGGGGCCTGTACCGGCAACCCCGGCAGAAGTGATTCTTGCAAACGATTCCGATTCGGTACCATAAACTGTACCATTAGCGCCATACTGTCCGCTGGTAGCTATCAGCCTGTTGCCATCCCAGTCAAAACGGTCATCGCTTTTAAGGTCAACTCCGTTGGCTTTAACACCATCGCCGGTTTTTATCTCGTGATAATAATCCTGTGGAATCCTGCTAATGGCCGATAAACCGGCAATATTCCACCCTATTCCTAATAAGCCGTTACCACCCTGGCTGTTATACTGAAGTGAAAAAGAGGGTTGTATACCCGAGGTTCCGGGCGATACAAAAATGGGTACAGTATAAGTTGCTGCCCCTCCGGGGCTAACATTTGCACTACCAGGTGTAGCTCCTACCTCCATGGATGTATCCAGTACCCTATAAGGCAGGTTTATTACCTGAGCATTAGTAAAGTTAAATAACAAAAGGCTTGCAGTAAGTATGGCAAAGTAACGGTGTTTCATAACAGAGAATTTTATAATTTAATGAGTATAATTTACTTTTTGAAGCAACTACCGCTTCTGGTCATTACACCGGTTTACTGTTTTAATACATTCCATGTCTTTTGCTTTTCGCCGTATTGCAAACGAAGTATATAAAATCCATTTGGCTGGTTACTTAAATCGAAGCGGATCGCATTCGGGTTTTCGATAGTTTGTTGCGTAACAATTTGCCCGGATTCATTCCAGATGGAACAAACCATTTTTGTTCCGCTCTTTATCCCTGAAGTTTCAAGAATAAGCTGGCCTTTGGTCGGATTTGGGTACAACCTGAATTCAACACCACCCACTTTGTCAATGATGGAATCCTTACTGGCACTGGCATCACCGCTTTTATAAAGGAGTACTTTAGTCCTGTTGCCGGCGGCATCATAATCATAGGTGTATTTTTGCGCCATTGCCGGAAAGGAGCATAAAATAAACATGTAGAATAAAACTAAGAGTGTACGGTTCATGGTATGGAGTTTTTGTACCACAAACATACGACCCCCACAGTATCAGAAACTGATACTGCAGTATCAATTTTCAGATAAACCTGAATTATTTTTCTCTTCAATAAAACAGTAACTCGCCCGGTACCGGCAGTAACCAATCAGGTAGCCTGTTTCGCGCATATCGGCTAAGTAGCGCATTAACGTGGGTCGCGAAACACAGATATTTTGGCACAGATCATACGAATTGCCGGTGTGTTCTTTCCTGATCAGTTCAAGCAGGTGGTCTATTTTTTGTTTTTTGGTAAAATACTTCATCGCCTTTAAGTTAAATAGTTGAAATTAATACATGATACTTTAATTCCCGCATTCATACAGGATATCAGATAAAACCGGTAGGATACTCAGTAAATTGGAGGATCAGCCAACATGCAATACAGGGGGGGGGTATGTGGCTGAATGATAGATACATACGAATTAATGTTAATGTGAAAATAAATAATCAGTTTTCCCGATAAAAAGTGCAAAGGTTATATTTCTCCCCTTAATAATATATAAACTGCCAACCATTGAAATATAACTGGTAGTACGAGTGTAAAATAGAGTAAAAGAATTATCCGTAAAGTGAGGATTGCATAAAATAAGGAAGGAACAATCCTCCTGATACATTATCCGGTTTTTGCAAAAAGGTAATACGTAAATAGGCCAGAAAACTGCAAATTGTTAATAAGTCGGCATTTTGTTAATATATCAACCAATTTAAACCAGAATATTCAATTGTTCTTAACGATCGTTAGGCGAGTCTCACCAATCGTTTGTATAATACTTCTCCTAATTTTTATATTTTCAAATTCCTGATTTATTTTCTACCAATTCGTAAATCGTACCTCGTAAATCGTACCTATTTAACTTTCTCCTATTTCCTATTTCCTAAATAATTCGCTACCTTCGCATTTCCGAAATTTCAAATTCTATTTATATGAAAAACATTGATACTTACGATTTTACCGGTAAACGCGCCCTGATCCGGGTCGATTTTAACGTTCCGCTCGACGACAACCAGAAGATTACCGATGCAACCCGCATCGATGCTGCTTTGCCGACGATACGCAAAATTCTGGCCAGCGGTGGTTCCACCATACTTTGTTCGCACCTGGGCAGGCCCAAGAAAAAAGGCGAACCCAAGCTTTCGCTGCGCCACCTGCTTCCTTATCTTGAAAATGCACTTGGAACAACAGTTCAATTTGCCGACGACTGCATGGGTCAATCCGCTGTTGAGCTTTCGGCTAACCTTAAACCAGGTGAAGTGCTACTTCTCGAAAACCTACGTTATTACGAGGAAGAAGAGGGGAAAGCCCGCCTTCCGGAAAATGCAACCGACGAGGAAAAAGCCGCCGCAAAAACACGCGTAAAAGCTGCACAGAAAGAATTCACAAAAAAACTGGCCAGCTACGCCGATTGCTACGTGAACGACGCTTACGGCACGGCTCATCGTGCTCATGCATCTACAGCATTGATTGCCGCATATTTCCCTAACGATAAAATGTTCGGTTACCTTATGAACAACGAGGTAAGTAATATAACCAAGGTTTTGCACGAAGCAAAGCACCCGTTCACAGCTGTGCTTGGTGGAGCCAAGGTTTCGAGCAAGATCGAAATTATTAATAACCTGCTTAGCAAGGTGGATAACCTGATTATCGGCGGCGGTATGATGTTTACTTTTATCAAAGCCCGGGGAGGAAAAATCGGCGGATCGCTGGTTGAAAACGATTATGTTGAATTGGCAAAAAACATTATGGCCGGAGCAGAAGAACTGGGCGTTAAGATACTTATTCCGACCGATGCCATGATTGCCAACGCGTTTGCCGATGATGCCGAACGCAAAGTCTGTAATTCGGATGAAATTCCCGATGGATGGCTCGGAATGGACATTGGTCCTGATGCAATCAAACAATTCAGCGAGGTGTTGGTCGGCTCAAAAACTATTTTGTGGAACGGACCTATGGGCGTCTTCGAAATGTGCAACTTCCAGAAAGGAACAAAAGAAATTGCCCTCGCTATCGCTGAATCAACAACAAAAGGTGGTTTCTCACTGGTTGGCGGCGGCGACTCAGTGGCTGCTGTAAACAAATTTAAACTTGCCGATAAAGTAAGCTACGTTTCTACTGGCGGAGGAGCCATGCTCGAATCCATCGAGGGGAAAGTGCTGCCGGGCGTTAAGGCGATACTGGAGGACTAGTTCTGTTTCACCTGCTATTTGTTCTTATCAGAAGGAGAGAAGGGGCGAAGGGGAGAAATGGGGAAGGGGAGATGGGGAGACACAGAGACTTAGGGACTTAGGGACGAAGAGAAGAAGAGACACAGAGACGGAGTAATTCTGGAACAGATTATATGAAATATTGAAAGCCGCAGGAAAGATGTTTCCATCATTTCCTGCGGCTTTTGCTTTTCGGATGGCAACCGGCTATTTTACTATTTTCTTTACTTCATCCGAGTATTTCTGTAACAGCGGAATGGCTGCAGGGGCAATCTCCGAAACCGGTTTAAACAAAACAGATCCTTTTTTATGTTCGGTGGTAAAAAGGCTTTCCTTTGGATCAATGCGCGAAAACAACATAAATAAAAAGCTGGCGATCAGTAATCCTTTGGCAATGCCGAACAAAGCTCCTGCCAGGCGATTTACAATTCCCAGGCCCACCGTCTTTACAACTCCTGTCATAAAGCGTCCGAGCAGGTAAATAAGTACTACAACTATAACAAATGTTATGATGTAGGCAATAAGCGCGATATTGCTGCTTTTCAGGCCCATGTCGTGCTGGAGCCAGTTTGCCGTAAATTCCGAAAAATGCACTGCGGCGTAAAATCCAAGCACCAAGCCGGCAAGGGTTGCAATACTTATAATAAATCCATTAATAAACCCTTTGATGGCAAAGTACAAAAGAAAAACAGCAAGTATAATATCAATGGTTGCCATGAATTTTATTCAATTGAGTGCTACCTGATAACGCAGCGATTTAAGTAAGATTGTTCTGTATTGAGAGCGGAAATTAACAACTGATGTCCGAAATCCATAATTTTTAAATTAATATCGGGAATAATATCGCGGTTAAAAACCGCGACACCCGGCTCCTGATATCCGAAAGTTTAAAATCCATATCAAGGTTAACATCGCAGTTAGAAACCGCGACACCTTATTTCCCGACCGGACGGAGCCTTTTTGTAAGTTCCGAAGTAAATACAAAAGCCTGAACTTCCGGATTATCGGTATGTAAAATATTGTGTTTGTCGCCTTCCCACCATAGTTTACCCTGGTACAGGAAATAAATTTTCTCCCCTATTTCGAGTACCGAGTTCATATCGTGAGTCACTACCACGGTAGTCATGTCGTATTCCAGCGTAATTTCCTTTATCAGTTCATCAATCAGGTGCGCAGTCTGCGGATCGAGGCCCGAATTGGGCTCATCACAAAAGAGGTAACGCGGGTTCATGGAAATGGCACGGGCAATGGCGACACGTTTTTTCATCCCGCCACTCAGTTCCGAAGGAAACATTTTATTCACATTCCCGAGGTTCACCCTCGATAGACAAAAGTTGGCCCGCTCGAGTTTTTGCAGAGGAGTTTGTTTTGTGAACATAGTCAGAGGGAACATGATATTTTCTTCTACCGTAAGCGAATCGAATAATGCACCGCCCTGGAAAAGCATCCCAATTTCCTGCCGGATTTCTTTCATTTCGTTAAACGACATCTGGGAAAAAGCTCTTTCGTCGTAGAACACTTGTCCGCTGTCAGCTTTCAGCAGTCCGACAAGACATTTTAACAGCACTGTTTTGCCCATTCCACTCTGACCGATGATCAGGTTGGTTTGCCCTTTTTCCATGGATACTGAAATATCTTCAATTACCATGCGGTCCCCAAAACTCTTGCTGATATTTTTACCTTCTATCATGCCAGCAAAATTTGAGTCAGGATAAGATTCATAAAAATGATGGAAATGCTGCTGTAAACCACGCCATTGGTGCTTGCTTCGCCTACTTCGAGTGCGCCGCCTTTGGTATAATATCCATTATATGCTGATACAGAGGCAATTATAAATGCAAAGACTACCGTTTTAACAAATGCGTAGAAGATATCGTACATATGAAAGAACGATTGTATGCCGTAAATATATTCGGCCGAAGGAAAAAGACCGGTAAAAATCCCCGCTATCCATCCGCCTCCTACTGCGAGTATCATGCTCATCGCGATCAGGAAAGGATTTATGATCATGGAAGCTATGATTTTCGGAAGAATGAGATAAGTTGCCGGATTTATGCCCATAATTTCCAGAGCGTCTATTTGTTCGGTTACGCGCATGGTGCCTAGTTCCGAAGCAATTCTTGATCCTACCTTTCCGGCCAGTATAAGGCTTATGATGGTAGGCGAAAATTCGAGTTCCACACTCTGCCTGGTTACAAAACCTATTGTATACCTCGGAATAAGCGGAGTATCAATATTAAAAGCCATCTGGATGGCAAGCACCGCACCCATGAAAACCGAGATAATAGCAACGATGCCAACGGAAGCAAGGCCGAGTTTCTCCATTTCGACCATGATCTGCCGGAAGTAAATGGACTGTTTCTGAGGACGTTGAAAAGCCTGCCCCAGCATGCTCAGGTAGCGTCCGAAGTGGAATAAATATTTCATGGTGAACAATAATAAGTGCTAAATTAGCGTAAATTTTATGAATAGCATTCACTGTGGTTTTTTTTCTGATCAAGGAGGAGAAATAATTGCCTGGATTTCAAGTGAAATGTTGAGAAAAATATCTGTAAATGAGGGGAATGAATATGACTAAAAATATAATTCCGGAGCCCGGGATCCGACGTCTGGTAATTTGCCTGGCGATTTCTTTTACACTTGTACTTACAAGTTGTACTACCAGCCAAAGCAGCAAGTCTGCGCGTCATCGCTCGCCGGCATCAACCGGCAAACGCAAGTGCGGGTGCAGCATGCTGAGCCCGGTTCCCACACCCATTCGTACCATTATGTTTTACCATGTGAATGATTATGCCCTACAAGCCTGAATCCATTGAGGCTGTTCTGACCCGTTTCCCGGAGGAATCCCGTTTGCTGATACGAAGCCTGTTTTCCGAATATCACTTTCTTTTCCGGATAACAACTCCCCGTAAATCGAGACTGGGAAGTTATAAAGGTACGCGCCATGATACGCGCCCTGTTATTCAGGTCAATTCCGATCTTGGAACCTATACCTTTCTCCTCGTTTTTTTGCACGAACTGGCGCACCTTGTGGTGATGAAAAAACACGGTAGGAAAGCGAGGCCGCATGGTATTGAATGGAAAGACGCATACCGAAACCTGGTGCAACCATTTTTCGATGCACATGTTTTCCCCACGGTTCTCACCGCCGAACTGCACAGGTATTTCAGGAAAACACCGGCTACTTTTCACCGCGATTCCAGGCTTATCAATACCCTGTCTTCACTCGAGGGCGGACCGGAGATAGTTACTGTTCATGATGTTCCTATGAACAGCACTTTTACACTTATGAGCGGCCGGCAATTTGTTAAAATTGAAAAACTCCGGACGCGGTATAAATGCTTCTGCCCGGCAACCCGTAAATATTACCTGGTTCCTAAATCGGCACAGGTTTTACAAGCGTGAACAATGGTAGCAATGGTTAAGAGACCGGATTCATATTTTATAAAACGGCAAATGGTTTTGATCAGGAATAGAGGGAACATTGGTGCCTGTAAGGACTCACCTGCAACCAACTCCCAAATCAGTTTCCCTGTTCCTTCCGGCTCAGTATCGGAATAATAATCCCGGAGGTTGTAAATCTGAAAGTGGAATTATTACCTTTGTCAAAAAAATATTTGATCTTCAAATTGTTGTAATTTAAATTGTTATAATAAAATATAGCCATATGAATAAAAACTATTACTGTGTTATAATGGCCGGCGGTGTAGGGGCTCGTTTCTGGCCTCTGAGCCGAAACTCACGCCCGAAGCAGTTTATTGACATCCTGGGAACCGGCGAAACCCTCATTCAGCAGACTTTCAGGAGGCTTACAACGGTTTGTCCGCCCGAAAACATTTTTGTAGTTACTCATCAGCAGTATTTCGACCAGGTGGTCGAACAGTTACCTGCCATTTTACCTGAGCATGTGCTGTGTGAGCCTATGCGCCGGAATACGGCTCCGTGCATCGCTTATGCCACCCATAAGATATATAAGCTCAACCCCGAAGCTAGCATTGTAGTTGCACCGTCTGACCATATTATTCTCAAAGAAGAGGTGTTTACCCAAACGCTTCTATGCGCGCTGCAGTCGGCCACAGAAAATGACTGGCTGCTTACACTGGGTATTACTCCCAGCAGGCCCGACACCGGATACGGATATATTCAATTCGATGAAACCCCATCCACTCAACCTGGCTGCCAGCTTCGCAAAGTGAAAACATTCACCGAGAAACCTAACCACGAACTGGCTGAATCCTTTCTGCAAAGTGGTGATTTTCTATGGAATTCAGGTATTTTTATCTGGTCGATAAAAAGTATTATGAATGCTTTCGAAATGCACCTTCCCGAACTGAATACGATTTTTAATGAGGGTGCCGACACCTACTATACCGAACTGGAACCCGCTTATATCGAAAGTGCCTACACCATTTGCAAAAGTATCTCAATAGATTACGGAGTGATGGAAAAAGCGGATAATGTATTTGTGCTTGCCGCCGATATAGGTTGGAGCGACCTGGGTACATGGGGCTCCCTTTACGATACTTCGGAAAAAGATAACAACGGAAATGCCGTTATTGGGGCAAAACCACTTTTATACAATACCCACAACTGTATTATTAACCTTCCTTCGGACAGGGTGGCTGTAATTCAGGGTATTGATGATCTGATCGTGGTCGAAGACGATGGCATTATCCTTATCTGCAAACGAAACGATGAACAGAATATCCGCGGATATGTTGATGCTGTTAGGGATGAAAAAGGAAACCAATACGTTTAAATCTAGCAGCGCAGGTATTCCGGGAATGGCCGAATAACGAACAACGATGACATGATGTTATGAACTCATCTCCATTTTTGTAAAAAGTGTTGAAACGGCACAAAAAAATGTATTAAATCAATAGCATTAAAGAACTTGTTCATGAATCAAACATATTTTCTCCTCGATCTTAAATCATAAATCGTTAATCCTTGCTCATAAATCGTGAATTCCAACCTTTTACAAATCATTAACCATAACCGAACACCAAAACACATGAAAAAAACCACTCTGATTCTCTTTGCCTTTCTATCAGTTTTTACCTTTCAGAGCCGTGCCGACGAAGGCATGTGGCTGCCTTTGTTTATTCAGCGCCTCAATTACGTGGATATGCAGAAAGAGGGCCTCCACCTTACCGCGGAAGAAATCTACAGCGTCAATCATTCGAGCCTGAAAGATGCAATTATAATATTCGGCGGCGGATGCACCGGCGAAATTGTATCGCCTAACGGATTAATATTTACAAACCATCACTGCGGGTTTGGTTCAATTCAATCGCACAGCACGGTTGATCACGATTACCTTAGCAATGGTTTCTGGGCAACACGTTACGAGGAGGAATTACCAACTCCGGGACTTAGGGCCAGTTTCCTGGTCAGCATACAGGATGTAACGGCTGCCGTACTCGAAGGTGTTACCGCCGATATGACTGAAATACAAAGGGATGCTAAAATCAAAGAAAACACTAAAAAGATAGAAGCAAGCAACACAAAAGGTACGAAATACAATGCCCGCACCACTGCTTTTTTTAATGGCAACGAGTATTATTTGTTTCTGTATGAAATATATAATGATGTGAGGCTTGTAGGTGCACCGCCAACCTCGATAGGTAAATTTGGAGCTGATACCGACAACTGGATGTGGCCAAGGCATACTGGCGATTTTTCCGTATTTCGTGTATATACCGATCGCGACAACAAGCCTGCCGAATACGCGGCCGATAATGTACCCATGAAATCCAGGAAATTTCTGCCGGTTTCGATAAAAGAAAAGAAAATAGGCGATTACGCAATGATTATGGGCTACCCGGGCCGGACAAACCGCTATGCAACCTCATACACAATCGATTATATTTCGAGGTTAAATAACCCAATGATTGTAAAAATACGTACAAAGCGTCTGGATATCCTTCGTGAGGATATGGCTGCCGATCCGCAGGTACGGATAAAATATGCCTCTAAATTCGCAGGTTCAGCCAATTACTGGAAAAAATACAGCGGGCAGATGGAAGGGTTGAAGAAACTGGATGTATACAACCGGAAGCGCGAAATTGAAGAGCAGTTTATTAAATGGATTTCCATGGACAAAGAGCGAAGTGCAACTTACGGCGAGGCTCTGGGCGACATTTCTAAAGCCTACGAAACAATCAATAAATACGAGGCTGCTATCCGCTATAACACCGAAGCCATATCAAGTGCCTGCGAAATAATATCCTTTACCCGCAAATTCGACAAACTGGCCGGCGAACTGGCTAAATCAAATTCTGACAAAAACCTTGTAAATAGGTTGGTAAAAGAAGTTTCGGAAGCTTCCGACAAGTTTTTCAAGGACTATAACATGGCCACGGATATAAAGATGATGGCAGCCATGCTTCAGCTTTATTACAACGATGTTCCGAAAGAAATGCAGCCTGCATACCTCGAAAAAATACATCAAAAATACAAAGGAAATTTCGAGGCCTATGCCAGGGCAGTTTTCAGTAAAACCATGTTCGGAAGTAAATCGAAAGTAGATGCATTTCTGGCGGATCCGAAATTTAAAACATTGCAGAATGATCCGGCCTGGCCGCTACAGAAAGCATTTGCCGACAACGCCGAGATTATCGACAACCTCGTTAAGCCATCGGCTGATATGCTTGCCAGGGGTCGCAGGATATTTTTGAAAGGCCTGCGCGAAATGCAAAGCGACAAGATTATGTACCCTGATGCCAACAGTTCCATGCGGGTAACGTATGGTAAAGTTCTCGACTACAGTCCCGCCGATGCAGTTGTATATAATTTTGTTACTACCCTCGATGGTGTAATGGCCAAGGAAGATCCTTCGAGCCTGGAGTTTGTGGTACCGGCGAAACTTAAAGAGCTATACAAAGCCAAAGATTACGGTCGTTATGGCGAAAACGGCAGGATGGTTGTCGGGTTTCTTACCAATAACGATATTACAGGCGGAAATTCAGGAAGCCCCGTTCTGAACGGCGATGGCGAACTTATAGGGCTGGCTTTCGACGGTAACTGGGAAGCCATAAGCGGCGACTACGCTTTCGAGCCTGAATTGCAGCGCACCATCTGTGTCGACGTAAGGTATGTGCTTTTTATCATTGAGAAATTTGCAGGAGCATCGAACCTGATCAAAGAACTCGATATACGGAAGTAACACTTTTTAAGTAGCCAAATAATTTTTAGAAATACAAATGAAAAAGAAATTTTATAGAATAAGCATATTTGCCTTTATGATTCTGGCTGTTCTGTCATCGTGCAAGAAAGCGGAAGATGTTCCCCTACAGTACCAGCGGGGCGGGAACAGCCTTGTATTATCCGCTGACGGTAACCTGATAATTGCCGGTTATAATTCATCAGCAACAAAAGGATATCAGGCAACGCTTGTAAAAGCAAGAGCCACAAACGGCGATACTATCTGGACCAAAACATACGGCAACTCGTTTTCCGATGCTTTCTTCAGCATTAAAAAATCGAACGAAGATGGATATATTGCCACAGGCTTTACAAACAAAGCAAGTGGCGGATCACCGGCGATGTGGGTTGTTAAAACAGATGCCAACGGCAAAGAACTATTGTCGAAAAGCTATGGCGGAAGCGCTTATAGCCAGGGTTTCTGTATAGTGCAAAATTCCGATAGCGGATATCTCGTTGCGGGCTATAAGCAAGCAGCAGGGACTTATAACAGGGATATTTACCTCTTGAGGATTAATGAAGGTGGTTCGGTAATATGGGAAAAAACGATCGGGAAACGTAGCAATGATCCTTATGGATATGCTAACGACGCGGCTTATGGCGTTGCACCTGCACCGGATGGAGGCTATTTTATTACCGGCTCACTCAATACGGGATACAATGGAGATGGAGGTCAGATTTTCCTTATGAAAGTTACATCCATGGGCGATAGCCTCTGGATAAAAACCTACGGTACAGGGTTTGGATATTCAATAACACCAACCCGGGATGGGAACATTACCATTAGTGGCTCTATATTGGAAGGAACAAACCAGGATGTTTTTCTTTTAAAAACGGATACTGCGGGCAAACTTTTATGGACAGCACCAACAATAAAAACATTTGGTGGAGCCGGATTTGAATACGGAGCCAGCATGATTGAAACTTCCGATGGCGGTTTTGCAATTACAGGAATAACGGAAAGTATCACCTTTGGTCTTCAGGATGTTTATCTTGTCCTGGCTAATTCATCGGGCGAAGCCGGTGCTGATAAAATATATCATTATGGTGGCGCCGATAACGACCAGGGATACGGAATTGTTCAAATGATTGATAACGGTTTTTGCATTACCGGGCTATCCAACTCAGGCAGCAGCCATATCTTTCTGAACAAGGTAAATGCCGCCGGACAGCAAACCTGGCCATAAGTATTTACACGTTCTTTCAAAGATGGGAGAATATTTTTCGTCTGCTTTTTTGGAATGAATAAATAAATATATAAATAGACCAGGTTTTCACGTCTGGTTGCCCAACATAAAGAAGGCTGTTCACGATTGGGCAGCCTTCTTTGTGTTAATGGGTAATATAAAATTCAGTTGCGATTATATTTCATCAGGCAGTAAATAAAATTTCGTTAAAGCATGCGTAGCTGACGATATTGCGGTGATCAGCAGAAAGGCTATAGGCATTTGGTATAAAATTGATTATTTTTGTAGACTTAGGGTTAACTAAAGAAAGATTCCTGCCTGATTTGCAGACAAATAATTCATCACGAATGTCACTACGGAATATTTTCATTTTTCTGATATTATTTGTCTTTGCCGGCGGGGTTACCCTGGCACAGGAGAAGCCGGGAGAAACCGAGGTTCCCGCTGTGTATAAAAAAATTGAAACATACTCGCATAATCGAAAAATTACTTCATTGCTTCACGGATTGCTTCTGAAACCGGTAAGCTCTTTCCAGACCGTTCCCCAGGAAATCCCCGGTAAGCCTGTTTCTGTGCCTTATGCCGGTTTTGAGGGCAAAATTATCAGGAGTATCAATATTACTACACTTGATCCTTTCGGATATTCAATTCATGACACCACCGCCTACCCGAGAAGCTTCGTTGAAAAAACCGGGAATACCTTACATATAAAAACACAGCATTTTGTGATTCGCAACCAACTCCTGATCCATATAAACGACCCATTCGATTCGTTGCTGGTAAGGGAATCAGAGCGTTTGATCCGGAGGCAAAGTTATATTCACGATGTTGCTGTTACCGTAGCTTTTACCGCAAAAAGCGCCGATTCGGTGGATGTGTATTTCCGTGTTGGTGATTTATGGAGCATCATTCCGGACGGAGCCATGTCGAATAATGCAGTCACTTTAAAACTAGCAGATAAAAATCTTGCCGGTTTGGGTCATACTTTTTCGAATACATATTCACAGAATTTTTTGAACGGGGATAACGCTTTTTCCGCTTACTATGTAGTTCCGAATATTAAAAATACCTATATCAGCACCCGCCTGGCATACGCTATTGACGAGAAAAAAAATTACAACAAGAGTCTGAACATCGAAAGGCCTTTCTTCTCGCCCGTTGCACGCTGGGCCGGAGGTATTTCCGTATTACAACAAAGGCAGCCGGTTTGGATCTATAAAAATGATACTGCCCGTATGTTACTTACATCCCGGTACAACATCCAGGACTACTGGGGCGCAGTTGCATGGCAGGTTTTTAAGGGGAAAACGGTGACTGATCGCACAACGAAACTCATTTTCTCAGCCCGGATTTTTAATATCAGGTATCTGGAGAAACCCGAGGAGCAAACCGGGTTGGGCGAATATTACAACAGTGAAAGGTGTTACCTGGCCGGACTTGGAATTTCGGGCCGGAAATATGTTGAGCAAAGCTACATATTCCGGTTCGGTACAACCGAAGACGTTCCGGTTGGAATAGCCTATGGCGTAGTGGGCGGTTATCAGTTGAAAAACCATGAGCGCTGGTATTGGGGGTTACACCATTCGTGGGGGAATTTTTTCAAATGGGGGTATTTCGGGACAAATATTAAATACGGAACATTTATCAACTCGGCACAGACAACCCAGGGAATGTTTACAGCAAGCATCAACTATTTTTCGGGATTATTCACCATTGGTAACTGGAAATTCAGGCAATTTGTGAAACCGGAACTCACCATTGGGATGAACAGGGCATCGTACGACAGGCTTACGATTAACGATGGCTATGGTCTTAATGGCTTTAACAGCGATGTGCTTTCGGGAACCAGGCGATTTTTGTTTATCCTTCAAACCCAGTCGTATGCTCCCTGGAATCTTTTAGGTTTCAGGTTCGGCCCCTTTATCAATTTGTCGTTCGGCATGCTAGGCAACGAAACTACGGGATTCGCTTACAGCAGGTTGTATCCTCAGCTAGGGATGGGCGTTCTGATCCGGAACGATTTCCTGGTTTTTAATAACATACAGCTGTCATTTGCATTTTATCCCGCTATTCCGGGAAACGGAAATAACATTCTCAAAGCGAACCCGTTCAGAACTACTGATTTTGGATTTCCTGATTTTGTTATCGGTAAACCGGAAGTTGTTGACTTCCATTGAAAACAGCCTGTTATTCATGCTAATCTGTTCATGATTGTTCGTAGCTTCTCATCAGTTTTAACCTTTTTTGCTGCTTTATGCCAATTTTAATCAGGAGAGTTTTTATTGTTTGCAGTATAGTATTAGCTTTTATCAGTTTTGTACCGGTTATTGCTCAAACGGATTCAATTTCTAAAAGTGATTTTACTACTCAGTCCCTTGCTGAAACACCGTGGAAAAATAAACTGCTGCGTTACAAACCGAAATTTATTGCCCGTTTACCAAAAGCTGTAAAAGAAACATCGGGGCTGATTTTTTCAAATGGTCAACTCTGGACCATGAACGATAGCGGCAATCCGCCGGAGCTATTCCAGGTGGATACGATGACAGGCCGGATTTTACGAAAGGTATTGATCGGAAATGCGGTGAATTCGGATTGGGAAAGCATTACGCAGGATAGTTCCAATATTTATGTAGGCGATTTCGGCAATAATTACGGCAACCGGAAAGACCTCCACATTTTGAAGATTTCAAAGACAGATCTTTTAAATCCTGCAAATGATACAGTATTTGCCGGGATTATTTACTTCAATTACCCGGATCAGGCTGACTTCGCTTCGGAATTGAATAAAAATAATTTCGACTGCGAAGCATTTTTCTTTTATAACGATTCACTGCACCTGTTCAGTAAGGATTGGTCGGACCTGCTATCAAAACATTATGTGCTACCTGCTGATACCGGGACTTATACAGCCAGGTCTGCAGAGCAGTTTTATGCCGATGGTCTTATTACCGATGCTTCCATAAATGAACATGGAAATATAGTACTATTGGGATATAAGAATACCGGAGGAAGATTTTGGAATTGTTTCTGCTGGTTATTGGATAATTATAGTGAAAGTTGCTTTTTTAACGGCCGAAAAACCAGGCTGGAATTGGGCTCGGCACTACACCTGGGACAATCGGAAGGCGTTTTTCTGAAAAATGACAACACCGGCTGGATTTCATCCGAAAGTATTTTTGCCGCAGGAATATTTCGCCCGGCAAAGCTTTTCCATTTCGGTTTTAATAACTTTTTTGCCTCTGAGTAATTTAAAATGCCCTTAACCCCTTGTTCGCTAATCCACTAAAACTTATACACAAAGGCTACCATTCCCCGTGTATTGGCAACGGCCTTAGTATCGATTAGGGTGGCTTTGGTATCGGCTGTTATTTTGCCGTAAGTGGCAACGGTGTGTTCCAACTCAATGGCTATATCGAGTTTGCCGGAAATAAATACCAGCCGGGGTGCAATGCGGTACACATTGTCGATATTGGAACCGCGGGCATAAAAAGTGCCTGTATGTACCTCATGCGACGAACCCATATTTTGGGTGTAACCGGCAAACAGGCCTGCCTGTATTTTTTTGCCGTTGGTATGGGCATCGAACCACATCGAAAGCGTATTCATATTGGTAAAATCCTTGGCGCCGGTGGCTGTATCGGTTACCTGGCTTACGGCGTAACCACCCAGCATCACCATATCAAATGCATTCTGGGCATAAACGCCTTCTATTTTAACGGTAACCGGTTTCAATTTAAGGCTGGCAAAAGCAATGGCCGACAGGCTGCTGATGGTTTCGTACGATTTATATTTTTTGGTGCGGGCATTGTTAACGGTGTAAAGCTCGGGCAGCAGCGATTTATAGTCGATTCCCAGGCCGAATACATGAGCGGTGGAGTCGGGGGTAAACTGAAATTGAACATGTGCTGCCGGTATACCTGCATTGCGTGAATACTTTGAGCCCGGCATGGCTGCCGATGTGTACCTGCCGTTAGCAAAGGTATATTCGGGTCCGGTGCTGGTAAAATCGCGTTGCGAAAAAGCGCAGCCGATTACTTTCAGCCCGCCGAAAGTTTTCGAAAACCTGATTTGCGGATTGCGTGCAAAAGGCTGGAAAGGCGCGCCGGTATTAAAGGAAACAACCCCCGGAAACGATTCGGCGATAAACATAGGATTCCAGTACTGCCCCACCAACAATTCAGTGCTTGCCCAGTTGAGTTTTACAAAGGCATGCCTCAGCCTGAAACCGTTGATATCGCCGAAATTACCATTTTCATTCCCGAAAAAATCAGCTTCCAGCACACCCGATGTTCTGGCGCCAAAAGCTTCGGGCCCGCTGATTGCACCTTTAAGCCTTGACTGTATCGACAGTATGTTAAACGACGATATGGCATTTACATCCTCGTTGTTGGCATCCATCGAAATATTATCAGGATACAGAAGGAAGTGGCCTTCCCTGATATTCACAGTCTGGCGCGAGTCGTAAAAAATATCGGTTTTTACAAAACCCGAAAAACTGATTCCGAATTTTGGCGCGTCCTTTTTCTCCTGGGCAAAGCCCATTACGGGTAAAATAAAGGCGATACAGATTAACCTGGTAACATAACTTTTCATTACGGTATGTTTTTATTTAGAACTTGTTTTTATCAGGGGGAAACAGCTTTTCGATTACCGAACGGTCCTTTGGCGGTAATCCGTACAGCACATTCAGGTTGCTGAGAGCGGAAGGGTTTTCTTTCCAGAGCGAAATGGCTTTCAGATAGCTTTCGGCGGCTTCCTTTTGCCGGAACTGATGCCGTTGTATAATTCCGAGGTTGGTATAGGCAACGGATAAGCGCCGGGTTGTTTCTTTTTGG
>JBBQSY010000088.1:0-16482 GCA_038213495.1 Bacteroidales bacterium
GAATAATCCTGCATTTTTTAAGTGAATCTGATTTTTTCATTATGAGGAAGAATTGTCTTTTCACAGTTTTCGTTTTAGTAATTAGTATTTTTTTTCAATCCTGTATCAAAGAAATTGATACTTCAAAACTGCCTGTTGAAAAAAAACTGGTAATTTATTGCATGCTTACACCAGATAGCCTTGTAAGTGTAAGGCTCAGCAAAACAAATTCATTATTGATTGATGACCTAGACAGTGTTCCCGGTGCTAAAGTTGAACTTTACGAGAATCATAAATTCCTTGAGTTTCTGACTTACAGAGGAGGCAGATGGTTTTCTTCCACAAACACATACCCCCGCGAATCATATAACTATACAATTAAAGCTTCGGCTCCGGGTTACAAAAATGTGGAAGGAACTGATAGTATTCCGCAAAGAGCAACTATACAGAGCTCAGTGAAGAAATCCTGGTTTATAACCGAACAAAACGCTGAGCAGGAATTTGTTGATTATACAGCATCTTTTATACCCTTAAATAAATCCGGAAATTATTATGAATTACTGTTTTTTACACAGTACAGGCAAGAAAATGCCGGAAGCAATAAATCCTTGTATAATATTTATTTTATCGTCGGAAGTATTCTCGAAGCAGATGCCTGTATTGCAAAGGAAAAATATCTCAACGGCTATTTTTCAACGTTTGTTTTTTCGGACGAAAACCTCGACCGGCAAAAAGGAAACTTACATTTAAAATTTATAAATAGTTCTGCCGGAGGCGGTGCTTTTACAGGTGCCCTGGGATACCCATGGGACAGAATAGGTTTAAAAGAAGAATATACCGCACTCCGATCCGTATCCAAATCGTATTATCTTTTTCGCAAGTCATATTACATGTATGCCTCAAACCAGGAATTGTTCCAGAAATGGGATCCTTCCGATCCATTCAGTGTGCTTATAAATGCTAATCCTTCTGATGTTTTTACAAATGTGAAAAAAGGGTATGGTATTGTTGCAGCTTACCAGCATTCGTATGTCAGAACAATACTTTTAAAATGAAGCCAGGCATTCTGTTATTCTTACTTGTCTCATTTGCATCAATCTGCTCTGCCCAGGTTATTGTTTCGGGATATGTAGCTGACAGCATCAGCGGCGAAAAATTAATTGGTGCCAATATTTATGATTTAAATTCCAGGCGGGGAATTTCGACCAATGTGTATGGTTTTTATAGTATCAGTTTTCCGGATTCGGATGATTCATTGAAACTTATAATCAGTTTTGTTGGCTATAAACCGAAGCCTGTTTTTGTATTAGCAACTTCGAATCAAAGAATTGATATTTTACTCAGTCGGCAAGCCAACCTGCCGGAGGTGGAAATAAAAGCACCGCGTTCATTAAAATCGGACAACACCGAAATCAGCCTGCTGGAAATTCCTTTAACAAACGTCAAACTCCTGCCATCCCTGATGGGTGAAACTGATTTATTCAGGGTTTTTCAATTAATGCCGGGCATTCAGGCCGGTAAAGAAGGTACCAGCGGTCTGTTTGTACGTGGCGGCAGTCCTGACCAAAACCTTGTTTTGCTTGATGATATTCCGCTTTATTATGTGAACCATGTCGGAGGTTTCATTTCGGTGTTTATTCCTGAAGCTATTAATTCCGTGAAACTGTACAAAGGGGGATTTCCGGCACGCTTTCAGGGTCGCTTGTCGGCTATTATTGATGCAAGGATGAAAGATGGAAACATAAGTGCCCGGCATGGCAATTATACTTTTGGATTGCTCTCGAGCAAATTTACGCTCGAAGGTCCGTTTAAAGACAAAAAGACTACCTATCTTTTCTCGGCACGCAGGAGTATGTTCGACTTGTTGACGCGAGGATTTTCCGGTCTGTCGAGTGGGTTTAAAAATAGCTTTGGGTACACAATCTATGATTTCAACGGTAAGATTTCACGCCAGGTGGGTGCAAAAAACCGAGTCAACTTCAGTTTATATTCCGGCCACGACCGTATTTTTTCGCGAAGTAATGCAGATGAAAATGACGATGCCAACAGTTTAAACAAGATCAAAAGCAAAAATTATACTCAATGGGGAAATACCTGCGCTGCAATCAGGTGGAATCATATTGTCAACGACCGGCTTATCTCGAATTATACATTTGGGTACACCACATTTTATCTGATGCTCAAGAGTAAAGCTGAGTTGATTGTGAAAGCCAACAACCATATTTCAGGAACGTATAAGGACAAATTCAAATCCAATGTGAATGACCTGCTTATAAAGTCTGATTTCGATTATTTTCTGTCGTCATCGCATACAATAAAATTTGGCGTGAATTTGACCCAACATTTCTTTAAACCGGCATCACGCTCGATCAGTTTACTAACAGATTCATTATTCAACTATGATACTGCCTATTATTCGCAGCGTTTTAAAGGATTAGAAACAAATTTTTATGTGGAAGACGAATTCAGGATCAACAAAAAGTTAATGCTCAATATGGGCATTGCCCTGGCAAGCCTGTTAACCGATAAAAAAATATTCCCTTCCGTACAACCCCGACTATCAGTAAATTATAAAGTTGCTGACTATTTTTCGGTGAAAACATCCTATTCGCGGATGACCCAGTTTATGCACATGCTTTCGAATTCCGACGGTGGTTTGCCAACGGATATTTGGGTTCCGGCCACGCGGAAAGCCATTCCTGAGAATGCATCTCAATATGTGCTTGGCATGGCCTGGTATCCTTTAAAAACCAGTATTCTTGAGGTAACTGCTGAAGGTTTTTATAAATCCATGACTCATTTGGTTGATTATTCGGATGGCGGCTCCTTAATCGACGGAGGTACATTAAACTGGGAAAGTGTAATAGAAAACAATGGAACAGGAAAGGCATACGGATTGGAGCTAATGGTTCAAAAAAACGAAGGTAAAACTACCGGTTGGATCGGTTATACACTTTCACGAAATACGCGGCAATTCGAAAATCTGAATTCAGCAAATCCTTTCGCATATAAATACGACCGCACTCACGATTTTTCGATTGTTGCCACACACCACTTCGATGAAAAATTTAGCATTTCGGCTACCTGGGTTTATTCAACCGGAAACCCGGTTACACTGGCAACAACACAATATGAACTTAATGACATGGGACAGTACGATACTTACACAGGATCGCTCCGTTATCAGAAAGTTTATGTGTATGGCAAACGCAATAATTACAGGGTGAAGGATTATCATCGGATGGATATCAGTTTTAATTTTACCCGTCCAAGAAAGAAAGGCCTGGAAACATTCAGCATTGAACTATACAATGCATATAACCGTATGAACACTTTTGCTTTATTTTATGAAAAAGACAGAAAAACAGGTGAGATTAAACTCTATTCGTTAACACTATTCCCTTTTCTTCCGTCGTTCAGTTGGAGTTATAATTTCTAAATCTTATCCTCCGAGAGATTCTAAAAAAGGGGCATTGTCAATCTTTCTCTCCTTCGCATTTTCCTTTATTATCCCCGTTGGCCTGATCCCAATTCCTACATCCTCAAAAAAACTATCTTTGTAAAAACATACATCGCATGGCCATGCGTTTTTTCCGGAAAGACGAAAAACAAGAACTGCTTTCCTTATCGGATGAGCAACTTGTTGCCCGCTATGCACAATCGAACGACATCGAAATTATAGGAATTCTATACGAACGATATACTCACCTTCTTTTTACGGTTAGCTACAAATACCTGGGCAACGATGCTGATGCGGAAGATACCGTAATGCTGGTTTTTGAAAAACTTTTTGAATTGCTGAAGCGGTCGGAGATCAATAATTTTAAAAGCTGGATTTATACGATCACAAAAAACGAATGCCTGATGCATCTCAGGCGCAGGAAGTCGGGTAAAAGGATTATAGAGGATAATCTTAAAAAACTGGAATCCGAGATTATGGAATCCGTTGAGATGAATCATCTTTTAAATGAGGACGACGGAGAACACCGGATACGCTACCTCGAAACAGCTATTACCGACCTGAGCCCGGAGCAAAAACAATGCATTGAGTTGTTTTATCTGAACGAAAAATCGTACCGCGAAGTGGAACAAATCACAGGATATACCTACAATGAAGTTAAAAGCCATATACAAAACGGCAAACGCAACCTGAAGCAAATTATGGAAAGGATAGATCGCTATGAATGACAAAAGAAAAGAGTCGTCGGCACTGTTCATGCCATCCGGTTGCCTTACAGGCGATGCGCTGATGCTTTTCGTTTCAGGTTCGCTTAAAGGTGCATCGCTTACAAAAGCACAGAAGCATATTGCTGGTTGTCCTTTGTGTGCCGATGCTGCCGACGGGCTCAGAATGTGGCTAAACGGCAATAAACCTGATGAAATCGCAGCTCTGGAATTAAATGATACTTTGAATTCAGAAACAGATGGGTTAACCGGGGAACAACCCCTTGATATCCAATCAAATAAGTCCACAATTAACACGGCGAAAAAATTTCATGCCCGCACTGATATTTTAAACGAGCGGATAAAACAACGTTTGCATACGCATGCCATCATGGAGGCGAGCGAAAAGAAACGACTTTCGTACAAGCCCTTTGTCTGGATCGCGGCGGCGGCTTCGGTTGTACTTTTAATAGGTAGTTTTTACGTGGTATGGATCCAAAACCAGATCGATAGCGAGAACCTGGCTAAACAGCGTGCGGCTGAAATGGCTATGCTCGAAAGCCCTGCAAATCCTGATACACTGACTATTTTGATGCATGATAAAAAGTCTGCTCTTGCCTTGTTGGATAAAAATGTAAAGGGAATCTCGAAATCGACGCAAACCACTGAACCTGAAGTGGTTGAAGATTCTGAAGTGTTTAACCGGGATGAACTGAGTGTTGCTTCACAAGAATCTGTATTACCGGAAAAGCTTCCGACTGAGGAAAGTATTGTTATGAAAGAGGATTCGAAAGCAGTTACGGACGACAAAGCTAAAGCAAAAATGGCAGTAATAAAAAAAGCAGAAATCGGATATGAAAGCTCCCCCGTCTTCACAATCGTCGAAGAAATGCCTTCGTTCCCGGGTGGTGAAGCTGAACGGAATAAATTCCTTTCTGAAAATATCACCTATCCTAAACAGGCTGCAGAAAACGGCATACAAGGCACTGTTTATATCAGTTTTATAGTTAGTGCCGGTGGTAAAATAGAAGATGTAAAAATCTTAAAAGGCATAGGCGGCGGCTGCGACGAAGAAGCCTTACGTGTTGTAAAACTCATGCCACATTGGAAACCGGGCCGGCAGGATGGAAAAGCAGTTAGAACACTTTTCAATATGCCGGTTTATTTTAAGTTACAATAAGCTGGTAATCAGAATATATATCAATCACTACTTTTCAACATCTTATTGTTATCAGGGCTTTTCTGAAAGTGAAGCCTTGTTTACCTTTAAAATTAATTTTTCTCATCCAGCAACTCCGGATTTTTAACAATCTTTTTCAGGTAACGGAAAAGCAATCCGCCATGCGAAGCATCCACCACACGGTGATCCAGAGCGGCACCAAGCGACAAAATAGTGCGGGGTAAAATCTGGTCGCCCACTACGGCAGGTTTCCTGTTTACACCTCCAAGCACCAGTACAAACGAAACATTCGACGAAGGAAACAGGGCCGGATATCCCATATCCAGACCTAGACTTCCGATATTTGACACTACAAACGAGCCAAAACTGTTTGCTGATAAGCCAAGCGAAGGAAATGAATAACCGAGGTCAGCCGTAATGGTTTTCAGCATACGGAAAACCCATCCTCTGATTGGCCATGGAATTCGGGCCAGTTTATCTTTTACCTGCATGGTTTTGTTTTCGAAGCCTTGCCTCGAGCTTTTTACTGCATCACCCATAGCAAGTATAAGTTCTTCAAGCGTGAGGGTATCCGCATCCCGGATCAATACGGATCCCATGGTAGAATCCCGCAACAGAACACTTACCATTACATCGATATGATCGCGCAAAATAACATTGCCACGTTTGATGTAAGTGTTCAGTTCCGGCACTTCCTCTTTTAGCGCACGTGCAGCGGCAAGTATAAACACATGTGTAAGAGTGGCTTTAACTCCGTTTTTACGCTTTTCGATGATGTATTCTTCAAGGTCGGTAATATCAATTTCAACTGATCCGAAAATCTTAGAGTCTGTTGGCCTGCGGTAAATGGATGATGCAACTTTACGCCATCCGGTATTAAGTTCTTCAGCAGTTTTCATGGGGTAAAAATAAATCAATTTGTGGGTTTTTCAATGATAGCTCTGATTGAATGAGCCATTCGTATTGCTTCATTACAAATATCCTTCAGTGTGATTTCTCTTTGTGACTTCCAATTTCATAAATATAGTGGCAAACGTAACGACAATATGTTGAATTGATTACTTTTGACAAATATAGTTTGCAAAATATGAAAAATAACGTGATTCAACGCACTCCCCTTTTCCTGTCTTTACTGGCAGGTATACTGTTGGTTTTCAGTGGATGCGAGCCCCTTGCCACCAAGTTCGACGATGTGGAAGATGCCATTATGTATACTAAAAGCGATAAAGTTACACCTCCAAAGCCGGATTCCACGCTAAAGGTAATGACATGGAACATTCGTTTCGGTATTGGCCGGCAGCCGTGGTTTGGCGATGCCTGCGGCAACAACACAGTGTTTACAAAGGAGGAAGTTATGCCTGGACTGATTGCCGTGGTAGCGCGGATTAACCAGGTAAAACCTGATATTCTTTTCCTGCAGGAATGCGATATAAAGTCGAACCGGACCGCTTATATTAATGAGCTTCAATACATTCTGGATCATACCTATTTTAATTACGCGGCCTATGTGCCGGAGTGGAAATCGGAATTTATTGCCAGCGACGGACTTGGAAGGCTGGAAATGGGTCAGGTAATACTTTCGCCCTGGCCGATAACCGATGCCAAGCGAATTAATCTAGCTACAAGAACTGACCAGGCCGGAATTGTGAACTATTTTTACCTCCACTCCTGCATAATTTCTGCGAGGGTTAAAATTCCGGGATTCAAAGAAATACCGTTACTCAATATCCATGCATCGGCCTTTGCTACTGATGATACCAAGAAAAAGCATTTCGAGGAATTTAAAATTGAAATGGACAAACTGAATACTGCCGGCGAATATTTTATTGCTGGTGGTGATCTGAACGAATTACCTCCCGGAAGCGATTCGACTGATTTCTGTTACGAAGATATGTGCCCCGGTGAATCATTTCACCAGCCCGGCGATGACCCGCAGCATAAGGATGGAAGTAATTACACTCCCGAAATTGAATGGCTAAGACCTATTTACACCGCTTATAAATGTGCTGTTCCGCTTAATGTATACCAGGCAAATCAATCTGCCTACTTCACACATACAACTCGCCCCGATCATGCCTGGGACCGAACCCTGGATTACCTGTTTACTAATAATCGCTGGAGGGCGGGATCGGCTGTAACGCACCAGGAGTTTAGGGCTGAATCAGATCACGCACCGGTAAGTGCGGAGTTTGTTTTGGTTAAGGAATAGAAGGGGCGGATGGGGAGACAAGGGGACATGGGGACATGGGGACATGGGGACATGGAGAAAAGCAGAGTAGTAGATGTTAACCGGAAGGTATGAAATAACTAAGGTGTTTAAATAACAGATTTATTCTAAAAGAAGCAAAAAATACTATCAAAATGATCAGGAAAGCCATTATATTACTTGCATTCATCTGCTGCAGCGTTCAAACAATTTATGCGCAGGATGAGCCCTTACTCAAAAAGTGGAGTTACAATACGGCTTACCTGATGCCGGCCGGTAAATGGGAAAGCGGACTTTTTCAGCCATTCAGGTATGGGATCAGTCAAAAACTGGAAGTTTATACCCAAGTGCTTTTGCTACCCCTGATTCCCGAAGCAGGAATCAAAATTGCACATGGAACTAAAAACGGATTTGATCTGGCCAGCGAACATAGCCTTAGCACGCCGACTCCCTTTTTAAACTTTATCAGCCGCAAAGGCATTGGCGGACTTATTTCGCCCGAATTTGATTTCCCTTTCATTTTGTCAGTCAGCAATTCATTGGTTGCTTCCCGCAAAATTATGCCCTCCGTTTTGTTTACAGGCAGGGCCGGATTTGTTTTTGCCGTTCGGGGCAGCAAACCTGATCCGCAATCGACCATTGACATACCGCTGTTTTATCCGCGAATGGCTCATTATTACAAAGGCGCTTCCGTAAAGTTGGGTGCAGCTTTAAAAGGAAGCCTCGGCTCAAAATGGTTTTATGAAGAAGGTGTGCAGGCATTTATCATAACCCGGAAGGAAAATAACTTCTTTTTCGAAAATTCGGGAACCCTTATGTGGGCTTTAGGCAAATCGCTGCGCATAAGAGGCGGTTATATATTGGCCTATGGCAAATATCCTTACGTAACACCGAAGTGGCAGATTTGGCCAACGCTGGATGTGGTGTTTGGAAGCAGATAGTTTTAGGGCAATTAAAACTCCGGAAGCAATTTTTGATAATTTAAATTTAACGTTTTGACTCTTTCGATTTCTGGTTACTTATCAGGATTATTCGATTTTTAGCATGCTTATTACACTGGGTTGAGAAAAAAAATAGGGTATATCGTTGATAATAAATAACTGCCAGCTTTGACTATCTGAACTGACATCATCTCCATATTCGTATAATTCGTTTACTTTCCTGTTCTCAATATCAACTTCACTCAGATAACATCCAAATTTTGAGAATACCCGGCCTTTATATACAAAAGCACTTCCTCCGCTTCTGTCCAGATTCGGAATATAAATTTCTTCAAAACGGGCAGTAGAAAGGTTGTATTTATGAATATAGTTCAGGTACAAATCCCTGTAAAAATAATAATCCCCTTTGTATTCTAACCTTGAAGAATAATCGAGTAACCTGGGAACATTGCAATCTGTTATTGTCCAGGCATTGTTTTGAGAATTATAGGTTGCCTTCTGGTTGTTCCATTCCGAGAAAACATATACGGTATTTTGAATGTTTGCACCAAAAATTGAAACTCCATCCGTACTTTTAAATTTCAGGTCTGCACATTTTGTCCATGTTTCAATATCCGGATCATATTTCCAAAAATCAGTCATCAGCTCATAATATTGATTTTTTTTGCCTAATCCACAATAAATAATCCCGTCACATTCCACAAAAACCGGATCAATACGATAATTCCCCGGGAAAGAAGCCAATTTTGTCCATACATCAGACCGTGGATCATAACTCCAAAATGGATATTCACTGGAATTAGCCTGAATTTGAATTACATAACCTTTACCTTTACATGTAAGTCCTTTATTAATAGAAGTAAAAGGCGCGTTATTAAGTCTTATCCAGTTTCCCGTTCGTTTTACTCTATATCCGGTATTCATATATTTGTATGTCTCATAATCGTACTGTCTTAGTCTGAAATAAATCTGGTATACAAAGTCACAATACATATAAGATCCTCTTTTAAGAATTATTTCATCGTCAGTATACTTCACAATAGTGTACTCGGGGTAATGCCCTAGATTAGCATTCTTTTGAACAGGCACAATAACGTTTTGGTACTCTTTGTGAAATTTCCCTTTTATTGTAATCTCGCCATTCAAGGTTAATACCTGCGGAGATATAGAAAAAACTTCAGGCCGGTAGTTATCTAATTCTGTTTCCTGTGCTGTTTTACCTGTTACATTTAACACTAATTTTACTTTACCGCCAACTTCTATGTCTGGCATAACTATGCCGATCTTGTTTTCAGAAGCTGAAACTACCTGGCATTTAATATTATCAATTGACACGCTGACTGCGGTACTATTGCTCTCAATAAAATACCTGCCATTAATAAATAATGTCTCACCCCAGTATGCATAACTTTTACTAAGTGAAGTAATCTCCGGATCAGGAAAACCTAAGCCTGTAAAATATGCATAACTGCTATAAAATATCTTGGTTCCGACCTTAATCCACGCCCGGGTTTTATAATTAGCTGATTTCCTGAATGCGGTATCAATCTGCAATACCATTTCAGTGGAACCTGGTTTGGCAATAGTATACAATACCGGTTTGGTGCCGTCTTTTGCGCTCAGCTCAAACCCGTATTTTTCAGCATTAGCAATAGCAAGACCGGTAAATGTGGCTTTTAACGATACATTGGAATCTGTAACTTTCGCTTCCACATTGGCATTGAAAACAGGCACATAGCCCGTTTCCAGTTCCGGTGACTTCTTACATCCCAATAATATTATTAGTATTACAATTCCTATAAATGCTAAAATATTTCTCATGGATTATTTTGCCAGATTAAACTTACTGAAAATTCTGGGTTGCGTTAAAAAATAAGATTCATCATTAATATCAAACAATTTGACAGAACCATAAGAGTCTTTACTATAATAGTTTGATAATTCATTATGCATATCAGCCCGTTTATTTGTGAGATCTATCTCCCAGATTCTACAACTTCCATACATAAAAATTCTATCACCAGCCGTAAATGCCGTTGCAAAATAAGATATATCATATGTGGAATATTGCAAAGTAAAATTGTTGGTGGCCGGGTCGCACTGATAAAACTGCCAGTCACTCTGAAGATAGTATTTCCCTTTATTTGCAAAAAATGCCATGGTAAATGACGAATGAGGAACATCGCAGGCTGAAACTTCCCATTTGTTGCTCACCGGGTCATATAGAGCTTTCTTTTTCTGACTATCCGAAAAGACATAAATGGCATCCTGGATAGTTCGGCTAAATACAGAAGGCCCATTTATATTATCAAAATTAAATTCAGCACATGATGACCAGGCATCATTAGTTGGATCAAATTTATAGAAATCTGATCTTTTATAAGAATAATAATCAAATCCCAATCCGCAATATATTAGCCCGTTGCAGTCTGTAAAAACAGGAGCAATACGGTAATCTCCTGGAAACTGTGGCAGCTTTGTCCAGGAATCCGACTGAGGATCGTATCGCCAGAAAAGGTTTTGATTATTCCGCATATTGAATGCCATTACATACCCTTTCCCATTACATGCGAGGCCGTAATATCTGAAATCAGCTCCCAGTTCAAAGGGGGTCTTATTCAATCCTTTCCAATTCCCTTTACGTTTTACACTATATCCTGAATTAAAGTAATCGATGGAATACGGATTAGTAAGGCTGAAATAGATGCAGTAAGCTGAGTCACAGTTCATATAGTCGCCTGGCCGGATAATTATTTCGTCGTCGGTATATTTCATAATTTTATATCTGCCAAAATCATTCTGTATCGGATATATAACATCTTTGTACTCGCTTCGGAATTTACCTTTGATCGTGATTTCATCAGTTGGAGAAATGGCTTCGGGTGTTAATGAATAAATTTCAGGCAAATAATTCTCAATTTCAAACTTTTCAACAGCGTTCTTGCCAAATGCACTCACAACTATTTTAACTCTCCCCCTGGTTGTTGTAACCGGCATCTGAACTCCTATTTTGTTAAAATTTGCAGATACTACTACGCCTGGAATATTATCAATTTTTACTACTATCCTATTATTCGCATAGCTGTCAGTAAAATATTTGCCATTTATATAAAACACTTCAAATCTAATAGCATAATTCTTGCTTACAGAAATAATTTCCGGAGGAGGAAATCCTAAGCCGGTAAAATAAGCATAACCACTATAAAATTTCTTTTTCCCAACCTTAATCCATGCCCGGGCTTTAAAAACAATTGATTCTCTGAAAGCGGAATCGATCTGCAATACCATTTCCGTGAGACCAGGTTTGGCTATTGTATACGATTTGGTTGTAGTTCCATCTTTTTCGATCAGCTCAAATCCGCATTTTTCAGCTTTGGCAATAGTAATCCCGGTAAATGTTGCTTTTAGTAAAAGATTGGTAATCGTAACTTTGGCTTCCACATTTGCATTGAAAACGGGAATATAATCAGTGTCAAGTTCTGCTGATTTTTTACACCCCGATATTAAAAACAGTAACAATAAGCCTATAAATATTGAAAGATATCTCATAGGTTATTTCTGCTTTTTGAAAATATTATATGTGATTCCGGCTTTTAATACAGAAAGTCTTTCGGTTCCCGCCTTGCCTTCAAGCACACTGAAAACACTGCTGTATCTGAATTCCGAAGTTAAAGCCAGTTTTTTATTTAGCTTAAAATTTATACCAAACCCGCCTGTAATGCCCGGCAGAAAAGTTTTATAATCAAGGTAATCAGTTGTAACCGGAACTGCACCCGAGATTTTATCCTCACTTCCTACAATTAGCCAACCCACATTATTTTTGTTTAAAACTACATCAATTTGTAAGCCTGCATTTATAAAACCCGTGAATTTATTCCTACCCAGGGTATACCGCAGCATGGCAGGCAGGCTTATTATTGAAGAGTTTTGAATAAGCTGGAAATCGGGTGGCATGGAACCCTGTTTATAATCAGAAACAAACTTGTTGAAACATATTTCCTGGTGATAGGTAACCGGCCAGTATTTTATGATTGAAATGTCGATTGCCATGCTGTATGTCATGCTGGTTGCTTTTAACACATCCCAGGCGGAAGGCAATCCCGTTTTGAGATTAAGCGGAAGTCGCTGGAATGTATAGCCTGATTGAAGCGAAACAATTGCAACCGGTTTTTTCATTCGTAACCACCGCTTTTGCTTTATCGACAGCGACTTTTGTGTCGGATCAACCTTTTCAGAAACGCCATAAACGGTTTCCCAGCCGGCCAGTTTCAGGATTTTTATAGTTTTTTGTATTCCTCTCCTGTTAAAGCGGGTGTGAATACCTGGAACGATCTCGGTTGGCGCGTCGAAATACTTTGCCAGCTGATACTTATATTCTCTACTCTTATTAACTAATTCAACCAATTCCTTTTTATCTCCCAGTATATAAAATTGTTTTCCGGATGTTTCATTCAGATAATAAACCGGGTGATCTCCCTGTACAATTGCTTCAAAGAATTTATTAACCGTATCATTCCCGGAAATACTTTTCAAAGAAATATAGTCTGTTTTTCCATATCCATATGAAAGTATCTGATCAGGATTATAGGTTACAATTCCGGATTTTGCTTCCTGACTATATCTACAGGTTTTTGAGGAGCTGGTTTCTGATTGTGTATGAATATATCCGGAATAATAAGCGCTGTCGTTCTGGATATAGCCGAGTTTCTGGGCAAAAATAACTTTACCAGACCCTATAATAATTAAAAATAAAATCAATCTTTTCATAGGCTTATAAGCTATATGTATAAAATAAACAGTTAAAAGCAGAATCCTGAATAGAATTTATATATGTAAGTTAAACCTGTAATAAAATGTAAATATATAAGAAAATGTATCATCTGAATATTGAACATAAACAAAACATACAAAAATGTTGTTTTAGTTTATTAAATACAAATCAGCCAGGTGTAAATCCTTGTTATCCTCCCGAAATACAACTATTTAAAAACCAATGTTAGAAAACAGAGTCAACAAGCAAATACTGAAGGAACGCCTAACCAATGAAACTTTTAACCGCAAAACCCTTTCCTTTTACCGGTATGTGCCAATTGAAAATCCATCAGAATTCCGTGATGATTTGTTCCGTAAATGGTCGGAACTTAATTGCTTTGGCCGCATTTATGTGGCCCGCGAAGGCATCAACGCACAGATGAGCATTCCTGAACATAATCTGGAGATTTTTCTGCAAGAGCTGGATTCCATCCCCGGGCTGGCTGAAATCCCCATAAAATATGCAATTGTGGATGACGGCAAATCCTTTTATAAGCTTACCATAAAAGTCAGGCCTAAAATTGTTGCCGACGGTCTGGATCACAATTCCTACGATCTTTCCAAAGTGGGGAAACACCTATCGGCACTTGAATTTCACGATTTAGTCGGAGAACCCGAAACTGTAGTTATCGATATGCGGAATCATTACGAAAGTGAAATCGGAAGGTTCGAAAATGCAGTTTGCCCGGATGCGGATACGTTTAAAGATGCCATTCAGATGGTTATTCAGGATTTTGAAAACCAGAAGGATAAAAAAATCCTGCTTTATTGCACCGGCGGCATCCGATGCGAGAAAGCCAGTTCATTCCTTATCCACAATGGATTTACGGATGTATCACAGCTTTACGGAGGAATAATTGAATATGCACAGCAAATCAAACATCTGGGTCTGTCATCAAAGTTTATCGGGAAAAATTTCGTTTTCGACGAGCGCCTTGGCGAAACCATCGACGGGCGGGTGATTTCATACTGCCACCAATGTGGCAAACCTGCCGATACGCATGTAAACTGTGCAAACAACGATTGCCACCTGCTTTTTATCCAATGTGATGAGTGTGCTTCAAAATATGATAAATGTTGCTCCGATGAATGTGCTGAAATAAGTAAACTACCTTTGGAGGCCAGGCGCGAGCTTCGGGTTACGAATCACCGCAAATATGCCGGCAGTAAAATTTATAAAAGCAAATTATCTCCTTTTCTATTGAAATCAAATTCGAAAACGGGGCAAACTACGATTAATGGATAATTTCTGGCAAACACTTAAAAAGCCGATTATTGCCCTTGCCCCGATGGAAGATGTTACCGACACCGTTTTCCGCGAGGTGGTGCTTTCTGTTTCGGATGCCGATGTACTGAATGTGGTATTTACCGAGTTTACCTCCACCGATGGTCTTTGTCACGAAAAAGGCCGCCCGAAAGTGATTGAGCGATTGCAGGTGAATGCCAGTGAAATGCACTTGTTGAAATTGCGCAACACCAAACTGGTTGCCCAGATCTGGGGAGGCGATCCCGAAAAATTCAGGCTGAGCGCGAAACTGATTTCGGATATGAAACTCTTCGACGGCATCGATATCAATATGGGATGCCCGGCTAAAAAGGTGGTGAAAAACAAAAGCTGCGCCAACCTTATCAATTATCCTGAACTAGCTAAAGAAATTATTTATGCCACATCCGAATCCACAAATTTGCCTGTAAGCGTAAAAACCCGAATCGGCTTCAGCCGCATCAATACCGAAGAATGGATCAGTCATTTACTCGAAACTGTGCCAAAAGCCATCACCATACATGGCCGCACCCGAAAAATGATGTCGAACGGACCAACGCTTTGGGACGAAATCGGCAAAGCTGTTATTTTGAGAAACCAGCTTGGAAGCCAGTCACTGATCATTGGCAATGGCGACGTAACAAGTTACGCAGATGCCTTGAATCGCGTTCACCAGTATGGTGTTGATGGTGTAATGGTTGGAACCGGTGTGTTTAAAAACCCATGGATGTTCAATACTGAGCCTGTGGAAATGACTGTTTCACGCCGTATTGAACTGATGCGAAAACATATAACGCTATATCATAATACATGGGGCAATGGCAAAGATTATAATGTTCTGAAACGATTTTTTAAGATATATTTAAATGGGTTCAGTAACGCGGCACACTGGCGGGATGCCTTTATGCGGGCACATGGGTATGAGGAGGCGCTGAAGTTGTTGGATAGAATGGAGTTGCAAATACAGGAATTGGCAAAATCGTTACCTTCGCTTTAAGAAAATACGTTAAAATGAGATTAATAATGCGAATCAAGGGTTGAATTCATGTTTTGTCTATTGGGGCGTTAAACTCTTCCAGAGTTTAAAACTCTGGAAGAGTTCGCCTGGCAACCAATAAGTTACAATTTCAACCCTTGATTCGTATTAATAACTCTTTTGTATGGGCTTAAGCATTCACTACAGCGGCCGTTTCAATCCTAACGCTTCATTATCACACATGATTGAAGAAGTAAAAGACACTGTAGATATCTATAAATGGAAATACTTTGTTTTTGAAGATACTTTTCCTCCTGACAGTTTAGTCGGGGCCAATTATACAGAAGACATTTATGGAATATGCTTTACTCCTGCTGACTGTGAAACGGTTGATTTGTGTTTTCTTTCGAACGGGAAAATGAGCAGCATTTCACATCGGAAATTTTTCGGAAACAGCCAAAACAAAGAATATCAGAAATACCTGTATATGCTATCGGTTAAGACACAGTATGCAGGAGTCGAAATTCATAAACTGATTATTCACTTGTTCAAATACCTGGGAGGTAAATACCTGCAGGATCTGGTTGTACACGATGAAGGCTATTATTGGGAAACAGGCGATGAGATACTATTACATGATACGTTTAAAAAATATACTGACCTGATTGAAAATTTTGCATCTTCAATCGAGATATATCCGAAACTTGCAGGCGAAAGCTGTAGAGACGCGATTAATCGCGTCTCTACAGCGGCCCACCCCAAAACGATGAATACATGTGGCCATGAAATAAAAATGCATATCAAAAATAATATTAATACCTATACTTAAAACGGGATAAATTTCCACATTCATTAAATCTCAAATTCCAAATTCCAATCTCCAATTCCAAGCGGGGTTTAAGAGTAGGCCTTGGTTCTTGAGATTTGGGATTTGAGACTTGGGTCTTTTTTTAATGCGTA
>JBBQSY010000089.1:0-16168 GCA_038213495.1 Bacteroidales bacterium
GAATCGCAAAAACAAAGATTGGGGAGATTCCAAATCAGACCTAAAGGTTAATGATATCCCCTAATTATCCGTTTTAGATCTTAATCTTTGATTAACCTGAATTAAATGCAGCTAAAATAGATTTCCCTGTTTTTTCAGTTCGCCTGATTAAACTCCATTTCGAAACGTGTTCCTTCGTTCTCCGTACTGAAAACCTCCAGACCGGCTTCGTGGACTTCCAGGATTTTTGCCACCAGGGAAAGCCCGATTCCAAAACCGCTTTTAAATTTTGCATTGGAAGCCCTGGTAAACGGATTGTAAATCGAGTTAATTTCATCCGGAGGTATCCCGATGCCTGAATCTGAAACAATTACTCTAATATGATGGTCAACTATTAAAAGTTCAACATTTACATCCTCGTTCGAGAATTTGCATGCATTTTCAATTATGTTTTTTAATCCGATTGACAGCAAACCGGCATTAGCCGAAATAATCAGATCATTCTCATTTTCGGGAAACCGGATCTTTGTGATAATTTTCCGGTCAGGATACTTGCCTTTTACCTGGTGTACTGCATCGTATATAATTTCATCAAGGCGCACAGGTACAAACCGGATTTTATTATCCCTGTTAGCCTGGGCCAGGTGCAGGAGGCTGTTCAACTGTGAGTTTAATTTTTTGTTATCGCGGATCAATCCCGAAATATGTTCTTTGTATTCATCCGGCGTGTGTTCGCGGGTTAAAAAATAATCCGATTCGGCAATCATTACCGAGAGCGGTGTGCGTAATTCGTGCGAAGCGTTCGATACAAAATCTTCCTGGTTTTTAAAGGCGACCTCGAGGTCAGCCAGCATTTCATTAAAAGTCATAGCCAGGCGTTCAATCTCATCCTTCCCCTTGCCTTCATCAAGCCGGCTGTTAAGGCTCGAGGAGTTTATAGCTTTCACATCATCAATAATTTCCGTAATGGGTTGAATGGCTTTCCTGGAAAACAAATACGAGAACAGAACCGATAACCACAAACTGAAAAGAATTCCCCAAAAGAGAATCTGGCGAAGCTCCTTAAGATAGTCGGCCCTGGTGTTGTCGTATGCCAGCACAAAAACATAGGCAGTCTTATCCTTGTAATTAAACTTATAGCATATTCCATCTTTACCTTCCATGGTAAAAAAAGTAAATGTTCCGGGCCTGAGTGATGAAAGCAATACACTCTCGGTAAGTTTCTCTGCATTAAAGCTGTATAGTATCCTGGAGTTGGTATCGGCAACAATAATCTCCTGTTTCTGGCCCAAAAATGTAAATTCATGGATCTTCCGCAGAAGTGAAGTGTCCACTTCATGACGGGTTATCGTAATAATTGCAGTACTCATAGCCCTGTTCATCAGGCTGTCTCTGAATTTCTCGCGATGCGAGGTATAGGTGAAGTAATATATAAGCAGGGTGAAAAACACGAGTATGCCTGCAACAACAAGCATAAACTGGAAAGCCAGCCTGATTTTGATATTCGATGCTATTCTAAATCTCTTTTTCATTGCAGTAAAATCCAAATCCGAATTTTGTGTGAATTAACTTAGGCTCAAAATCCTTGTCTATTTTCTTCCGCAGGTAATTTACATAAACATCAATCACATTGGTACCGGGATCAAAATCAATACCCCAAACCTGGTTAATGATGTATTCGCGCGACAGTAATTTCCCTTTATTTTTCATAAAGATCTTCAGCAGGTAATACTCTTTGGCAGTAAGGTCAATTCGTTTGCCTGCGCGGGTAACTGTTTTATTTGTGATGTCGAGTATTAGATCGGCAACCACCAGTTTCTCCGGTTCCGGTTTCGTTTCCGACCTTTTAAGAAAAACATTTACCCTGGCCAGCAATTCCCTGATATCAAAAGGTTTTGTAACATAATCATCCGCACCTGCATCAAATCCCGAAATCTTATTATCAGGGGTGCCCAAAGCAGTAAGCATTATTATTGGGATAGTTTTATTTGCTTTCCGAATTTCCCGGCAAAGGTCAAATCCGTTTATGATAGGCAGGTTCACATCCAAAATCACAAGACTGTAGTTGCCCTGCTCAATATATTGCCGGCCAATACTGCCATCGCTGGCAATCTGAGCATGGTAACCGGCATCCTCCAGCTGCTTTTTCAAAATTTCTGCCAGCCTTTGCTCATCTTCAACGATAAGGATATTTATGGTGCCCATAGAATATGCTTTTTTACAAAGTTAATGCAAGATAGTAACGAAAAACCCTCTAATGATTTTCTAATCTTTTTCTAATTAAATCCTTAAGGTGCAATTGGGATTTCATACTTACTTTAGACCCGTGATAAAATGCCTTGTTGCTTCAGGTTAACAGGCATGTAAAAATGCAAACTTAAACGAATTCGAACCAATGAACGCAGAAATAATAAAAAGAAAACCGCTTATAGGAAGATTTGCCCAGATTGATTTTGGCAAACAGGACAAACCAGGTTTATATGTAAAATTTACCGACAGCACGCATAAAAAGTGGATAGGTTGTTTTGCCAAAGCGGATGAAAAAGGACTTTGCCAGGTATTTACCGACACGAACGGGTCGCAATGCCTGGTTGTTGCCAATGGCAAAGGCTACCTGGTTGATATTGAAAAGAAAACGATAATGGCGGAATTTGACGAGCAGAACCATATTATCAGTGCCGTGCATACCACCAAACCCAATTATTTTATTGCCGGAACTGATAACAGCATATTCATCATAAACCAAGAAGGTGTGCTGAAGGAGATTTTTCCTGATTTCAATGTCGATGGGTTTTTCCTCTTAAAGCAACACGAAAATACGGTAAGCGGCAAGTTGGAATCATCCATCAACCAATTCGAAAATGCAATAGATTTCAAAATTGACCTGTCATCTTTCGACCTGATTTTAAACTACTAGATATCTGATAATTGGCAAAAATCCGGATGACAGTCCGGAAGCCGGAAACCAAGGATGGAATAAAATTATCAGCACATTAAAACTGTAAATCTGTTTGAGGAATCCGGTTACCGTATAAACAGATTGCATTACTTTAACGATAGTGCAGGTTGAATAAAAATTAAGCAAGTAATGACTAAACCTAAAATTCCTGTTGAACTTATATTCTTGCTTTTTTGGGCTGTTATCGTTGCAATTATGATACTTGCAAAAATTTTTCTGGTGTAAATGCCCGTGAGGGAGAAAGCCGTTTTATGGCGACAATTCCACTCAGGTTAAAACATATTTCCGGTAAGCTATGCAGCCACTTCGCAAACGAATTGAAATTAAAACCGGAAACATGTATTATCTTCCGGAGCATACATCCGCCGGAGAAGTTTTGGGGCAGGCACACGGTATCCGGGTACTAGCGCCGCCATTAGTGTAAATTTCAACAGGCATGGTATTTGTTGTTAAAATAGTACCGGAAAAAATTACATTGCTTTATACCGTTTCAAATAAGATAAAAATATAACGTATAAAAATATAGAATTATGGCTGGAATAGCTGGGATATTAAAAAGTAACGAGGCTTTGGGAGTGAAAAAAATGCTTGATACCATCGAGCATCGTGGAGGCTATGGTAAAGAAATTTTTGAATTGGACGATGCAACCATAGGCATAGTATGGTCGGAGCATGAAGATGAAAGGATGAAAGAGCTGATAAAGAAAAACATTTACAGGGATGGCCCTGGATTCGGCCATAATGCTGAGATTGCACGGGTTGGAAGCCATTGGGAGATCCATCGCGACGAACTGGGTGTGGCTCCGTTTTATACCGCACTCACAGAACACCACGACCTGCTTTTTGCCTCCGAAGTAAAAGCCCTGCTGCCAGATGCAAAAAACATCACCGAAATGCCGCCCGGGTACACCTGGTCGAAAAAAGGCTTAAAACAGAACTTTGTTTTAGGAAAGAAAAAGGGGTTGCCTGCCGATCCGGGTGCCATTGCACGAGGGTTACTGGCCAAACTAACCGATTCAGTCAAAAGGAGGATACATTCGGATACAATGGGCGCCTGGCTCTCGGGCGGTCTGGATTCAAGTTCAATAGCAGCATTGGCACGACCTCATGTAAAAATGCTTCACACCTTTACCGGAGGGCTTGAAGATGCACCTGATTTTGCCTATGCAGGCATGGTCGCAAAGCATATCGGGTCAAAACATCATGAAATAGTTTTAACTCTTGATAGCATGCTTCGCATTCTGCCTGATGTAATTTACCAGATGGAATCGTTTGATGCGCTTTTCGTGCGGTCAGGCATTGTAAATCTCACAGTTGCCTATGAAGCATCGGAATATGTGTCTGAAGTGTTCACGGGTGAAGGCGGAGACGAGCTTTTTGCCGGGTACGAATACATGAAAGCATTGTCGCTGCCTAAACTGGATGAGGAATTGATAAAAATAACCGGAAGCCTTCATAAAACAGCTTTACACAGAGTGGACCGTACAGCCTCGGCATTTGGTATCACAGCCCATGTGATTTTTACCGATCCCGAAGTTCTTGACTATGCCCTTCAGATACCCGTTGCATTGAAACTGAAGGAAGGTGTCGGAAAATGGATTTTGCGTGAAGCCATGAAGGATTTGCTGCCCGAAAGCATTGTCACGCGCACAAAATCCAGATTCTGGGAAGGCGCGGGCGTTGGCGATCTACTTGCAGATTATGCATCGGAAGTAATATCCGATCACGACTTCAGGATTGAACGGTTTCTCAAAAGCGGGAATACCCTCCGCACCAAAGAAGAACTTTTTTATTTCCGCATATTCAAAGAACATTTCGGAGAGCCTGACAATTTAGATTGGATGGGACGTACAAAAGGGACCCCTGCCTTATAAACCTGTATAATAAACCGGATGCCTGAAGCGTGTTCGGATAATAAGTATTAACTTTGTCAATAGCCCCGTACTTTCCGGGGCTATTTAAATCACCGGCTAAATGGACCATACACTTCGTATTCCCGGATATTGTGTGGCAGGTGGCCAGTATTTATTTTTTGATTGTTTAAAAACTAAATTATGAAAGAGAACCTGGCAAAATGGGCCGAGTCGCTGATTCCCTGGCTCCTGGCTCATGGATTAAAAATATTATTTATTATTGGTTTGGCCTATGTGTTTAACAAGATCATTTATAAAGTGATTGAAAAAACAGTACGCCTGGCTGTACTGCCTGATGGATTTTCGTCGCCGGAAGCCGAGAAAAAGAGGGAAGACACACTCATACACATCTTTTCCGCCACGGTTAAAATTGCAATTTTCATTATGACCGTATTGATGGTGATGGAGGAATTTGGCGTTATGATAGGCCCGATTCTGGCGGCTGCAGGTATTGTCGGGCTTGCATTCGGTTTTGGCGGGCAGTATCTGATCCGGGATATTATTTCGGGTTTTTTTATCATTCTCGAAAACCAATACCGTATCGGCGATGTGGTGAGCTTCGACACGGTTAAAGGACTGGTGGAAGACATCAGCCTGCGTAAAACCACGTTAAGAGATATGGATGGAGTCGTACACCATGTGCCTCACGGAGAAATTAAAATAGTGTCGAACCTTTCGAAAGACTTTTCGCGCGTAAACCTCGATCTCGGCGTATCGTACAGTTCCTCGCTCGAGCACGTTATCAGCGTGGTGAATAGAACGGGGATGGAGTTGGCGGAAGATCCTCATTGGAAAGAATTTATCATTAAACCTGTTCAGTTTCTGCGGGTGAATGATTTTGCAGATTCTGCAGTTATCATAAAAGTTCTGGGTGAAACCCAGATTCTTAAACAATGGGAGATTGCCGGTGAATTCCGCAAAAGAATAAAAATCGCGTTTGATAAGGAAGGTATCGAAATTCCTTTCCCTCAAAGGGTGATACATCAAAGCAAAGAACCTGAAAAATCATCAGCATGAGGTGTTAATATTGCATATTTTAGTTGATCTCTAACATACTTGTTTTCTGTCCTAAACCTGCGCCATGAACCCTGTTTTCCAACAACTTATAATCAAGACCGTTAAGCAGAACCTGAATAAGGATCAGCCCGGGAAAAAAGTCAGCGCGTACGACATTGCCAAGGGATTCCTGAAGCTTAAAATCAGTGCATTACACTTAATTAAGGACATACTGCTGATTTCGCTTGGTATTATTTCGGCCGGATTCGGACTGAAAGGTTTTTTACTCCCCAATAATTTTATCGACGGAGGCGTTACCGGTATTTCGCTGCTGACGGCAGAAGTTACAGGATTCTCGCTTCCGATTTTAATTGTACTTATCAATATACCTTTTATCATACTTGGGTTCAGGCAAATTAACGGGACATTTGCCATTAAAAGTATCCTGGCTATAATCGGACTTGCAATCGCACTGGCGACTATTAATTACCCTATAATTACGTCCGATAAACTTTTGATAGCCGCTTTTGGTGGTTTTTTTCTGGGGGCGGGGATAGGGCTTTCCATTCGTGGCGGTGGTGTTCTTGACGGGACGGAAGTTCTGGCCGTTTATCTGAGTAAGCGCACAGGGCTGACAATCGGCGACATCATTCTTGTTTTTAATATTTGTATTTTTTCAGTTGCCGCTTACCTTCTTTCCATCGAAACAGCTTTGTACTCCACACTTACCTACCTGGCTGCATCCAAAACCGTCGATTTTATCGTTGAAGGAATCGAAGAATATACCGGTGTTACAATAGTTTCGTTTAAGTCGGAGCAGATACGAAAAATGATAACAGATAAAATGGGGCGGGGTGTAACCATTTACAACGGGAAAAGCGGATATGGAAAGAAAGGCGAAAATCTGATCCAGAGAGATATTGTTTATACCGTAATTACAAGGCTCGAAATTGCACGGCTGCAAACCGAAGTTGATAAAATAGATTCTTCAGCGTTTATTGTGATGAACAGTATTAAAGACACGAAAGGTGGCATGATTAAAAAGCGGGGGCTGAAATAAAATCACTTTAGGCCCTGATACAATATTGCTTTCAACCAAAAACTACCCGGAATTATACACTGCTGCGAATTTAACCGAAAACCTGCCGGGTGATTCATTGCGTATATATTTATCCGAGTTTTGCAGGAATAAATTTTGATCATTCGTTTTTTTTTCATACCTTTGGCAAAGAGGCTGCCTTAAATTTTTTTTTCGCCTCAATGAATTCAAAGTTTGGGTAAAGACTAAGAAGTAATTCATAATAAACACTTTGAGTCTTAGGAATGAATTCATTAATACTTTTCTGACAGGCTTTAAGTCCGATTATTAAAATATCAAATATTTTTTAGGGTAATCTTATTCTTCATTCAATAAACAATAAAACTCAAATGAAAATGGAAGCAAATAAAACCGAAACCGAACAAAAACAGGACATTCCCGTTAAAAAAGAAAATAAATTTTTGAAATTCATTTTCCACCACAAAATCATTGTAATACTTCTCCTGGTACTTATAGGTGTGTTTTTGTGGGGTACCGTAAAAATAGGACGTATGGAAAGAGATTTCATGATGCAGAAGGAGAATATAGTGCGGGACTATGAACTCCGGATTGACAGCCTCAACCTTACGAAAATGGAACTGGTTTCAAGTGTTTTTTCCTGGGCTATCCGAAGCGAGATGAGCAGGGAAAATATGGAACAGGTCAACCAATTCTTTCTTAACTTCATTAAAGTGCCTAACGTTGAAAAAGTACAGTTGATCAGTTACAACAATTCGTCGGTGCTTATTTCGACTGATAAAAAAGATGAGGGACAGGTTGTTAAAGATAACACTTTACTGCAGTCCGATACCATTCGGTCCTACAATATTGATTCGACCCATTCAAAAATCGTTACTCCTATTATGGGTTTAAATAACAGAATGGCAACTCTTGTAATTGAAATAAAAAAATAAAAAGGAAACTATATGAAAAAAATATTTTTACTCCTGGCAGCATTGGCTATATCTACATTTACCTTTGCTCAAATGCAGACTTTACTGCTGAATTCTAAATACTTACAGTTCGACAACGGCCGCGAATTGCCGGCAGAGCAGGCGTTTATAATCAATACCGATGTTCTTGGAACTGTTGACCTGGTGAAAATGGAGCTGTCGAACTCACCCTTAAAACAAAACAAACTGCTTAACGAAAGTACATGGGTAAGGAAGGAAAATGATAAAACTACGGTTGCTATTTTGCCCAATTATTTCAAGTTAAAATCGGGAAACACCTACAATTTCAGGTTTTTATATTTCCGCAAAATGAAGGAAACGGAAAGGCAGCAGATTACGAAGATGCTTGGCACAACCGTGCAGGCATTCCTTCGGACGAATATTGAATTTAAAGGCAACAAATACCTGTTTAAGAACAGCCCGAAGGATATATACGCTTCGATGAACAGTCTTTTGTCCGAAACCATGGTTAATTATGAAACCCGCAGAGGCAGCACAGCACCGAAATGGTCGGGCATAATCGAAAACATGCTGTATACCATGGCCAAATCGAAAGTTACTACCGACACCTCCGGTAAAGAAATGATGGATAATGCTTTTGTGGTATTGCTGAAGCAGGTTAACAACGAAACAGCCATGCTTGCCAATACTTACGAATACACGGTGCAGGATGTGGTTTCAATTATGGATTACCCTACCGAAAAAACAATGAATACACTTTCGCTAAACATAGGTTATGCCGGAATATATAACTCGGGTGATTTTACGAACCTCGATTATTATTCGGGACCATACCTTGGTATAAGCTTCCCGCTTGGCAACAGGGCTTTTAACAGCAACTTCTGGAGCAAGGCATCCCTCTCGGCAGGGATTTTTCTGACAGATTTCGAGACAAGTAATTCAATAAAAATCTCAGGCCCAATTGTAAAGAAACCCCTTTATTTCGGAGCCGGCTACAAAGTATTTAAATTTCTGCGGTTGCAGGCAGGGGCAACGGTTCTGGAAGAAACCAACCTGCTTTCCGGGGGAAAATCAGTTTACATGAAACCATTTGTCGGTTTAAGCATGGAATTTCAACTCTGGTTAGGTGTTAACAAAAAGTAAAACCAATAAACATGAAATATATTCTAAGTCCGTTTTGGATTTTGCTGATTTGTTTTTTGCTTATTGAAAAGCCGGTTCATGCCCAATCCTCGGAAAAATACAACAGCAGCCTGAGGCTGCAATATGGCTTGTTTCAATTCAACAATAACCAGCAGGATTTTATTAATTCATCCACTAACAGCTTTTTAAGCGCTGGTCTCACATACAAACACCAGTTGGGAAGGATAACTGCCCTTAACCTGACCGGAAGGTATTATGAATGGAACCTCAACAACGGGCATGCATTAAAAACTTATGCATTCCAGTCAATGTTCGTTGTGCAGGCACGCAAAATTTCCTCTTCATGGCGAATCAACAGGATCACTCCCTACATTGGAGCTGGTTTGGGTTATGAGAACCACGTTCATTCGCGCACAGGAGCCGATTCTTCCTATTGGCAATTTTACGTCCCTGTTGAAGCTGGTCTGCAAATCAACCTCAATTCGCGTTGGTCAGCCGGAATTTTTTCCGAGTATAAGTTTGCCTCGTTTACCACCTTGAAAAAGCTTTTTACAACGCCATACAAGAGCCTGGATCTGGTGAACTCAGCAGGAATATCACTTACTTACCGCTTTGGGCAAAACAAGAAAACGGCTTCAGTCCCGGTTATATGGGCCAATCCCGCTTTGGGGAATACAAGCCCTGCCACCAAACAAACTAAGACAACTGTATCAACTACCACTAAACCAAAGCCAGAAGCCAAAGCCACGGATACTACCGGCGATAAGGCTAAAGCAGAGGTTAAAACAACTACTTCAAAACAGGTGGTACAAACGGAAGTTAAATCCGATAAGGCTGCAACTGCCGTTAAATCAACCGTAACAAAAGAGATAATAGTTACAGAAACCCCTGCCGATAAAGCTGACTCTGCCACTAAGTCAACTTCAGCCGCAAAGGAGGGAAAAACTAAGGATACCACTGCCGTTAAAGTCAAAACTAAAATCCCCTCCAAGGCCATTGTTGCAAAACAGGTTAAATTAAAGGATACTATTGCAGTAAAGGCCCTGACTGCTGCCAGGGATACATTATCCACCGTAAAAGCGGTTAATCCGGGAGATAACATTGTTTACCAAACAATAAATAAAACCGGGGATACGGCTACATCTGTTTATGCTGTAATCAGAAAAGATATTCCTGTATTAACATCCCGGACTTTAACTACAGATACACTGTTAACGGGAAAAACGGCCAACCCATCTGATACAATTGTCATCCGGATCATTCCCGTTGCAAAGGATACTCTTACCAATGTTCAGGAAGAAACCGGAATGGAACAAATAACGGATGATGATGCTCCAGAAACCGATTTGGTTCCAGAACAGGAGGAAGAAACAACTGTAGTCAGAGTTCAGAAACAAATAGTTAAAGAAACTGAATTCAGCGAAACCGACACGGCCATGCGCCGGGTTGTTATTCTCCCTAAAATTATCATGTCAACCGCGGATACCATCACGGTTCCGGTCATTTTAAACATTTCAGTCAATAAAACGGATGCAAAAACTGCCGTTAGTGTTGCCGGCAAAGCAAAACCGGAACCCAAAGCAAATGCGGTTTACGAAAAGAAAACCGATTCGCTGCTCATCGTTATAAACCGGCTGAACAAAAAACTGAGCTCAATTGACAACGATTCGAAAAAGAAATCCGATTCGTTGCTAAAAGCTTTCAACAAACTGAATGAGCGTCTGAATAAAATGGATGTGTCAGCCCAAAAGAAGGCATCAGTAAAAGATACTGTTGTTGTGCGGACTATCAGAACGGAGCCTGTTGCTCAGCCTGTTACCATAATTCAAAATCCGGGAAATAATAATGTGGCCGAGATGGTGGAACAAAGCATCAGGAAAACAAATATTCTGGAAACGGAATTGCTGAAGGTAAAATGGGATTTGGAAGATGCCCGTACTGAAATACAGCGGCTTTCATCCGAAAATGATGCAGCAATAAATGATCTCACCGGCAAGGTGAAATCCATCAGCACTTCTCCCGCCCCTGACACCAAAGCGACAAAGACTGAAGTCATCCCGCAGGCACAGGCTCAGATTATTATTCCCGCAGGCGCTCCAAAGGTTGATACTGCATACAATGTGATAAGCGACTCGGTAAAACTGATCAGGCAGGCAATCGACAGCCTCAGCCAAAATCAGAAAAACCTGGTAAAGGAGCTTAAAGATGTTCAGAACCAGAACGAGGAACTCCGCAAAAAAATGGCAAAAGCCGCAGAAAAGCCGGAACCTGTTGTAACCCCTGTGGAAAAGGAGTTTGTTCTCACAGTTACTTTCGCTGTCAATTCCTCGCGCGTCGGCCCTAATTTCCTCAAGGATTTGAGCGATGCTGCTTCCCTTGCAAGAAAAAGCCCGGATAAAAAGTTACAGCTTGCCGGTTACGCTGATAAAAGCGGTAAAGCCAGCTACAACCTTATTTTGTCGCAGAAGCGGGTACGGGCTGTAAAAGCCGAATTAATAAAACTGGGTGTTCCTGTGAAACAAATCGTTGAACAGTATTTTGGCAGCGAACTAGCCACTCAGGGTGTAAATGAAAATGACAGGAAAGTGGTATTACGTGTATTGAAATAAATTTTTCCTGTTTACCTGCCATGATGCACATACTCTGTGTAAATTCGTACGCTTTTAGTTTAACCCTTTTTCGCTCGGCACGGTCTGGCAAATCACAATTATGGAAATTATAGATAAAATACTCGACTTTCACATCTTCCACCTGGGCAAATACATTTTCAAAGTCGAGAGCCTGATAGCTATTTTAGCTATTATTATCGCCACAAAATTTATCGTATGGCTCATAAAAAAAGGATTGTACAGGGGTAGCAAACTCAGCAGCTTCGACCAAAGCAACCGCTATGCCTTATTCCAGATCATCAGCTATATTCTTTGGATTATCTCGTTCACTCTTATTCTGCAGGTCATAGGCGTACAAATTACCGTTTTGCTGGCAGGTTCGGCAGCATTGCTGGTAGGTATAGGGTTGGGGTTGCAGCAAACTTTTAACGATGTTGTTTCGGGGATCATTTTACTGATTGAAGGAACTACCCGTGTTGGCGATATACTGGAAATTGACGGCGATATTGTGATGATAGAGAATATCGGGTTGCGGACGTCCAGGGGACTGAATCGTGATGATATTGTGGTTATTATCCCGAATTCGTCCATAACCACCAATAAGGTTATTAACTGGAGCCATCAATCCATGAAGACCCGTTTCAGGATCAGGGTGGGTGTTGCATATGGAAGCGATGTGGACCTGGTGAAAAAAGTTCTGGAAGAGAGTGTGCTCGAGCATCCTGACATCACAGATAAAAACCTGATTGAAGCCCGCCTGGTTGATTTTGGAAATTCATCACTGGATTTCGAGGTGCTTTTCTTTAGTCAGAATGTTTTTCGTATCGAAAAAGTGAAAGGGAGTATCCGGATGATTATCAACCGGAAATTCATCGAAAACAATATCACCATACCCTTTCCGCAGGTGGATGTGCATATGAAATCAGGGAGTATTAAAGATAAATAAAATACTGACATCCATCCATTGAACCGGAAGATGAAAGCAACCTGCAATAAACCGGCATAACGTCGCTTCATTGATTTTGCAGGCTCTATCCACAAATGACCGTAAAAATTTTTCCATACAATTTCTGTCGCTATCCCCTACCGGATGTAAAAGCTCATACTTACGGCCTTACGACTTATATTATATATCTTTGGTATCAGCCGTTTTTATGTAAAATACCGGATAAAATAGTTATCTTAGCAGTTGAAGGGATCTAAGAACCGTTTTCTACTTTTCATACTTTGTAATATTTTTGATTTTCGGGATTTCGTACCTCTTATTCCCCTGGTCGTCTGCTCACTTGTGCAGGAATAAAGCAAATGTTGTACAAAGCAGTTGGTTGACTGCACTTTAAAAATACATTTTGATTTCAAACAGGAAACTCACCCTAACAGTGAGTGTATCTGTATCGAAACAAACCAGTAAATTCGAAAGAAAATGGACAATAAATATGCCAGCATCAATTTAAATGTCCGGGGAATAGGGCAATCGTCAACATTGGAAATCAATGAAATAAGCAAAAAGCTTCAACAGGAAGGCCGGAAAATATACCGTATGGGGCTTGGGCAATCCCCTTTCCCGGTGCCGGTGCCCGTGGTTGAAACACTTAAAAACCATGCCCACGAAAAGGACTATCTGAATGTCAGGGGACTGGAAGAGCTGCGGCAGGCTGTAGCTTATTTCCATATGCAAAAGGATAACCTGCAGATCAGTCCCGAAAATGTATTGATCGGCCCGGGGTCGAAAGAGCTGATGTTTCTTTTACAGCTTGTATATTATGGGGAAATTATTCTTCCTACGCCCTGTTGGGTTTCGTATGTGCCACAGGCTAAAATTATTGGCCGTAATATTAAACTTATTCATACCACTTTCGAAAATAACTGGAAACTGACAGCCGAACAGCTCGAAGAATTTCTGATCAGTGAAAACGACCGATATAAACCCAGGCTTATTGTTCTGAATTACCCCTCAAACCCTGACGGCGAAACACATAGTGTTGAAAACCTCAAAAAGTTGGCAAAAGTAGCCCGCGAATATGAACTGATCATACTTTCCGACGAAATTTACGGGCAGTTGCATTATGCAGGCAAGCATATATCTATTGCCAGTTTTTATCCCGAACGAACTATTGTAAGTTCCGGGTTATCAAAATGGTGCGGCGCCGGCGGATGGCGGCTGGGGACATTTTCGTTTCCTGCCAATTTCGAATGGTTATTGGGCCCAATGGCGGCTGTTGCAAGCGAAACATACACTTCTGTTTCAGCACCTATTCAATATGCCGCAGTCAGCGCGTTCAAAGGCAGTATACTTATTGAGCGTTACCTGATGAATGTTCGCCGTATACTATATTCGCTTGCAAAAAAATCAGTCGGGATATTGCAAAACGGCGGTATACGTGTACATATGCCTTCCGGTGCATTCTATCTTTTTATCGATTTTTCAAATTGTTCCGAAAAACTGGCATCAAGAGGAATCACCACAAGTGCTGTATTATGCAGGAAATTACTCGAAGATACCGGTGTGGCCATACTTCCCGGAAGTGCATTTATGCGTTCGGAAGAAGAACTTACAGCCCGGCTGGCTTTCGTAAATTTCGACGGGGCAAAAGCCCTGGCCATGAGCGAAACCTTTCCCGCAAATTTAGAAATCCCTGATGATTTCGATCAGTATTGCTGCAGGTCGGTAATTGAGGCTATAGAAAATATTGTGGAATGGGCTAATCAATAAAGTGTCACATTCTTTTAAAAATCAGGTAAAGCTGGATATTGCTACAGACATGCCTTTTAAAGCCCCCTGAAGTAACTGGAATTTATAATCACTTCATTAAAAGAAAGGAGTAGAGAGATTATGACAGAAGATTTTTTATACCATCCGCGAAAGTTTAATACCATTGAGTTGTGGAAAAACATAACACAAAAGCAATGGAACGATCCTGAATGGCAGAAAAGTAATACAATCCGGACAGTTGATCAGCTAAAAAAAGTAATAATTTTAAACAAGTACCAGGAAGATGAGATTGAAAGAACACTAAACACACTGAAGAAAGAAGGGAAAGAAGCATTAAGAATATCACCTTATTACGCTTCGCTCATGCAGGAAGATCCATTCCATGCTTTCTTTTTTTCAGAATTTTCAGAGAAAAGGATTGATCCGGTTTTTTGGCAGAGTGTACCAACTCCGGCAAATCTCTTATTCCCCAATGCGGGAGTTGAAGGTTCTATGGACGAAAACTCAAGAAGTTTCGGCGCTGTTTATCAGCGGTACCCGAACAGGGTTGCCTTATTTGTTGCTCAAAACACAGGTTGCGCCGCCTACTGCGTACATTGCCAGCGATCTAAATCGCTCGACAGCACTGTTGAGGTGAACCGCTCCGAAATTGACAGGGGATTATTTTACATCGGCTACAATAAAAATATAAATGAAGTTCTTGTTACCGGGGGTGATGCCTTAATGATCAGTGAAAAACGCCTGCAGTTTATCCTGGAGGAACTGAGTAAAATTCCCCACCTCAGGGTTATCCGGATTGCAACCAGGGTGCCAGTCGTTTTGCCAATGGCCATTACTGATAACTTGCTGGAACTTATTAAAATTTCAGCAAACAGGCATAACACCGGCGTCGACAAGTACGTATATTTTATGACACATATCAACCATTTCCAGGAAATAACCGAAGATCTGGCGATAGCTGTAAAAAAAATCAACAGCCATGGATTTACCGTACGCAACCAAACCGTGTTACTGAACCATGTAAATGACACTTACAGGATACTGGCCGAAACTTTCAGGAGAATGTTCTGGGTTGGCGTTCATCCCTATTATTTATTGCAGTGCCATAAAGAAAAGGGAATTGCACATTTTATCACACCCATACAGGTTGGCCAAATATATATAAAACATATGCAGGGCTGGATATCGGGAATCACTGTGCCCCGTTATGCTGTAAATATTGAAGGAGGCGGAGGAAAAGTGCTTTTAATGCCTTCGGGACACAATATATCAGATCTGGAAGACACCCTTGAAGATAAAATTTCTGAAAGCTACGCCACCATATCCACCTGGGATAACAAGAAAATAATCCGGTATGAGGCTTTAGGAAGAGCTACCAGACAGGAATTTGATGAGGCTGTGTCCATTATGGATTCATTTATTGGGCGTAAGGACGTTTTTCGTCCCCGGATCATAATTGTGGATTATAACGGCAACCATATCGAAACCACTAACCGCACGAAGCTTCCGGTTTTTGAGAAAAGCAAAAAATCAGTTCAGTTGGGATACGAAATGCAGAGAGATGAAATGCCATTGACCAATCCGGCAGATATTGAAAAAGAACTGGAGGAAGCATTCAGGAAATCGAGCTGGGGTAAATAAATTCCGGATACAAACGCAAGTCTCCTGAAAAGTCAGCATCCTGAAAATATTCAGTAATAATACGCATCCGGGTGCATACTGAATTATACTTAAAACGGGATAAATTTCCACATTCATTAAATCTCAAATTCCAAATTCCAATCTCCAATTCCAAGCGGGGTTTAAGAGTAGGCCTTGGTTCTTGAGATTTGGGATTTGAGACTTGGGTCTTTTTTTAATGCGT
>JBBQSY010000090.1:0-15985 GCA_038213495.1 Bacteroidales bacterium
TACTTAGCGTGGGATAAAATTACGCATTGAAAAAAGACCCAAGTCCCAAATCCCAAATCTCAAGAACCAAGACCTAATCTTAAACCCCGCTTGGAATTTGATCCCAATGGCTATCGGGATTGGAATTTGAGATTTAATGAAGATGGAAATTTATCCCGTTTTAAGTATAATAAGCAATTCCTAAAATTTTCTTTTTATTACTGCAAGCTTTGGCTTTTGATGCCACGGTATAAAATTAACATAGACGCTTTAAGGACAAAACTTACCAACATGTTGTCATTCGTAGATCGAAGATGGAAAACAGGCTTAATAATTTACGATTTACGAGGTACGAGGTACGATTGGGGGATTTACATTTCTTAATAATAAATCATCCTGATAATTCGTAAATCGTAAATCGTAAATCGTAAATTTCTTTTTCCAGCAGTGCTTTTTTCTCAAAAGGAAGATTTAGTATCTTTGCACTAATATTTATTTAATCTTAATAGCAATAAAGTGAATCTGAGTGAACTTGAACCAAGCAGCAAGGCCACCATCCTAAGAGTTAAAGGACGTGGGGCCTTTCGCAAGAGGATCACCGAGATGGGCTTTGTTGTCGGGAAAGAAGTAACTGTTATTAAAAAGGCTCCATTACAGGACCCGATTGAATACAATATACTCGGATACAATGTAACATTGCGCATTAGTGAAGCACAACTTATTGAAATTGACCCGCTGAATAAGCCTGGCAAGGGAGCAAATTATTCGGGAACCCTGGACGAAGTTTCTGAAAACACACAATTTTCGGGTAAAACAAAGACCATTCATGTTGCATTTGTGGGCAACCCGAATTCCGGAAAAACCACTCTTTTCAATTATGCCTCCAATTCGCGCGAGCGGGTTGGCAATTACAGTGGTGTAACTGTAGATGCCAAGGAAGCACGGTTTATTCAGGGAGGGTACGAATTTATAATAACCGATCTTCCGGGAACCTATTCGATTACAGCCTACTCGCCCGAAGAGCTTTATGTTCGTGATTTCATTAATGAGAGCATGCCCGATGTGGTTGTAAATGTAATTGATGCTTCAAATCTTGAACGCAATTTATACCTCACTACGCAACTTATCGATATGGATATCAGGGTTATAGTTGCCCTGAATATGTTCGATGAACTGGAACGAAAAGGCGATATACTGAACTATGAATACCTGGGACAGATGCTTGGTGTTCCGTTTATTCCTACTGTTGCATCGCGTGGGAAAGGAATTGCGGATCTTTTTACAAAAATCATCGCTGTCTGCGAAGGCAGCGACCAGGTTTCGAGGCATATTCATATTAATTACGGCAGATCTCTCGAAGAAGGTATAAAATCTGTACAGCGCAGGATCCGCATTCCCGGAAACCTTGATTTTCTGAATAAGATATCATCCCGTTTCCTGGCAATAAAGCTTCTTGAAAAAGATCCTGATGCCTTACGGAAGACTCAAAATCTTTTAAATTCAGCAGAAATAAATGAGACAGTTCAACGCGAGCAGGCCAGGATAGAACTGGAACTGCGTGAAGATACAGAAACACTTATCACCGATGCCAAGTATGGATTTATTGCCGGTGCATTGGCCGAGACCCTGAAACCCAATCCCAAAACCCGTCGCCGGAACAGCGAAATCATCGATACATTTATAACGCACAAAATCTGGGGTATTCCCATTTTCATCGCTATGATGTGGGCCACTTTTTATGGAACATTTAAGTTGGGCGACTACCCGATGAAATGGATAGAATGGATGGTGCAGGAAGTTTCGGCTGTCATACAGGTAAACATGGCTGATGGAATGCTCAAAGATCTTCTGATTCAGGGAATTATCGGTGGTGTGGGTGGTGTAATTATTTTCCTCCCTAACATACTTCTGCTGTATTTATTTATTTCGCTGATGGAGGATACAGGATATATGGCCCGTGCTGTTTTTATCATGGACAAAGCAATGCACAAGATCGGGTTGCATGGCAAATCATTTATTCCGTTGCTGATGGGTTTCGGATGCAATGTTCCTGCCATACTTTCCACCAGGATCATCGAAAGCCGGCGCGACCGGCTTATTACCATGCTGATCAACCCTTTCATGTCGTGCAGTGCCCGGTTACCGGTTTACATTCTTTTTATAACAGCTTTTTTTCAATCCTACCAGGGCACCATATTATTCTCCATCTATTTCACGGGAGTTCTTCTGGCGATAGGATCAGCACTTATATTCCGAAAGACCATCTTCCGTAAAAAGGATGTTCCCTTTGTGATGGAACTCCCACCCTACCGAGTACCGACAATGCGAAGCATAGTAAGGCATATGTGGCACAGGACAGGGCAATACCTTCAAAAAATCGGAGGCATTATCCTGATTTCTTCCATAGTTATCTGGGCGCTGGGATATTTCCCCGTTCATTTTGACGGCAAACAACAGATCGAGTCACAGATTTCAGAATTAAAAAAAGAGAATACGATTATCAATCAATCCAAAGCTAATTCGCAAAAAGAAAAGGATTCCCTGAGTTTAGCATTATCCGGAAAAATAAAAGAGCTTACCTTTGCCATCAGTATGGCGCAGCAAAAGAATTCCTTTATAGGCCGAATCGGTCATTTTATTGAACCGGTTATGCGACCGCTTGGATTCGACTGGAAGATGAGTGTAGCGCTGCTTACCGGCGTTTCGGCCAAAGAAGTGGTTGTCGGCACTTTAGGAGTATTGTACCAGACAGAAAATTCGGATAAAGGAACCCAGCCGCTTGTTGAAAAACTGCAAAACCAATACTATACAACAGGAATTAAGACAGGAAAACCTATTTTTACCCCGCTTGTTGCGCTGAGTTTCATGCTTTTTATACTTATTTATTTCCCCTGCATCGGAGTAGTATCGGCCATCAGCCGCGAATCCGGGCATTGGAAATGGGCTATGTTTGTCGTCGTTTATACAACGGTGCTGGCATACCTGGGTTCGTTGGCTTTGTTCCAGATAGGTTCTCTTTTTTTCTAACATTTAAATAATGGACTGGCTTTCATCAAATCCTCACATCGTATTTTACATACTGCTGATCACGGTACTGTTTCTAACCAGGATACCTGTACTCGGAAAATATTTCCGTGGCGTAAATACACTCGTACACGAGGCAGGCCATGCCTTTGCAACACTTTTGCTGAGCGGCGAGGTAATCTCGGTAAATCTGTTTGCTGATACTTCGGGAACAACCGTAACGAAAGCCAAAGGCAAATTTTCGCAGACCATCATTGCACTGGCGGGTTATCCGTTGTCCGCTTTGGCGGGATTGCTCTGCCTGTCCCTGTTAAACAAAGGGTATCACCTCTATGTTCTTTTTATTTTAACGAGCATTGCATTGGTTATCATGATATTATCACTAAGAAACGCCTACGGTTTGTTTTGGGCCGGAACATTTGTGATACTTAATCTGTTATTAATATACTTCAATAACGGAACGCTGGTATACATATTTGCAGCATTTTACTCGTTGATTATTTTTGCTGATGCAATAATTTCATCACTTGTGCTTCTTTTGTTATCGCTCAGGCAGCCCAAAAAGGCAGGTGATGCTTCGAACCTGCATAAGATTACAAAAATACCGGCAGTAGTATGGGCAACACTGCTTCTTGTTTTTACCCTTTTTATCTCATGGCTTTCAATAACTAATTATTTCCCTTCCATTAAAAACCTGATTTAACACATTATGCAGATACAGGAAATCATAACCTATTTAATTGTGGCAGTTGCTGGTGGTTTTGTGCTCGTAAGTCTTTTTAAAACAATTTTTCCTTCGAAAGATAAAATTAACCAGCACGGTTGTTCGTCAGGGTGTAATTGTGATGCCAAAACCATGCGTAAAGAGCTGCTTAGCAAGAGGAAAGTGATTGAATAATCCGATCGTTTACTTTTCCTTATGGATAGATATTTTTCCTGTATTAACAGCATAAAAAAAACTCCGGCAGAAATTTGTCCGGAGTTTTTAATTTACATTATGCCCTATTTAATCGGCATGTATTGCTTTTTAAGCTTTAAGAGCTGCAATAAGTTGAGTTTCAATTTCTTCACATAATTCGGGGTTGTCGGCAAGCAATTTCTTTAATGCGTCGCGACCTTGCCCCAGCTTGGTTTCTCCATAGCTGAACCATGAACCGCTTTTCTTAATAATATTCCTTTCAACACCGAGGTCAATGATTTCACCATACCTCGAAATCCCTTCACCATAGATAATATCGAATTCAGCCATACGGAAAGGCGGAGCTACTTTGTTTTTTACAACTTTCACTTTTACGCGGTTTCCAATGGCAACGTCGCCATCTTTAATTTGTGTCTGACGACGGATATCCAAGCGAACCGAAGCATAAAACTTCAGAGCATTTCCACCGGTTGTTGTTTCGGGATTACCAAACATGACACCGATTTTTTCACGCAACTGGTTGATGAAAATACAACAGCAACCTGTTTTGCTAATGGTTGAAGTAAGCTTACGAAGTGCCTGCGACATCAGCCTGGCCTGCAAACCCATTTTTGAATCACCCATTTCGCCTTCAATTTCGCTGCGTGGTGTAAGCGCTGCAACCGAGTCGATAACAATAACATCGATTGCTCCTGAACGGATCAGGTTTTCAGTGATCTCAAGTGCCTGCTCTCCGTTATCCGGCTGCGAAATCAGCAGGTTTTCGATATCAACTCCCAGTTTTTGTGCATAGTAGCGATCGAATGCATGCTCGGCATCAATAAAAGCGGCAATCCCGCCTTTTTTCTGTGACTCAGCAATTACATGCAGTGCCAGTGTGGTTTTACCCGACGATTCAGGTCCGTAAATCTCAACCACCCTGCCTTTGGGCAATCCACCGACTCCCAATGCTATATCCAGACCCAACGATCCCGTAGAGATTGCCGGTGTATTGTCCACAGCCTGATCACCCAGCTTCATAATTGTGCCTTTACCATATGTTTTCTCAAGCTTGTCCATGGTAAGCTTCAGAACATTAAGTTTTTCCTGGTTGCTATCTTCTTTTGCCATTTTTTTATAATTTTTCTTTAGAAAGCAAATTTACTTAGTTTACTTATGATACAAAAATATAGTTATGGTTTGAAGACTGTTTTTATTAACAATCTCAGACTCCATAATGAATGTTGCTATATTATATTAACATTCAAGCATTTATATAATGATATGTTCTATACTTTTTCAGGAATTAAGTATCTGATCTGTATGGTTTTTTGTATCAACCTGGGTGAATATTTTTTCGATAATTCCATTTTCATCAATCACGAATGTAGTGCGGAAGACTCCATCGTAGCTTTTACCCATAAATTTTTTCGGTCCCCAGACACCATAGTCCAGAATGATCTTCTTTTCTGTGTCAGGTAGCAGTGAGAAAGGGAGTTCATATTTCTCCGTGAATTTAGTATGTGATTTCGGTGCATCCGGACTTACTCCAACAACTACATAGCCTTTTTTTATAAGTTCGGTATGGTTGTCGCGCAGGTTACAGGCTTCGGCAGTGCAACCCGGAGTGTCGTCCTTGGGATAAAAGTAGAGTACCACCTTTTTCCCGCTTAATGATTTGAGAGTAATTTCATTGCCATGCTGATCGGTTGCGGCAAAATCAGGTGCCGTATCACCGGTTTTTAATATTGTCATATCGGTTTAGAATAAAATTTGTTTAACGTAAGATTTTAATATTTAAACAGAATTGAGATTGAATAGTTCATCCAGCTAATTGATTTCAGATCCGTTTTATGCCTGCCCGGATTCCTGCTTTTTATAGAATTTGCAATATTCGCGGATTCCGCATTCGTTGCATTTCGGTTTCCGGGCAACGCAAACATACCTGCCATGCAAAATAAGCCAGTGATGTGCAATAGAAAGTTTACTTTCAGGAATATATTTAACAAGTTGTTTCTCAGTTTCAAGGGGCGTGCGCGAATTGGTCGTCAGCCCGATCCGGTTCGAAACCCTGAACACATGCGTATCCACAGCCATAGCCGGAAGATTGAAAACGACCGAAGCGATTACATTGGCCGTTTTTCGCCCTACTCCTGGCATTCGCTGCAGTTCATCAATATCGGAGGGAACAACACCTTTAAATTCATTAATAAGTGTTTGCGCCATCCCAACCAGGTTCTTTGCTTTATTATTCGGATATGAACAGCTTTTTATAAGTTCGAAAACTTGCTCTTGAGAGGCTTTTGCCAGGGATTCGGCATCAGGAAACACATTAAAAAAAGGCGTGGTCAGCATGTTCACCCGTTTATCGGTGCATTGAGCCGATAAAATGACTGCAACAAGCAACTGGTATGGCGACTGGTACACCAGTTCAGTCTCAGCTATGGGCATGGCTGATTCAAAGTAACCTACTACAGCTTTAAAACGTTCTTTTTTAGAGATTGATTTCAGCATATCACGTTCAGTTCATCGGCTAATTCCGAAATTTTTAAAATACAGGTTAATCTTAGAATTCAAAATTATAAAACCCTTTGTCAGCAGCAAAAAAAAATCCCGCCGGAAGCGGGATTATCTTGTTAAACTTTTTTTTTGCTGATCTAGTTCAAAACTATGTAACAGGTTTTAAAATCATTACAGTGTATTACCTGCAAAGCTTTTGAATAACTAATCAGCATCTTCACTGCCTGGGGGCCTGGTGTTAAAACCCCGACTTCATTTTTACCGGCTGTATGTGAAGGAACATTCAAGAGTGTAGAGATTTTTATCATCTATTGGGATTTTGTAAAACTTATTACCCAAAAAACGTCAAAATTTACCTCTTATTGTATCATTGTAAAAAAAAATTTGTGTTTATGCACTAAGAATGATCTCTTTACTGTCGATAAGTTTCCTCAGGTTAATGAGAGCATAGCGCATGCGGCCCAATGCTGTATTAATACTTACCTCAGTCTGCTCGGCGATATCTTTAAAACTCATATCGCTGTAATGTCTGAGTAGCAGCACTTCACGCTGTTCAACAGGCAGGTAATCGATAAGTTTACGGACATCTTCATAAATCTGCTCTACGATCATTCTATCCTCAATAGAATCCTCAGCAATTCTCAGGTTGTCAAAAATATCACCGTCTTCCGAATTGTTATCAACCACAGGTAAACGCTTCGATTTGCGGTAGTGGTCAATAATGAGATTGTGGGAAATTCTCATCACCCATTGAATGAATTTTCCCTCTTCTTTATAAATTCCCGATCGAAGGGTATTTATAACCTTGATGAAAGCATCCTGAAAAATATCATCGGCCAGGTATTTATCCCTGACAACGAGAAGTATGTATGAATAAACTTTGTTCTTGTGCCTGTTTATGAGAACCTCAAGACTATATTCATTACCGGCGAGATAGTTGCTTATAAGCTCCTGATCGCTAACAATGGGGGTTGACATTATTCCTCCTTATTGATTAGTAATTATTTGAGTTTAATAGCGTACAGATCTCTCGATAATGGTTCCCTTTAGTTATAGGTTAATGTATCAGGCGTTATAAAGTAATATATTTGTATGAAACATTTTTACTTTATGAAGGGCAAATATACAACTTATGTTTTAACATTCGTATTGTCAGCCTGAAAATATGAAAATACAGCTGCTTCCATTATATTCGTTTATTTTACAACAGACTGTATTGCAATAATATATACAATTTTTACATACTTCATTTGTAAAGAAAGGAAGCTGATAAAATATTCGGATGAACTCTTTTTCATCGTTAATTATCCGAAATGTGAGTAGATTTGCAGACAATTATACAGTTCAGCGACTCTGCTTCGGTCTGTTAGTTGGTATTTTACAATGAATTTCTCCATGATCCCTTATGATATTGATCAGTTAGACCCCAAAAAATACATCCTTGTAAAAGGTGCCAGGGTCAACAATCTTAAAAATATTTCTGTAGCAATTACCCGAAACAAACTGGTTGTTATCACCGGCTTATCAGGTTCCGGAAAATCATCGCTTGCTTTTGATACTTTGTATGCCGACGGACAGCGCCGTTACGTGGAGAGTTTGAGCTCTTATGCCCGCCAGTTCCTGGGCCGAATGAGCAAACCCGAAGTTGACTATATAAAAGGAATTGCTCCCGCCATTGCCATAGAGCAAAAGGTAAATACACGGAATCCACGTTCCACCGTAGGAACTTCCACCGAAATATACGAGTACATCAAATTGCTTTTTGCACGCATTGGAAAAACATTCTCACCTGTTTCGGGCATACAGGTTACAAGACACACCGTTACCGATGTGGTGAATACGATTCTGGAACAACCTGCCGGAACAGCAGTAATGTTATATAGTCCGCTAATTTTAAAACCAGACAGGGCACTAAAAGACGATCTGACCGTTATTCTTCAGCAAGGCTTCAGCAGGGTGCTTTATAAACAAGAAATTTTAAAAATTGAAGATATTCTTGCAGATCCGGACAAATTTGGGTACCAGGAGTTGTTTCTGCTGGTCGACCGTTTTACTATAGCTCCCGAGGACGAGGACCTTTCGTCAAGGGCAGCAGATTCGGCACAAACAGCATTTTTTGAAGGAAGCGGTACATGTTTGCTGAGTACAACCCACGATGGCATTAGTAAACAACTGGAATTCTCGAACCGTTTCGAATTGGATGGAATCACTTTCGAAGAACCCTCGGTGCATCTCTTTAGTTTTAACAATCCATTCGGAGCCTGTAAAACCTGCGAGGGATTCGGCAGCGTTATCGGTATTGATGAAGATCTGGTAATCCCGAACAAAAGCCTTTCCATTTACGAGGATGCAGTAGCCTGCTGGAAAGGAGAGAAAATGAGTGAGTACAAACACGTATTGATAAAGCATGCCCATAAGTTTGATTTTCCGGTACACATGCCTTATTATCAACTCAGCCAAGAGCATAGAAATCTTTTATGGGCAGGCAATAGCTATTTCGAAGGAATAAATTCTTTTTTCGAGATGGTCGAAAGCCAGACGTATAAAATTCAATACAGGGTGATGTTATCCAGGTATCGCGGAAAAACAGTTTGTCCCGATTGCCTTGGAACCCGCCTTAGGAAAGATGCCAATTATGTAAAAATAAACGGTAAGTGCATAACTGATCTGGTTTTGATGCCTATTGAAGATGCATTTGCATTTTTCTCAGATATTGAGTTAACCGAATATGATCATAAAGTTGCCGACCGCTTGCTTATAGAGATTAGTAACAGGCTGGGATTCCTATGCAATGTCGGGTTGCCGTATCTAACTCTGAACCGGCTCTCCAATTCACTTTCGGGTGGAGAATCGCAGCGTATAAATCTTGCTACTTCACTGGGCAGCAGTCTTGTAGGTTCGCTTTATATCCTTGATGAACCCAGCATCGGACTTCATCCACGTGATACTCAACTGCTTATCAAGGTTTTGAAAGGGCTCCGCGACATAGGAAATACCGTTATTGTTGTTGAGCACGAAGAAGAAATTATCAAAGCAGCCGACCAGGTAATTGATATTGGCCCTTTGGCAGGAAGCCATGGCGGAGAACTGGTTTTCCAGGGAACATTCGACGAAATTTTGCTCGACGAAAAAAGTCTTACAGGCCAATATCTCTCGGGTAAAAAATCTATTCAAAATCCATTGAGCCGCAGGCCCTGGAACGATTATATCGAAATTAAAGGAGCAAGGGAAAATAACCTGAAAGGCATAGATGTTAAGTTTCCGCTTAAGGCAATGACGGTGGTAACCGGAGTGAGTGGCTCAGGCAAAACGACGCTGATTAAACGCATACTTTATCCGGCTCTGAAAAAACTGTATGGCGGATATGGTGAAAGGACCGGCAAATTCGATCGCCTGTTAGGTGATTACAACCTGATTTCGGCTGTTGAACTTATCGACCAGAACCCAATCGGGCGCTCATCGCGGTCGAACCCTGCCACCTATGTAAAAGCATTTGATGATATACGCGGTTTGTTTGCCGAACAGAAACTGGCTAAACTTCGCAACTACAAACCAGGGTACTTCTCTTTTAACGTCGAAGGCGGAAGATGCGAAGAATGCGAAGGCGAAGGCATAGTAACTGTTGAAATGCAGTTTATGGCCGACCTGCACCTGATGTGCGAAAGTTGTAAAGGAAAACGGTACAAAGATGAAGTTCTGGAAGTTAAATACCAGGAAAAAACAATCTCCGATATACTGGATCTTACCATAGAGCAGGCTATTGATTTTTTTGCGCATACCTCAGAAAAGAATGCCAATGCAGCGCGGGTTGCCGCCAAACTTAAACCACTGGCTGATGTAGGATTAGGATATCTTAAGCTGGGACAATCGTCGGATACTTTCTCGGGAGGTGAGGCACAACGGATTAAACTCGCATCCTTTCTAACCAAAGGCACTAACGACTCTCCTACCCTCTTTATATTTGATGAGCCCACCACAGGGCTTCATCTGCACGACATCAGCCGCTTGCTGGCAGCATTTAATGCATTGATGGACAAAGGACATACTGTAATTGTTATTGAACACAACCTGGATGTGATTAAAACGGCTGACTGGGTAATCGATCTTGGACCAGAGGGAGGTGAACATGGCGGATTTGTGCTTTTTGCCGGAAAACCGGAAGATCTTTTAAAGTTGAAAGAATCGCATACTGCATTCTACCTGAAAAACAAGATGTAGTTTCGGATTGAGGGGATTGAGGGGATTGATGAGATTGATGAGATTGATGGGATTGATGAGATTGATGAGATTGATGAGATTGATGAGATTGAGGGGGTTGGGAAGTTTATTTCTTTATCTAATTCCTTATAGTGGAAAATCAGATCCTGACGTAATTTTTATATCCTATTTCGATTCCGGTATACTTGCGGAGCAATATTTTGAAACGGTCTTTCAGGCTGAGATTGCTGAATGCAATATCAAAATCGAATTTCCAGTTTTTATTAGCGATCCTGTCGAGCATAACAGCCGGGTGTGAACCCTTGAAAAGAGCCAGTGCATCAATACCGGAGTAGTCAAATGCATCGGCTTTCACAACATTCTTTTCGAGCCAGTTATCCGGATGCCACAGTTTATTAAAACTTTCCTGCTTCCGTTGCATAGCCACAGGATCTTTAACCCAGCCATAATGGTACATGCAGGCATTTGCCGGCTTCACACTGAGCTTCATATTATCTCCTTTCCTGAATCCCTGGGCATCACGATACGAATAAATGCCAGCCGATTTCCGCACTATCCTGATTTCGTGAGGATACCATTTGCCTGATGATCCCACATAATCGTACGATCCGTAAAAGTGGAGATAATCGAAGAGCAAGCCATCCACCTCGGGATGGTCTTTCCACCTAAGCATGGCTTCTTTGATTGGCTCAAGGAACTTTTCGTGAATCACTTCATCGCCTTGAATATAAAAAGCCCAATCGGTATCGGAACTAATGGCATTGTAAGCCTTATCCGTTTCCAGTGCCAATACACGACCGCCCTCACGGAGGCTATCATCCCATACAGTTTCAATAATCCGGATTTTTACAGGATCAATTTGGTTTATAAGTTCGAGAGTAGCATCATCCGACTTTCCAACTGCTACAACAAATTCATCACATAGTGGAAGTATGGAACGAATTGCTTCCAAAACCGGGTAGTCGTAAACCAGAGCATTGCGTATAAAGGTGAAGCCGGTAACTTTCATTAGATTGAAATAAGGCGACAAAGTTAATAATTCCCGATTCAAAACATGATGGACTTTAAAAACTGGTCAGATTAGCAAAGTAACAGTTCTTTGCAAACAGGATTACAAATCCGGAACTCGCCGGGTGCGGATTACAAATCCGCACCAGCAACTCCGCACCAGCCTTTGTGCAACTACCTGCCCCATTCTGCTCATAACGTGTGCGGATTATAAATCCGCACCAGCAAATCCGCACCAGCCTTTCCTCAACTGCCAGTCACATTCTGCTCATAAATTTATTTAAATTTGCATAAATTAATAACAGTTTCATGCATATCCATTACTTTCAACACGATCATTTCGAAGATTTAGGCTACATCGGCGATTGGGCCACTGCCCACAACTTTACCACTTCGGTTACACGTTTCGATTTAAAGCCGGAATTTCCATCAATGAAAGATTTTGACTGGCTGGTGGTTTTAGGAGGGAAAATGGGAGTTAATGATTCGGCACAATATCCGTGGATTGTTGCAGAAATTGAATTTATTAAAAAAGCCATTCATACAGGTAAAAATGTGATCGGCATTTGCCTGGGATCGCAATTGGTTGCAAACGCCCTTGGCGCGCAAGTATATAAGAACACAGAACCCGAAATGGGATTTTTCCCCGTAATATTTAACCGGAATGCGAATGATGACAACGTTTTCAAACATTTTCCCGAAGAACTGAATGTGATGCATATGCATTTTGATATTTTTGAACTTCCTGAAGGTGCAGTTTCGATGGGTGCAAGCGAGGTTACTCCGTGCCAGGCATTCAGGTTTGGAAATAATGTTTTTGCACTGCAGTTCCATTTCGAAATTACTGAATCAAATGCACCGGTCTTTATTCGCGAAGTAACACCCGAGATTGTACCCGGAAGACTGGTGCAACAACCATCCGAAATGTTGCAGAACATAAGCAATTGCAGGTTAAACAATCAGATTTTCGCCAGGATTCTGGATGGGATTCTGCAGCAGCGGCGAGATAAATAGTTTCTTTAAAAGCGGGTTATTGGGGAGTAGCCGGGGTTCAATCCCCTATTCCTTATCGGCTACCAATTAGCGTTTTTTAACAAATTCGTAGTAAATAAGTAACAACTTAAGCTCCGGGCACAATAATTATTTAGTAAAATTTTGTACTTTTGCACCCTCAAAACTGATAATTTCAGACTTATAACAATTATTACATAAATACAAAAACAGCAATCTGTTATGGCTAAATCAAAAGTTAAAAGTGTTTATACTTTCGGCAATAAAAAGGCTGAAGGTGATGCTTCGATGAAAAACCTGCTTGGTGGCAAAGGTGCCAACCTCTGCGAAATGAACCTTATTGGTGTGCCGGTTCCTCCTGGATTCACCATTACAACCGAGATGTGCACGGTATACGTGAAAGAAGGCAAGGAAAAAGTCTTAAAAATGATAAAAAGCGAAGTCCAGGAAGGCATCGCCTATATCGAAAAACACATGGGTTCGAAATTTACCGACAGCAACAACCCTTGCCTTGTTTCGGTTCGTTCGGGTTCGCGTGCTTCTATGCCGGGAATGATGGACACCATCCTTAACCTGGGTTTAAATGACGAAGCGGTTAAAGGCCTGGTTAAAAAAACCGGTAACGAGCGTTTTGTTTGGGATTCGTACCGTCGTTTTGTTCAAATGTACGGTGATGTGGTTTTGGGAATGAAACCCGCTTCGAAAGAAGACCACGATCCGTTTGAAGAAATTATTGATCAGCTTAAAGAAGAAAAAGGAGTACAACTTGATAACCAATTTTCGCCTGACGACCTGAAAGAAATGGTTTCCCGTTTCAAAAAAGCCGTTAAAAAAGTTACTGGTCACGACTTCCCCAGCGATCCATGGGAACAACTCTGGGGTGCTATCACATCCGTTTTCGATAGCTGGATGAACGAACGTGCTATTTACTACCGCGAACTCAACAATATCCCTGAAGAATGGGGAACAGCCGTTAATATTCAGGCGATGGTATTCGGTAACATGGGTGATAACTCAGCTACTGGTGTTGCTTTTACTCGCGACGCAAGTACCGGCGAAGATCTTTTCAACGGTGAATACCTTATCAACGCTCAAGGCGAAGATGTTGTAGCCGGTATCCGCACTCCACAGCAAATCACCACCGAAGGTTCGAAACGTTGGGCCAAACTTGCAAATGTCAGCGAAAAAGACCGCAAGAACAACTTCCCTTCGCTGGAAGAAGCTATGCCGAAAATTTTCAAGGAACTCATGGAAATTGAGACCAAACTTGAAAAACATTATAAAGACATGCAGGATATCGAGTTTACCGTTCAGGACGGGAAACTATGGATGCTGCAAACCCGCAGTGGGAAACGTACCGGCGCTGCCATGGTAAAAATGGCGGTTGATATGCACCAGGAGAAACTGATCGACGAAAAAACAGCTATTCTGCGTGTTGAGCCTAACAAACTCGACGAACTGCTTCACCCTGTTTTTGAAACAGCGGCGATGAAAAATGCTAAAGTTCTTGCCCAGGGATTACCTGCTTCACCAGGTGCTGCAACCGGACAAATTGTTTTCTTTGCTGACGATGCAGAAGCATGGGCAAAAAAAGGAAATAAAATTATACTTGTTCGCGTTGAAACCTCCCCTGAAGATTTAAAAGGAATGGTTGTTGCCGAAGGTATTCTTACCGCCCGTGGTGGTATGACCTCACACGCAGCTGTTGTTGCCCGCGGAATGGGTAAATGCTGTGTTTCCGGTGCAGGCAGCCTTAAAATTGACTATAAAACCCGCACACTCGAAGTTGCCGGTCTTAAACTGAAAGAAGGCGACTGGCTTTCACTCAACGGTTCAACCGGTGAGGTGTATGAAGGAAAAATCGGTACTATGGAAGCTGCTCTGAGCGGCGACTTTGGCAAACTGATGGAAATGGCCGACAAACATTCACGCATGTTGGTTCGTACCAATGCTGATACTCCTCACGATGCACAGGTTGCACGTAACTTCGGAGCTAAAGGAATTGGACTTTGCCGTACCGAGCATATGTTCTTCGAAGGTGTTAAAATTAAAGCCATGCGCGAAATGATACTTGCTGATGATGAAGCAGGCCGTCGTGTAGCTCTTGCAAAACTTTTACCGATGCAGCGTAAAGACTTCGAAGGAATTTTCGAAGCAATGGAAGGCTTGCCAGTGACTGTTCGTTTGCTCGATCCTCCTTTGCACGAATTTGTTCCCCACGAAGAGGAAAACCAGAAAGAAATGGCCAAAGAGATGGGCATTTCAGTCAAAGAGGTTAAAGAAAAAGTTGAATCCTTACACGAATTCAACCCAATGCTTGGTCACCGCGGATGCCGCCTGGGAAATACCTATCCTGAAATTTCGGAAATGCAGGCCCGCGCAATTATCGAGGCTGCAATGAACCTGAAAAAGAAAGGTATCAAGACATATCCCGAAATCATGATCCCGCTTACCGGTACACTTACAGAAATGCAGCTGCAGGAAAAAATCGTCCGCGATACTGTTGAAAGAGTATTCGCTGAACGTAAAGACCGCATGGACTATATGGTAGGAACCATGATTGAAGTTCCCCGTGCAGCCCTGGTTGCTGATAAAATTGCTGAATCCGCAGAATTCTTCTCGTTTGGCACCAACGACCTTACCCAGATGACTTTCGGTTATTCACGCGACGATGCAGGCAAGTTCCTCCCGGTTTACCTCAAAAAAGGCATACTGAAATACGATCCGTTCCAGGTTCTTGACCAGGAAGGTGTTGGACAACTTGTAAAAATGGCAACTGAACGTGGTCGTTCAACACGTCCGAACCTTAAAGTAGGTATTTGCGGCGAACATGGCGGCGAACCATCATCGGTTGAGTTCTGTCATACTGTAGGAATGAACTATGTGAGCTGCTCACCGTTCCGCGTTCCTATCGCACGTTTGGCTGCTGCACAGGCTGCAATCAAAGAATCATTGGCTGCTCCTGCAAAAGCAAAGAAAGCCGATAAGAAAGTTAATGGCAAAAAAAGCAAGAAAAAGTAATTAGCTTTTTAATTTGATAGTTCGAAAGAGGTCGCCGGTTGGCGGCCTTTTTTGTTTTAAAACATTCTTATTTCCGACCAATAAAATGTTGCAGCAATTCTACAACCGTTAAATGGTTGATTTCAATAATTGCTTAGGTCAAAAAAACAATATTTGAATTCAAACCTTGAGCCCACTCCGAAAAGTCGGAATGGATGATTTGGTTAATTTATTTTGCAAACGCTTAAGTAGTTTCATTTACTTATTAGTTATAAACAAATGATTGTCAGTAACTTGATTAGTATTTCTCATTTATTTTTGGTAGAT
>JBBQSY010000091.1:0-15902 GCA_038213495.1 Bacteroidales bacterium
AAAACCGTACCATTCCCGGTAGTAGTAAATAGAGTCATTACCGGTCACCTGGGTCACAGTTCCATCAACACCAATAATTTCCTTTAGCTTCCATAACCCGGTTATTGGGAGTGTATCTGTATCCTGATATGATAACCATTCACAGGATGGCATTATAAGCATCAAACTTATATAAAAAGGAGTAATAAGAAACGAGTTCTTTTTCATAGATATAATTTTTAAAATTAAGTTTTCAAAAAAAGACTATTAAGGCCTAATTCCTGTTAATGCTCGCAGGTATGTATCATAAGTGCATGAATTGTGTGTATCAGTAAATGAATAATTAGCTAAATAAAAACCATTGCTGTACCCATTGTGACCCCAATTCATACCAATCTTATCAGTGGAATAGGTAATGCATGTACACTGTGTTTCCCCATATTCATTAATAAAAGTTGCTCCAAATTCACCTCCAAGAGAACTATAACCATCACCTACCCATATATGAGCATCTTGTGAATTGACAATATTAACAGTTCCTGAGAATATTACTGGATGTCCATTTGCCAAATCATCTTTAACACTTTGATATTTGTCACTCAGACTACCCCATGTACCACCATTTGCATATCCCATACTTTCAAAAGCATTATTTATACTTCCTGGATACGTCCAGGTATTACATGTACCTAAAACCCCATAACCTGTAGTAGAATTTGCACCACAGAGTCTTATCAACAAAGGAACTTGCCTGATATTTGGATCGGAAGAATAATCACAGAAAGCAGTAAGAGTCCTTGGCATTGGGTAATTAGTCATTAAAGACTCACCGTTAAAAGATAAGGTACCATTAGGGAAATGATAATAATTCATAATCATAGCCATGGCAACAGGGCCGCAACCTGTTGGTTTTCTATTGCAGTTACACCCATCGTCATTTGGGGAGAAATATGAATATTGAGATTCCTGGCCCCATCGAGCAACAGTATCTACATACCGAATAGTTGAAAAGTTCCATGTTCCATTACAATCACTGCACGGATCATCAGCAGGTTCCGATTTTAAATTAATGTCTTTTATCCCTGTATAAATTTCCCAAAGTTTAGACTCTTCTTTACGTGGCTCTTTCAATTCTTTTTTTGCAAGCAGTATTCCTTCCTTAGTAGCACTTATCCAATCTGATATACCAGGCAATTTATCGTCACCAAAAGTATTATTATCAGAATACGCTAGAACAGGAGTAACTCTTTTATCAGCAGAAATAATAATAAAACCTCCATTTTCATATTTTATCAGGTAAAAGAGATCTTCGTCTTGCTCTTTAAAAGTTTTAATTTCTTTAACTTTTTTATCATGAAAATCAGGCCATGTATTTGTACTTTTCAATAAATTTGAAGTGTCAACTTTCAAAAGTTCAAAATGTTTAATACCCGCAGCCAGTGCCTCAGCAACAGATACATAATTGGGATTCGCGTTTAAACTATTTAAAGTTTGATTTTCGCTAATTTCTTCCTTTTTACATGAAAAAAATAACATTATCAGGACAAATGAGGAAATGAAACAATATAATACAGAAGTTTTCATGAGGAATAGTTTTAATTAATATAAATAAATGTTAATGCAAACATAATACATATTTCAATATGATTAATTTAAAAATTAAAAATACTTTTCGCTCTTCACAACTATCAGATTATAAAACTATTAATTTTTATAATTGGTGATTTAGCAAGAAGAATGTAGGATAAATACCATCTGATTCGGCTTCAATTAATTAGAATGGCGAGCTTTTTGTCAACTGTGTTGAAAAACACTAACAGTCATTTTAATATTTGTCACAACTGTAAAGCTATAAGCTTGCATTTTTCATTATCTTTGAATTAAATACCCGGAAAAATGCAGTACCGCCACCTGTATCCAATGGTGAGAATATTGCTGCCATTTATGGCCGGGATCATTGTGTGTGTTTCCATTTCAGCTTCTACCCAAATTTCTTTCCTATTATGGATAAGCCTGCTGCTTTTGTCACTTGTCGCAGGTTTTATACCTTTTAAAAAATTCCGGTTTGTGCAGCGCTGGCTTTTTGGTGTTCTTATTAGCGGCTTCCTGTTTATAAGCGGATATAATTCCGTATTGCTTCATAAAGAGATACTAAGGTCCGATCATTTTTCGAAAATCCAAACTAAGGGAACTTTTATCGCAACTGTCAATGAGCCTTTGCAGGAAAAAGATCATAGCTTTAAAACCATTCTCAGGATCAGGGGACTAAAAAAAGGAAATACAATAAATAATGCCGGAGGTCGCATTCTTACTTATTTTGCAAAAGACTCCCTTAAAAAACCACCTGCGGAAGGAAGCACCATTGTTTTTTCGGCAGACATGCAGGAAATCAGTCCTCCGCAAAATCCCGGAGCCTTTGATTACCGCAAATACATGGCAACCAATAATGTATACCACCAGCTTTATCTGAACAACAGTTCATGGAAATTGCTTGAAAAGCCACAGGGAATCAATCTTTTCCGCACGGCACATAAGGTTTCCAAAAAATTTGTCTCCATTCTGAGCATGAACGGTCTGAAAGGAAAAGAATTTGCAGTTGCGTCTGCGCTCCTGCTCGGACAAAAGGACATGCTCGATAACGAAACTCGCCAGGCATATTCCGGTTCGGGGGTAATGCATATATTATGTGTTTCCGGTTTGCATGTAGGAGTTATTTATATCATTATCAGTTTCCTGCTTGGCTTTATGAAGAAAACACGTTGCCAGATATATTTGAAAATGGCGCTCATACTTATAACCATCTGGTCATATGCTTTACTTTCAGGTTTTTCACCATCGGTTATGCGGGCGGCCACTATGTTTTCATTTATTTCAATCGGCAATGCAAGCAGGCGCTATGTACATATTATTAATTCGCTGGCTGTTTCGGCAGTGGTCTTGTTGCTCATCGACCCGCTTATGATCAGTAACATCGGGTTTCAACTTTCGTACCTGGCCATTATCGGAATTGTTTTTATCAACCAACCCATTGCATATCTTTGGAAACCAACCAACAGGATAGCTGAATACATATGGGGACTAATGGCAGTTTCGATAGCGGCACAAATTGCCACAGCGCCTTTGGCCATGCTTTATTTCCACCAGTTTCCTACTTATTTTATACCGGCTAACCTGGTTGCAGTTCCCATCTCGTTCCTGGCGATTTATGCGGGCCTCTCGGTGCTTGTTACTTCGTTTATCCCTGTCGTAAGCAATATTTTAGGAGTCATTACCAATTTCCTTTTATTTCTGCTGAATTATTGTGTAGCGTTTATCGAACATCTTCCGCACTCGGTGTTGCACATACATTCAATTTTCAACACGGAGGCAATTCTTGCCTATATGATACTGGCTTCAGTCCTGCTTCTTCTTTATTTAAAGCGAAAAGAGTTCATTTTTATCACCCTGGGGCTGATGTTGTTGCTTTCAGTCCGTATTACTTTTATGGAAATTTTGCGGAAAGAGCAGCAAAGGATAGTTTTTTATAATTCAGGCAAGCAATCAGCAGTTGGATTTATTGATGGGAAGCAACAAACATTACTGGCTGATTCTGTTCTGATAACAGATAAAACAGCGAATAAATTTCAACTGGACGGGGCAAGGATTCTTTATGGAATTGCCTTGGATCGTTCCTTTGCCCTGGAAACGGTAACCGGGTATAGTCAGATACTTCCCAAAGAGTTGCATCCGTTACGTAGCCTTGGAAATAACTTTATATTTCATGACAAACGTTTGGTTATTATCGATAGCATTCCCAGGCCAAAGGGAAAAGTCGTAAAACTACACACCGATTACCTCTGGATACGTAATAGTCCAGCTGTGCGTGTCAATGATCTGAAACAATTATATGAACCGGGATTGATCATTATTGACGGATCGAATTCGTATGCCAGGACGGAAAAATGGATGGCCGAATTAAAGAAGGCCGGACTAAAGGTGTATAGCGTAAAAAGATCGGGAGCTTATATCGTTAATTTATAAAATCTTACCCGGTTTTATCACCGGGTTTCATTTGCCGGAGTTGTATTCCGGTAATACAATGTACCGGGCAATCTGAGTTAGCTAAGGTTTTCAGAATGAAATCCTGTCGCCGACACGAATTCCATATTTTGAAGTATATCCGGCATTTACTTCCACCACATACAATGCCGGTTTACCTGATTCAATCTGGTCGAGGGAATACGGCTTGCAGTTTTTATGAATACTGACGATCCTGTGATCCGAACCGGCATACAGGATATCAAGAGGAATAATTGTGTTTTTCATCCAGAATGCCTGAGGCTCCTCAGCTTCCATCAGGAAAAGCATCCCGGCATTCTCGGCCATTGTATCTCTGTACATCAGCCCTTGTTCCCTTTCGTGATAATCATCAGCCACTTCAATCTCCACTGTTATGATTTTATTTCCGGTTTTGCCATCTAAAAAACTAAGCTCCCCGTCTTTACGAAATACAGGTTTCGAAGGAGCATCTGCCATCTTGTTTGAAATTCCAGCCACTTTACGCGAAGTTTTTGGAACAGGATTTATAAAGATAATCATAGCCGTGATAATTAAAATCAACAGCCCGATAACTGCCATTATTATGTTGTATACCAAAGGTTTACGGCTCATAAAGTAACCTGTTTTATAGTTTTAGGAAAAATCCTGTAAGACATTACAGGATTTTAACACAAAATTAAAATTTAAAATCCGTGTAAACCGGAAGGTGATCACTGTATCCTCCGATATATTTGGCACCATAATAGGTACGGAAAGGTTTTCTTCCAAACCAGGCTTCGTCGTCCTGAAAAAGGAAAGGAGCCTCAAAAATATGCAGTCCATGAGGCGTAGTGTGTGCAAGCAAAGGCCGCGAAACGATCATATGATCAATAGCATCCCATGTTTCGTGAAATTTGATGGTACCCCTGTTCCATGCGAGATTGGCACCGGCGAGTAAATTATAAAGATCGTCAGGTTGCAGGTTTACTGAGTCCATTTTTGCACGAAGAACTGAACTCACACCTTCTTCAAAAGGAGATTCATTTAAATCGCCCATAATCAGAATATTTGCCTCCGGATTTACAGCCAGAAGTGAATCAGACAACTTGCGCATTACCGAGGCGACATAATTTCTTTTGGGAATGGTTGCCATGGCACCGCCAAACTTTGATGGCCAGTGGTTGACAAAAATATTGATGGTGTCTGTTTTGCATACTATACCTTTCACAAAAAGTATATCTCTTGTGCGCGAGGCCATATCAAAGGGGAATTGGATTCGTATAGGTTTGCTCTGTAATACCTTGAATTTTTCAGGACGATACAGCATAGCGACATCAATTCCCCGCGGATCCGGTGAATCGAAATGTATGATTTTGTAACCGAAATTTTTTAACGCGGTATAATTAGTTAAACCGTACAGTACACTATAGTTTTCAACTTCACAAACGCCAATCAGGTCAGGCGGATCCCAGCCTCCGACTGCAAGAACCACTTTCGAAATATTGATTTGTTTTTGTTTCAGTCGGCCATTCGTCCAACCCCGCATACCTGTAGGCTGATATTCCTCATCCGATGTGATGCTGTCTTCCCTGGGGTCAAACATATTTTCGACATTGTAAAACATAACACGTAACACATCATCTCCTCTTTTGCCGGCATCAGGCTGCTGAAAAACAGTTGTCTTCGATGTTGCATCCTTCTTTTTCTGAGCCTGAAGATTGAAAGCAACAAATACAATTAAAGCGATTGAAAACAAGTACTTAAGGGAAGTTTTCATGTGTCCGTTATTGATAATCCTTAGTAAAATTCCCGCCAAAGCCAGTAGGGAAAACAATTTGATCAGGTTTGATTTCAACTTTAGTTTAAGATGTGCAAAAATGATGCCCTCTTTTCGGGGTAAGGATGCCGTCAGGCAACATCATTAAGGAATCAAAGGTATGGATTTTATATAACCCTTGTATCCGGGCCGGGCTGCACTAAAGATTTTCGTCCTTAATAGACTGATTCTAAATTACTTTTATCGCTTTTTCCTGAAAGTATCATTTTATACTTTCGCACCAATTCTATTGGTCAGATGTCAGATTCTGCAAAACATTTTTATTATGCCTAAAAAACAATCACCCGTAAACTATTACCGTATTTCCCTGCAGTGGGGAATACTCGCACTCCTTGTGTATATGCTTCTGCGGCCTTTGACGGATAGTAATTATGCGCCTGATTTCGAAGCATACTGTCCATTTGGTGGGATGCAATCACTGGCAAGTTTTTTTTCGAGCCACTCGCTGGCCTGTTCTATGACTACTGTGCAGATTTCGTTGGGACTGGTTTTGCTGCTAGCTGTCATCCTCTTTAGCAAATTGTTCTGCAGCTACATCTGCCCTATAGGAACATTTACTGAATGGATGGGCACATTGGGTCGTAAAGCCAAAATGCATATCACATTATCAGGAACTCCTGATAAAATACTGAGGTTTCTCAAATATGCGCTATTATTTGTAACATTCTATTTTACAGTAACTTCAAGCGAATTGTTCTGCCGCAAGTTCGATCCGTTTTATGCAGGTTTTACAGGTTTCAGCGGCGATGTATATATTTGGTATGCAATACCTGCCCTGGTACTGACCCTTGCCGGCTCTTTCTTTATACGGCAATTCTGGTGTAAATATCTCTGTCCACTCGGAGCGATTACAAATATTGCCGTTTATGCATTGCCGGCTACAGCCGTCACATTACTCTGGGTATTACTCACCTATGCCGCCGGACTTGTAATTCCCTGGCCATGGCTCCTAGGTGCTCTCTGCCTGGTTGGATTCCTGTTCGAAGCCACCACACTGAAATTCTTCGTATTCCCGTCGCTGCGAATAACCAGGAACGACAGCCTTTGCACACACTGCCGTATCTGCGACAAAAAGTGTCCCATGGATTTAGCTGTTTCAACCGTTGATACCGTAAATCATATCGATTGCCATTTATGCGTTGATTGTGTGGTTAAATGTCCCGAAAAAGGAGCGCTAACCGTGAACAAACGTAACCTTACCTGGCTACCTGCCGTTGCCACTGTTATACTGACTGTTGCTGCTATTACAATCGCAACATATTATGAGTTGCCAACAATCAGTGAGACATGGGGCGATATGAAATCGAATAATGTGAAGGTTTTGCGTATGGATGGGCTCACAAGCATTAAATGCTTTGGCAGTTCCCGATCCTTTGCCAATCATATGAAGGAGATCCCCGGTATTACGGGAGTTGAAACGTATGTTAAACATCACCGGGTAGTGGTTTATTACGACCAGACTAAAATAAATGAGGAAGGTGTAAAGGAAGCCATTTTTTCGCCCCTCAGCGAATTACTAAACTTTTATGGAGATGACAGAGGCGATATCGGCTTTTTAAAAATCGGTATTGACCGCTGTTTTGATCCAAACGATCAGTCGTACCTGGTTGAAATGCTCCGCAAGGATAAAGGCGTATTGGCATTGAGTACCCGGTTTGGAGAACCGGTACAGGCGACCGTTTATTTTGATCCTTTGCTTACAGATATAAATAAAATCAAGTCAGCTGTTTCTGCAAAAACATTGGTCTTAGGTGAAAGAAAAGATCAGACAACGATTGAAACAGCCTTCCTTATCAGCAAAGCGGGTGAAACATCCGGAGTAATACCAACCTATGAATTTTTGAGGATGTTTGTTCCGGTAACCGATGTTTCATTTAACAAATATGAAATATATCCTGACGAGGAAGTGTTGGTTTATGAGCTTCCGTTCGGTCAGGCTGCTGACCCAAGGATGCAGCAATGGATTCCGTTCCTCGTTTCGCATATGTCGAATGATGATGGTATAGTAAGGCTGCAGACCGAATTTACTGAAGAAGGATCTGTGGTTAAAATTTGGTTTGTGAACGATCTTACCAACGTTGAAAAAATAAATTCCCTGTTAAAAGCACCTGAATTCATTGTCCATTACCCCGACAAATCCACAAAAAAGATTAAGAATCCTTTTCGCTTTGCGCTGTAATTGATGCAATGAGGAGTTTAATCGATTGGTGTGAAGCAATTAAGTTTTTTGGCTATACTATTAAATGAATGGGGGCAGCAGATCTGCTGTCCCTTTGAATTTGCATTTACAATTCCTCAAACCCGTGGATCTCTTTTTTAGAGAAGACCAGAACTATGGAAGCAGAAAAATCCACAATAAACGCAGTGACGATCATGGACATGAGTATTACCCTCCACGAATAATTTGCATCACGCAACCAATAGTAAATGATCAACGCTAAACAATTGATAAGCGACAATACTCCAAGTGTATATAGAGAAAAATCCTTATCCGGCGATACCGGTATCAGCAAAGCAGCCGTGCCAATTGCTGTTAATTTGAAAACACCCCAAATTGTACCCCAGAAGAATGGGATCAGCAGGAGAAAAAACAGAATACCCATATTCTGGTACCACTGATGCGTTTGGTCAATGGTCCAGTTAAGCAGGCTGATAAAAGCCCAGTTAATTATTCCCAATGCGATAAGGCAGACCGGGATAAATAGTATGAACTTTAATGTTTTCATTTGATTTTCCAAGGCGGATAGTTTAAGATTTTAAACAAAAGAATACCTGCCAGGCATCTAAGAAGCTGTAAATCTAAACATTTATTTTATTAATTCACAAAAGTAAATGTGATTTATCGAAAAATACCTGAACACAGGAAATTAATTAACCTGTTTTCACCCAACACAACCAACAAATTTATATCGAAAAATATTCGAAACAGTTCAGCTTTAAAACTAAAATATTGAGAGAAATAAGTAAGATATACCTACGTTTACAGGCACACTATCGAATCGTGTGAGCAAAATTCAAGTTGATTCCAGAATCGTGGAAGAGGAATTTTTGACAAAAATATCAAAATCCAAAAAAAAATTGTTTGTGTTTAAGGATAATGTAAAATTCTTTTCATTAGTGCCAGGTGCCGTGTGCCAAATGCCCCCTCACAGTGGCGGTTTTTGTGGCTGATAATTTTATATGGTTTGTATTTGACAATATGCCTGCTATCGGAACCCGGAATACAATTTTATATTCATTCCTGGCTTTCCTCTACTCCACAATATTGTATAGCAGAACCCAAAAAATTACCGCAAATTCTTCGGTTTACATTTTATCGATCCCGATGTAATACAGATCAAAACCGCCTTTGCCTCCCGGGCGGTTGGATGAAAATATCATAAAATCATTTGTGAAGTCCCCGAAAAACTTTACTATCGGCCTGTATTCATCATACTGGGTGTTTATCTTTTTTCCGAAATTAACCGGTGCCGACCATTTCCCGTTTCTGAATTTGGAATAGTACAAATCAAAACCGCCATAACCACCTGCACGATCCGAGGTGAAAACCATAAGGCTATCCTTGATAAACGGGCATTTGTCATTTGCTGTGGAGGAGAGGACGATATCTTTGGTTATGGTTTTTGATCCCGTGTCTTCAAAATTCTTACGCAGGCTTTTTGTGTTGTCAAGTAATGCCTTATAAATATCAAATTCTCCTTCCCGGTCCGAGCAGAAATATATGGCAGAGGTATCCTGTGTAAGAGTCGGATAAGCGTCATCTTTCGAAGAGTTAAGCCAGGTTACAGGTTTAGGATGCGTATAAGAATTGTAATTATCCAGGTTGTGCGCAAACCTGATATCCTGATTTCCCGTTTCGTTGTTTGAATACAGAAAAATAAAAAGAGGATCCAGATTGTACCCGTTTCTCGAATCGGAAATAAGATACGGTCCGAATTCATCTAATGAAGTATTTATCTTTGAAAGAGCATTATGTATATTTGCATAACGCAATGCCAATCCATTAAATGGCCCGTTTATATTTTCTTCAACAGTGAGTTTGCCACTTTCCCTGTCCATATACACACCGAGGAATTTATAAACAAAATCGAAATTAGCACCATTGCTGTTGCGGTTTGATGAAAAGCAAAGCGGAGAGCCACTGCCAATTATAGGACTGGCTGAATTATAATCATCATACTCCGAATTAATGTCACCAAAATTAACAGGCTGATCAGGAAAAGTTCCGGTATTATGGACATTTCTGTCAATTATATCACAGGAAGTTATTGCCAGGAACAAAAAAACAGAAATTATTGCTAAATTTTTCATATTTTAAAATATTTAAGCAAATAGCAGTTTATTTTTATTTACCATACTCAAATTACAAAATAAAGGGTTTTGATCAAACCAAATGGTTGTATAGCTCAGTTATTTCTCTTCTTTGGTATTGAACTGAATATTTCAAATCCATTTTACAAGAATCAAATAGATAAGCTTAAAATAGATATCAGAAAAAGTGCGTTGTACTGGATTCGAACCAGTGACCCCCGCCCTGTCAAGGCGGTGCTCTAAACCAACTGAGCTAACAACGCAGATGAGTGTGCAAAAGTAATATTTTATCCGTTATTTCTAACTAATAAATTGAATATAATGGGAAATGAAGTGAGCAAGGTTTTTCCATAGTTTCACATATTTTTAAGCCCGGTGCAGCAAGTTTTTCCTGATAAAAGAATACTTTTGAAGATTAATGTTCAAACCAATGAAAAACACCCTGTTTAGTATAGCCATAGTAGCTTTTTACTTTCTGCCTGCCCCGAAATCTGCTGCTCAGAACGGCACAAAACAATTTGAATTTGATGATTTCTTCAAAAACAACACGTTCTACACTCCGGGTGTGCGCGGTTTCAGATCGATGAAGGACGGAATAACCTATAGCGTTGCCGAAAACCGGGGCACCAAACTGGTTGTACGCAGCTACGAAACGGGCGAAACGGTTAAAACACTGCTTGATCTTGCCGTAATCAACTACAGCAATGTAAAAACCTTCAGCGATTATACTTTTAGTTCCGACGAATCAAAAGTGTTATTGCTAACCGATAAAGAAGCTATTTATCGCTGGTCGTTTACGGCAAATTATTTTGTATATGATTTTGTAAAACAAACACTTACACCTGTTTCGGAAAACGGAAAACAGCAACTGGCAACTTTTTCGCCCGACGGAAGTAAGATTGCATTCGTTCGTAAAAACAACCTGTTTTATACTGATTTAGCAAGCGGCAAAGAAACACAGATCACCACCGACGGCAAATCCAATTTCATTATCAACGGCACTCCCGACTGGGTTTATGAAGAGGAATTCTCGTTCAATAAATCCTTCGACTGGTCTCCCGACAGCAAATATTTGGCATGGGTAAGGTTTGACGAAAGCCGTGTACCTCAATTCAGTATGACCATGTTCCAGGGACAGGAACCCTCTCTCGATGAAAACAAACTCTATCCCGGCGTAACTACATTCAAATATCCAAAAGCAGGCGACCCGAATTCGATCGTTACGGTTCATACCTATGCTATCTCAACTGCTCAGACTCAAACCGTGGATATTGGCACCGGGACCGACATTTACATTCCCCGCATCCGGTTCACCCGGGATCCCGATCAATTAGCGATTTTACGTTTAAACCGTCTTCAGAATAAACTGGAGATACTTCTGGCTTCTCCGGCAACAGGCGAAACCAAGGTTCTGCTTACCGAAACCAACAAGTACTATATCGATGGAAAATCGTACGATGATATACAATTCCTTGAAGATAAAATCCATTTCACCCTGATAAGCGAACGCGACGGTTTTGCGCATATCTATTTGTATGATATGCAGGGTAAATTGGAATCCCTGGTTACAAAAGGAAACTTTGATGTAAAGGAACTGAATGGCTGCGATGTGAAAAACAAGCTTATTTATTATACTTCTGCAGAGCCAACACCATACCAGCGTGAAGTTTACAGTATTAATTGGGACGGCTCCGGCAAGAAAAAACTCTCAGTAAATACAGGTACAACCTCTGCAAAATTCAGCGAAGGATTTAAGTACTATACCATAACATCCTCCAACGTTAAAACACCTTCTTCCACCGTTTTGTATAATGCTAAAGGCAAAACAGTTCGGGTTTTGGATGACAGTAAAGCTCTTACTGACAAATTAAAAGAGTACAAATTCGGATACCGGGAGTTTTTCAACTTCAATACATCTGAAAATGTAAATCTCAATGGCTGGATGCTTAAGCCTCCCTCTTTCGACCCTGCAAAAAAATACCCCGTTTTTATGACCCAATACAGCGGTCCGAATTCGCAAAGTGCCCTGGATGCCTGGGCTATTGGATGGGAACAATACCTGGCACAACTTGGTTATATAGTTGTATGTGTTGATGGTCGTGGCACCGGTGGCCGCGGAGAAGCTTTCCGCAAAGTAACCTATATGCAGTTGGGCAAATACGAAACCTTGGATCAGATCGAAACGGCAAAATACCTGGGTTCGCTTCCTTATTTAGACGCGTCACGCATTGGAATCTGGGGCTGGAGCTTTGGCGGATATATTTCCTCTTCGTGCATGGTGAAAGGCAATGGCATTTTTAAGACAGGCATTGCCGTGGCACCGGTTACCAACTGGCGGTATTACGATAATATTTATACCGAACGCTTTATGCGAACACCACAGGAGAATCCAGACGGTTACGATCAGAATTCACCGCTTAATTTTGCCAATGATTTTAAAGGCAACTTCCTGATAATACATGGTACGGCTGACGACAATGTTCATGTACAGAATACCATGGAATTTACTGAGCGCCTGGTACAGGCCAACAAGCAATTCGAGGAGCAGTTGTATACCAACCGGAACCATGGAATACGTGGAGGAAATACAACCTACCACTTGTATACACGGATGGTGAATTTTATTCTTGAGAAGTTGTAAGGGATAAGGGGTAAGGGATAAGGTGTAAGGGATAAGGGGGAAGGTGTAAGGTGAAAGGTGTAAGGGGTAAGGGGCAAGGGGGAGAACGAAATTACTAAAATCAGGTTGTTACCAGTTTTTAAAAGGCATTTTTACCAGTTTTGAGTTGTAATAGCGGTTGTCGCCGGTTACTTCCTTGCCCAGCCAGGCCGGTTTATCGAATAATTCTTCTTCCGAACTGAGTTCAACTTCGGCCACCACGAGACCTTCATTTTCGCCATAAAACTCATCCACCTCGAACGTAAATTTGCCAACCTGAACCAGGTAACGGGTTTTATCAATAATGCCGGGTTCGCATAACGCGAGCAGTTCCCGGGCTTCGTGTACCGGAATCTCTTTTTCCCATTCGTAACGGCTCATTCCCGAAAGATTGCTTACACCTTTAATGGTTATAAACCCTTTATCACCATTAATCCTTACCCTGACAATACGTTCAGGAACTGATGAAAGATATCCCTGAGTTATCCGTGTATAGGTAAAAGCAAATTGCTTATATCCTTCCTTGACAAGGAACTTGCGTTCGATTTCCTGCGGCATTGTTTATTGAGTTTGAAATTTTTATCAGATTCGGGATAAAAATCCTGATACTATTATTATGTATTTACAACCTTCTTTTACAAAGGTATTGATTTTACTGACATATTATAAAGGACCAATGCCGGTTATTGGAAATGGCTTATGAATGAATGCAAAAAACCGGCAAAACTAACCGGCTTTTCGGAATATACTGCCCCACCTGCTGAGCGGAATCTATGATTGAATGGAATTTAAGTGCTTTCGCTTGCTTTAGTCTCAGGATTCACCTGTATTTATCCTAATTTCATTAAGCTGTAAACATTTCTCCTAGATTGCTGTTTATTAATCTTCTGTAACCTTATTTACCACAGCTTTATATTTCCCCACACATAAGGTGGAAGTAATTCAGGTTAATTGTTCAACACAATCTTAACTTTAAAATTCACTTTATGAAAACTACTTTTGTATTTTTATGTACGTTGATTGCTTTTTCTGTTCAGGCGCAATTCAACGTGGAAAATTATTTCACCGGTTCCGTATCCTTTTCGTTTGAAGATTGCAGTTTGAAAACCGTAAAAAAGAAAGAAGTCAAATCCTGTAAAACCTATAAGTACATCGCCCGGATCAATGGCGAACAATTCAGATTAACAGAGATTCAGGTATGGCCAAACGGACAGATAATGAATACGAACATGGCCAGTTATGTGGAAGGCAATTTAAGCAGTATAAGTTTTATTCAATCTACTATAGAAAAAATGCAGCCGGTGTCAGGCTATACAATAAATCCTGCAGATATTTATTACCTCAAACTGAGAGTAAAAGATGGCAAGCCATTATTTAAAGATGTAACAGAATTCTTTGCTACGACGGGGACCTCATCAGTATCGATGTATTTCCCATCGTATGCGGCAGCCGAGCAAGCAAAAACGCTATTGCAAAATATTGCCGATATAAATTCCCGTGCAGCCAATGGCCCCAACCTCGTATTACAGGATATCCCTGTTTCAAAATGCAGCGACAAGGCCTCTCGTTTTGTAAACAAGAATTATGGATATACGCTTTGCCTGGAGCAGAATGAAACTGCCAATGAAAAAACATATTCCAAATACAATCATACTTACTTAAAAGACTTTACCACCGTAAGCGGTTATTCTGACTTGCCTTTTTATATCTTCAGCATCGACTTTAAGAATGAACCCGACTCAATTTTGGTATTCAACAAAACAGAACAGGAATTCTTCGACAAATTAGGCGCTGCTACAATCCTTAAAAAGGAAATTTACATGGATAAATATACTAAGGCTTCCTCACCCGGCGAACATAACTCTTATTTCAGGGGATACGATGTAACCTTAGCGTCAGGTGCTGAAGCTATTATTTGTTTCGATTATTTGCTTGACGGCAACCGCAAATTTGATGCGCTTTGCTTCGCATATATGGCACCTACCGGATTAGAAGGTGCAGGATACTCATTCCGGAATTTAGCGCTTATGGAGGAATGTGTGGTGCTTACATTTAAATAGGACTCCTGCTGAGGAGAAACTATGACTGCATTTGTTCGCTTGCGCAAATTACACATTTGTGCACGCCGAGGTAGGGCGCGCTGCCACCGCGCGAATCCTTTCGCGTGGCTCCAAAACCCACAACTATAACACGACTCATCCGGCAAATTTAAACAATATCATTGTAACACAAGAAAGGGTTCGTGCGGTAGCTGCGCATATTGCGATACCAAAGCCATCTTTTCCAAAACGGTTTTCATAGCCGGTATACGTTCAGTCGATCCAGGCGAGCGGTCTTTTTTTTGATTTCTCCTGGGTGGCATTTTGTACACGGAAGCAAAAGTTAAGTATCAGTAAGGGTTGTCCGGGCTTTTATTCATAATGCCCTTGTGCGGAATAAATCCTGACCGTATCTTCAACAACGTCATAAATAATGCGGTGTTCACGGCTGATTCTGCGCGACCAGTACCCTGCAAGGTTATGCTTTAAAGGCTCTGGTTTGCCTGTACCTTCGAAAGGATGTTCAGCTAATTCATTTAAAAGGAGGAATAATTTTTTCAAGATAGCTTTGTTGCCCGATTTTTGTGAAAATCGATATCGATGCTGGCTTGCTTTGAAAAGTCTAAATGGTAACTCATTACAACCCTAAAAAATGTTGTAAATCTGCTTTCTCAACCCTTGTAACATCGCCTTGTTCAATTTCCTTCCTGCTCTTTTTAATTTTATCCACAAATACGGGGTTGTATGGACTTTCGGCAACTTCAAATTTAATTTTCAGGGCTTTTACAAATGCTTTTAAAGCGTTTTCCTGTTCACTTGTAGTGGGATGGACTATAAAAATATTTGATGTACTCATTATTCTTTTTTTTGCAAATATACATATAAAATCCCCCTACCTTAATTTTGCACGTCTTCTTTGCAGGGTCAACGCATTTAAATTTTAAGAATTTTCAATAAGAAGTTGTTATCCCAACCCGCTTTAAGTCTTTTAGTCCTGATGCTCAACTTATTTGAATCTTCCTGTTTTAATAGGTTCAATACGATTTTTCTGATCACAGCA
>JBBQSY010000092.1:0-15474 GCA_038213495.1 Bacteroidales bacterium
AAATATAGTAAAATATTTATGGCTCACTTCTGCATTGCTTGAAATGCCCCACGCTCATAAAACCATCCTCGAACTACTACTGAAATTTTATAAGGTCGGTCCCTACACCCTGAAAATTTATCCTAAAAGCTAAATCCTTGCTCCAAAATGTTGCCACAGGAGAAAACTCACTTCGAATGGACCGGCATTAGAAAAATATGCCAGCGGTTCTTGTCGGAGGTATGTGCGGATGGCATGTGCGTAGCAATACACAGCAACGACAAATGCCTGGATTTGTGCCATCTTTCATGCCTTGTATTGCGAGGAGATACCTCTGACTTAGAACTGCCAATATTTTTCGAAAGCCTAGATTTTTTGTTGCTTTTTGATCATGCAAAAAGCAAAGAAAATAAAGAAACCTATAGGCCATATCAATATTGTATCTAAAAATACTACCGCACTAAATGTCAGAAGTCAGGAGTCCCCAGTAGATTTATTTCTTGGTTATTTTATGGAATCGCGCCAATAGTCTCAATAACAGATTATTAGGGCGATTCTTTGTTTTAATAAATTTTGCAACTGAATATCTTCCTGAAAACTCATTTTCAATGAAGACCAGGTCCTTTTGTAGCCTGATAAAAAAATCTGCATCTTTGCACCCTCTACAAAAATCATCCAAGTGCTGAACCGCCGTATCCTCCGCCTGGCTTTTCCGAATATCATTACCAACATTACCATTCCTTTACTGGCCATGGTCGACCTGGGTTTAATGGGGCACCTGGGTTCTGAAAAATATGTGGGTGCCGTAGCACTTGGAGGAATGATCTTCAGCTTTATTTTCTGGGCTTTCGGATTCTTACGTATGGGAACCAGCGGCTTTACGGCGCAGGCCTATGGGCAGCGTAACCTGGCCGAGGCCGGGAATATTTTAGTCAGGGCAATTACCACATCCATTGGAGGCGGCATATTCCTGATCTTAGTGCAATGGCCTATGGCCTGGGCGGCTTTCAGCTTAGTTCACAGCAGTGGCGAGGTTGAGTCCCTTGCACATCAGTATTTCAATATCCGGATCTATGCGGCACCTGCAACACTGTTTATTTATGCCATCATCGGCTGGTTTATCGGCATGCAGAATGCCCGCTTGCCCATGATACTGGCTATAAGTGTGAACCTTCTGAATGTAATACTCAGTTTTTTATTTATTAAAACATTGGGAATGGGAAGTAACGGCGTGGCCTGGGCGAATGTGATCAGCCAGTACGGCGGATTGGTGCTTGGTCTGTATCTCCTTTCGTTTTACTGGCCGAAAATCGGGAAGCGGATCGTTCTTTCCGTAGCACTAAACCGTAAGGCTTTCCGTCAATTTATTTATGTGAACCAGGATATTTTTATCCGGACCCTTTGCCTTATTTTCACCCTTTCGTTTTTTACCACACAATCGGCCAATACGAGTGTAACTATACTGGCAGTGAATACATTGCTGTTCCAGTTTTTCTATTTTTTCTCCTATTTTGTAGATGGATTTGCCTTTGCCGCCGAAGCGCTCGCCGGGAGGTATATCGGATCGTCGGATAGGGTGATGCTCGAAAAAGTAATACGGAGACTTTTCGTCTGGGGCGGAGCCATTGCTGCCGGATTTACATTAATTTACCTTGCAGGCGGAGGTTTCATCCTCAGTTTGCTGACCAATGATCCCACAACGATTACGGCAGCACAGCCTTATATGTTTTGGGTGGTATTGGTTCCGGTAATTACATTTTCCGCTTTTATCTGGGATGGGATTTATGTAGGAGCAACCGCTTCCAAAGCCATGCGTAACAGTATGCTTATCATAACTACACTGATTTTTCTGCCTGCGTATTATTTGCTGGAACCTGTTTTAGGGAACCACGGATTATGGTTTGCTATGATGTTGTTTATGGGTGCGAGGGGAGTATTTTTGAGTTTGATGGCGAAAAAATCCGTATTGTCAATGATTCAGGCCTGAAGTGTTTTTAGTTTTTAAGGCCAGTTAAATGTCCCTGAGATTTGTGCACCAAAAATTATTTTAGGTGTATCTTTCTGATCCCATTCAGAACGCGGTGCAACAAGTATTCTGCTATCAGGTGTTTGACCTGATCCGGGTACATATAACATATAGCCCGCTGTGAAAAAAGTTCTGTTTTTCAAGGGTACCGAAATGGAAGTTCCTAACCCAATTGCTTTAAATGAAGAAAATCGGGTAGCTTCGAGGTTACGCAACGGACTGTCTGGTGACTGGTTAACCGTAACTGGTGTTTTAGCCTGTAACTCTTTAATCCGTTTGCTGGTTACACCATTATCTTCGGTCAATAGTTTTTCCCACCATTTATCTTTTTCATCCGGTGGCCTGAAATAGTTATTTATAGTGGTCATAATTGGATTGAGAACGAACTCATTACGCTGCTCCTTTGTTTTCAGGCTGAAAGCCTCTTTCAGCATCATTCCAATCTGTCGCACAACCAGCGCAGCCAATGTAATTGACATCGAATGATTCGGGTTCTGATGAAAGTCTTTGGCTAATCGTCCATGTGAAATGGGAGAAGCTTTTTCGTAATCAGCATTAAACCGGTCTTTATAAAAAGAAGCAGGAACAGGATCTAATACATTGCTTAATATTGAATCAACTGATGATGTACTTGGTACTCCTTCAGGGTGTGTCGTCAATTCATTTCCGGCTGAATAATCACCTTTGGTTAATTCAATAAAATTAGAATGAGCAAAAAAGTCTTCGATTGTATGAAAGGCGTTTCCCACATGAATAAATGAGGTGGCATCTGGCATGTTTTTTTCAACAGCCGCCTGAAACTCACCTAAGATATACTCTGGCGGGGTCATTTTGGGACTTGCAGATCTGCCTGATACTGATATTCTTCTATTTACCCATTGGCTTGTATTGTCATCCCAGATTTTTTCATATTCACTTTGACTTACCCAATGGGTTTTTTCCCGGTCAAAAATAAAATGGTCGAAGTGCTCATGCGCTTTATAGCTTCCATACTCAGCAGGGTCCTCACCCATCAATACCGAAATGCCTGCAGGAGGAAGTTGGCTGTAATCACGCTGCATATTTCCACGCTCAATTGATTTAATTTCTTCTGCCGAAAATACGGATGAAAGTGCAACTTCTTCTACAATATGATGATCAGTATCTGAATATCGACGAACGCAATTTGTGCTGCTGGTTCTGTTTTGCTGCACCACATGTGTCAGCTCATGAGCCAGCAACCTTTTCCCGCTATCCGTTTCGGGCGAAAACCGGTTTTGATTGAAAACAATGTTATTCCCACTTGTATAAGCCAATGCATTTATACTGCCGGCTGATTTTGCTGCCAACGAATTGGTATGGATCTTAACATGGCTGAAATCATAACCAAACCTTTGTTCCATAAAAGACCGGGTATTTCTATCCATAGGTGTACCGGAAGATTGCAATGTTTGTTCAACTATGGTAGTATCGCTGGTTTCAGATGCACCTGATTCTTTCCTTTGCAGTTTTTCTTCTTCCTCGCAATTTGCACATTTACGACTTAAGGTCAATGCAGTAGACGGAGGTGCGCCCATTCCTGCCATGCTGTCGGCTCTTCCAAAACCAAGGCCTGGTGCAAAATTTTGCAATAAGAGCCCTACGTCAACATGCAACCTACCATATTATTTCGCAAGGGCGAAAGCGGGGAAGGCCTGTCGAAATTGACTTCCAAACCTAACGCCCTTAATGGCAAAGGCGCTGCCACCAATGATGCAGGCAATCTGAACACGGTTCCTGATAAAGGCGAACTCATTAAATCCAAAGCTTCAGGATTGTTTCGGGCGGCATAAACGCTAAGTCCTAACCCGGCTAATAAACTTCCACCGGTAGTTAATATCCCGATTTTACCCAAATTACTGGGATTATCCCATGTATGGCCCAATGTAAGTAAAAACTGCTGTCCCAAATTTTCGAGAAACAGATTTACCTGCGGAATAGAAGTAACCGCTTTTAACACATCACCGGGTGTGCCCTCACGGGTTGGTTCAGTTGTTTCTCCGGTAGCAGGAGGCTGTCGCTGAATAATATTTGAAGTTGCTTTGAAAAAAGTTTCCTGCGGATTGTTTGCGGGCATCCTCATAACTCTGTCAGCCATAGTATCTGCCTCCCGCTCATACGGATCATCAACGGCACTAATGGTCAGTTTCGGCTGAACTCTAACCGGAGCAAAGAATGACTGAGGCTTACTTTTAGGCATAGCAACTGCAGATGCGCTTTTACCCTTTTCTGAAGTCGCAAATGTGTTCATATTTTATCCGGATTTTAATTGGCCAATAAATTGCAACGTCCATTCATCAAAAAAACATTTCAATAATCAACAACGCGGAAACTTTTTTTAGTTCAAATTGATCCCTTATCTCATTATTTGAATTGGATTTCTTCAAAATGCTCTTAAGTGAACAAGGTTAGAAGCTGATTATTTTTAAAAGAGCTATTTCAACGAGATCGATTCTGCTATGCCTCTCCGAAAAGGAATGCTAAACAAAACATTTACAGTAGTCTTTTAAAAGCTATTATGTTGCATATCGTCAATAAAAGGAACCAGATCGGTGCAGGGGTCAGGTGGAGTGGCGGTTTTGCACTTGTAATAATCCTGTACCAGTTCAGCTTGGGACTCCCTGTTCAGATCTTTGAATTTTTTTCCTGCAGCGCGTTGAGTTGCTAACGGGCCATCCCTTTCATAATCATATGCGGATCGGGTGCCTTTGCCGCCGGAGCGCCCGTATTTGGATTGAGCATGCAAAGCCTGGGGTATATACACAGCGCCTACACTTTCGTATTGAGCTACATGTGTTAACTCGTGTACAACAACATCAATGGATACTCCTCCTTTCGGAAAATGTAAAACATGGAAAGTCGTAACGGCTCCGCCGCTGATCCGGCTTACAAGTGAATCTTCATCAACTCTTATCAGGCTGTATGGTATCATGCCCGCCGGATGTACCACCTTGGATGCATCAATTTCGGGCTGCGTCAGTTTCCGCATTCTGAAAATCAATCCCCAAAGTATCTGGGCTGCTTCAAAAAGGCCAGCTGTTTCAAGTGAATACAGCAGTAGTTGCAGGAGCCACATTCCTCCGCTTTTTATTCCATCCCAGATCCAGCTGCCAAATCCTTTGAGTCCTTGCCATGCCCATACAGCTGCCCCGACTACGCCATCCCATCCCCATTTGGCAAATCCTTTTAACCCCGACCAGGCCCAGCTCAGGCTTCCGGTCAAGGCATTCCATAATTTGTCGAGGCTTGGATGCTGTATGAAATCAATTGCCCAATCGAAGCCATTTGTAACACCCGTCACTAACCAGTTTATGGCTCCTTCCACTCCTTGTCCCAACCAGCGGAATACACCCTTTACGCCTTGCCACAGATGTTTTGCGGCGCTGCTTAATCCCGACCAGGCCCAACCAATGGCGCCGGTAATTCCTTCCCAGCCATGAACGATTTTCCGCCAAAGTCGTTTAGGCAGATTACTTATATAGGACCAAACATTTGTACCAAGAATAGATAGTTTTTCCCATAAGGCAGTACCAATCTCTTTAATAACATCAAAAGCCTTATTCCCGAACCATTTAACAGCAGCCCAAACATGACTGCCTGCACTGCTTAGCCATGACAAAGCAGTACTTCCAAGCGATTTTATACCCGACCAAACGGAAGATGCAGCGCCACCCAGCCAGGTAGTTGCAGCGTTCCAGGCAGAACTTACACCTCCAGCAACTGTGCTTACTACACTTCTTACACCTCCGGCCACAGCGTTTGCGGCACTGGCAACTCCATGCCCAACTGCACTGGCAGCATCAGCTATGCCATGACCAACTGCGCTGGCGGCATCAGCGATACCATGACCCACAGCGCTTGCAGCACTGGCTACTCCATGACCAATGTCACTTGCTGTATCTTTAACGGCATTCCATGCGTCGCCCAGCCACGAGCGCCGGATAATTCCGGATTTTCTCCGAACACTGCCCTGTTGCATGGTATGCACCAATTCATGTGCTAGTAATCTTTTTCCTGAATCAGTATTAGAATTGTATTGCCCTGAGTTGAATACAACATTATTTCCCGAAGTATAGGCAAGGGCATTTATGGAATCTGCACTTTTTGCAGCCAATGCATTGTCATGAATTTTTACATTGCTGAAATCAGCACCCAGTCGAGGCTCCATAAACGAAAGGGTAGCATTGTCGAGGGTTTTGCCGCTGCCCGAGTTTAACACTTCATGAACAAGTGGGGGAGCTGTTGTGGATGATTTTCCGCTGCCGGCTTTCCGCTGAAGTTTGTCTTCTTCTTCACAATCTGCACACTTACGCTGAGCCAATGAAGATGTAACGGGTTTAAAAAATGTATTTCCGCCGTCTGAAACCGGCATCCGCATCACGTGATCGGCTATTGCATCAGCTTCTTTTTCCGAAGGATCATCGGCAGCTCCAATACTGAGTTTAGGCTGAATTTGTACAGGTGCAAAAAACGATGGTTGCTTATTTTTCTGCAAAGCAATAGCCGGACTTGTTTTTGTCTTTTCTGGCGTTGCTAATGTTTGCATAATCCTGATACAATTTTAGTAAGATAAAGGTTACTAAGTCCACTCAACATAAAGCATTTCATTCATCCAGGGCAATTTAACAATACCGATTCCCCAGGGCAGATGAGCTAATAATACATCCACGGCATTGTGTTCAACCTGTAACAACCAGTGATTGTCCACTTTCGAAAGTTTGCCGTTTCGTTGCAGAAAGGTATCGCGCAAACCATCAATTCCTGTATTTTTTAAAACGCTCCAGTGCTGAATAACTTCTTTCAACAGGGCTTCGCATTCTGATATTATTACGTTTGTAAGTTCTATCCTGGTAGTCACTATTTCGACAGGGTCCATGCCGCAGAGAACTTTATTGAGAACAAGGTCAAATTCTGTAAACTTATTTGAGCCTGTAACCAAAAACTCAGCCACCAGAACCGCTAACTGTTGCGAATCACTGTTGATCCATAAGTCCTCTTTAGTAAGTTGAAGATTTTCGAAAAGAGATTGCAAAAACGGATGAAGCAGGATCAGTCCGGCATTATTAATGTAGATGGCATCCTGTTGATGTTCAGATTCTTGTTCTCTGTTTTCAAGCTCTTTGTCCTTTTCGTTTTGTATGGATTTATCGGTTTCTTCAGTATCTGTTTCTTTAGTTTTGCCAGGTTTCAGTTCTTTCTCTTTTTTCGGCAGGTGTTCATTTTTTCTGTTCTTTCTCTGGTTAAAAATGATCTCTTTTATTTCTTCGCTTAGTTCCTCATTTCCTTCGATTTTTGAAAGGAGAAAGCTGAAAAACTGATCCACCTTATCCTTATTCTGATCCGAGGCGAAAAGATTTAAAATGGCTGTATCAACTATGTGCTTGTCAATATGCCTGTAACTGTGTGTATCTGTTTGTAAAAGGTTTAAGTCGTCGAGTATGGCATATATTTCGCTAAGCGTATTTCCTGCGTCCCTCGTTATTTCAGTAATAATCCGGGAAGTGAAATTTTTCGAAAACTGCCAGGCTAAACGTTCCGGCACTTTTGATTTCTGTGAAATTATACCTTTAAGCCGGGCTACCAGGTTTTCATTAACTTTCAGCAATTCCTCCAATTCGGCAATGGTATTGAATCGGTTGTTCCATGGCATGAAGCCGTTTTCCAGGTAAAAGAAAAAAGCTTCAGTAGCGGCGGTTTCTTCAATCTTCTCCGTATCAATTTCTTTTTTATTCATCTGAATCAGTTCCTCTCTAAGTTTACGAATAGCATGATCGGCAAATTCATCTTCCCAGTTTTTAGCATTCAGCATACCGCAATCAATCTCAAGTCTGTCTAACGAAGCGTACTTATTTTTATCAAATATTTCATCAAACAATGCTTCCATCTTCGGCTGCAGCTTTGTATAAAATACTTCAGCTATTTCGTTTTGCAAACCAAACGAATCCTCCATGCTTTCGAAATTAATTTCGATGCTGTGCTTTTGGATGATATGTTGGTTTTTAATTGACATCAGCTAGTGGTCAGGTTATCAAATTCGCCCTGGTTTATATGCTTCCCGAAAATGGCCTCCGTTAGCACAAATCCGGCAGAGTTTTCGCATACTGTTCCGGATTGATCAGTCATCGTCACAGTTAAAGAAATATTGAGCTGAGTTCCGCCGGAAATGTCGAGTTGCGAAAAATTCATTTCCACCTTTTGGTCTGTAAAATCGAATACTCTTCCGTTAACTGTTGTAATCTTCCATGTGTACTTGCCAGCATTCTTTTGCCTGGCTCTAAGAGCAAAAATAGTCGGGAATACGGCTATAGGAGACGTATTGCGTGTGAGATTCATTATAAAACCGGCATCAACAAAAATGACGGTAATGGTAACATTTACCTGTTTCCCGTTTATCGTATACGAAACATGAAAATCAGTAGTTTTATTAACAGGCGTTGAAGATGGGGATATTTCGAGTGTTGCATCCCGCAGTATTATACCATCATTGCTCAGAACCTTAATTACATCGGTAGTAGTGAGGTTTGGCTCAAGTCTCTGTCTTTTCAGATTGCTGCACACGGAGATATTCCTGTTCTCAATTTCAAGGTTAATTACCTGGCTGGTCTCACTTGGGCATGGGCCATTCGATTCTTTAAGCAGTATAGTATGTGGAAGTGAAGCAACCTTAAATTTTAGAGAATCAGGATCCGGTTTTTCGGAAAATACGTTTCCATCCATCAGCCAGGTAGTTTTGGTTTTGTTATCAATCCCGGTGGATTCGTTTTTAAATGTCACGGTCATTTCTCCGCCTTCAGTTTTTGTTGTGAAACTGAACAAGGCTAATGGCATTATCGAAACCTGAACCTTGGTTTTAGCTGATTTCCCGTTTGCCGTGTAGGTGAGAACAACTGCTCCCGGTGTTTTCACCGCAGCAGGTACAAAAACAGAAATTCCATTTGCATTTGGGACAATTCCGTCGCCGGTTAAATTTCCGCCTACAGGAGTTACAACAACTAGGAATTCTGTTTTATCGTTGTTGCAGAAACTATCCCCGTCAATTTTTATCGTCGGTTCCTCGGCCTGAATTACAACATCCTGTGTGCTTTCGGACGAACAATCGCCATTGGCTACTTTTAAGGTGATACTTTTTATCGGGCCAGCAGTTTTAAATTCAACAGGATCGGGATTTTCCACTTTTGAGAAGGACTTATTATCCCTGAACCATTCGTAGGTTGTTTGCGCCGTAGGACCAGTGGTTTCATTTTTAAGTGTAAGTATTGACAGTGCACCATCAACATTAACGGAGTACGAAAAGACTGCTACAGGAATTACTACCACTTCAACCTGTATGGATGCAGTTTTCCCGTTTGCCGTATAAGTGAGAGTATGCAATCCGGCACCGGCTGTGAGAGGAACAAATACAAAACTGCCGTCAGTTTGCACACTCACACCGGAACCTGAAACAACGCCACCTTTAGGTGTTACTATTATCGGGAAACGGGTATCGTCGTTACTGCAAAAAGTGTTCTTATCAATTTTTATGGTAGGATCTTCCGTTTCCTGTGGTTTCTCAGGCAAAATGTAGGCAATTGGCGGGCAATCGCTGCAGCACATGTACGGGATATAAAAGTCGGCAATCACCATTCCGTCAGTCAGTTCGAAATGCCTGGGTCTGGGTTCCCGGTTAATAATCTCGGTTATTTCTTTGCGTTTGTCATCCGGAAGGTCCTTGCAATCGTCAATGTATTTCGATAGCACATCTTTGAATCTAACATACAACTCAGGATCTTTATAAAGAATGGATGTTTGAAGCAATTTGGTCTGGTAAGTAAGCGTATCGAGCGGCACATCGGGCTGTATCAGGTCGCGGAAACGCGAAATCATCAGGTTACTGAGGTTTGCATTTACAAAGAGCGAATTCTTGTCGATAAACCTGTTTCTGCGCTCTTCGTGGTACACCAGTATAAAAGTTCCGCCACGTGGCACACCGGCTTTGTGCTCGATGCCGCCGTGGTTTTTAAAATAGTAGCTGAAATTTTTCGCCAGGCGGTATTGCGCCATCCTCCGGTTGTATTCGCTTTTTATGGCTTCAACCTGTTCGACGAAGCATGAATTCAGGAGTGTCTCCAGGTTAAAAATCAACAGATCGAGGTATAGATCGCTGGCCAGATCAGCTAAATGCGTTTGATCATTGTTTTCGAGCTGCTGCAAAAATAAAACGGCATACGTACTTAGCACCCTGATCTCTTTTTCGAGGCGGTCGTTGCGGTTTTTCAGTTCAGTTGTATTTACATCAGCAAGTTCATTATTCATCACCAGTTCCAGGATGCTTTCGACGGAATCCACAAATTCGAATGCATGGAACTGTATGGAGGTTACCGGCTGGTCGGTATTAATGGACACCGGGTTTGTAAACTTCCCTTTCATTGCAATATAAGCTGATCCTATAGTATTTGCACCGGGATTGCACAACTTTAAAAGCGTGTCGCCCTTTGTATACTGCTTTACTGCCTGGAATTGATTGACCAGCGCGGAGGTAAAAGGATGATTTACTTTTTCAATAATATTCGGATTGAATGCCAGCGTACTTTTTATCGCCGTTGCATCTTCCACTGTAGCTCTTGCAAAAGTGGTCGCAGTAAAGTTTAAAATCCTGCCTGGTACTACAAACGGAAGTTTAGCTGCAAAGCAGAAAGCATCGTGCACCTTGCACATAAATTCGGCGATCAGCATGCGGTAATTGCTTTCCAGGTCCTGTATAACACATTGCGGTTCCTCGCCCCGCACCAATGCGCCGATATAATCGGCACTTAAGGCTGTAATATCGAAGGGAAGATTATTTCCCTGCTGCAGTGTTTTAACGAGAGTTATGGCCTGGGTGACATTTTTTCCGATATGTCCTTCGACCCTGAAGAAATCGAAGCGTTCGATATCATACAATAAGGGGTGCACCACATTATCGGCCGTACAGTATTGAAATGCATTGTATCCCAGGTTAAACCGGTAGTTGCCGCGCCTGGTTTTATCATAACTCCAGTAGCGGTACAATTCGTTGCCCTCATCAATCACATTATAATGGAAGGGGATGCAGCGGTCGGATAAATCGGCATACCCATAGCGGCTGGGAGTGATTTTCACTACCCGTTTTTCAAAATCCGTGATGGTTGCAAAATCAACTTCGGAAATCAGTAATTTGATTCGGCTAAAAAGCAAACGGACTTCGGCCAGTTTATCTTTCTGGTTATTGAAAAGCGGCGAATAAATAAAGTATTCGCGGTAATCGCTTTTTACATCCATCGAAGTATTCACGGTAGCTTCGCCCAGCATAAGGTGAAGCGGGAAGTTCATCTCATCGCCGCAGCAGGATGTGCTTACTTCAAAAACTTTATACTTGAATTCATAATACGCTTTGAGTACATCATCAATAAAATCGTAGAAATACTGGATCAGAATCGAATTATTTTTTAAAATCCCGTCGCGCAGTGTTTTAAATTGCTCAAATACATTTTCAAATGGATTTGAAGGCTCATCTTCCAGAAGGTAATAATAATGGATAAAGCAATAATTCAGCACTTCCGAAATGCTTCTCAGCTTGGCATCGTCCACCAGGGCTGCGAAGGCCTGCAGCACTTCATCGGCCGATTTCAGATCCTGCACCGGCACGTTGTATCTTTTTAATTCAACATGATGCAAACCGGGTGTAACGGTTGGTTTGCCGGCAGGAACCGGAATCTGCTGTTTCTTTTCCAGTTCATCAACAACAGCTTTTTCAACAAGCAGCGCCTTTACTTCAAAATCCATCTCGCTGCCTTTGTCGTTGCAGTCGTTGGTGTCGCAGTTTTTCAGGTTTATTTCTTCGGTTTCCAGGAAAAGAACCACTGCATATTTAGTTAAATCCACGCCCGGATTGGCATTCAGCGCAATGGCTTTTTGTTTTGCATCTGCTTTTAAATCATTGAATTGCGCCGTTGTGATTAACTGAAAAATGCCATCCTTAAACTCTTCTTTATAAAAGGGTTTAGGATTGCTTACATCATCTTCGCACTGCTTTATAAACAGTAAATCACCTGGGAAATTCCTCGTGGTATAGGGCACGAAATGGGTGAATGTCGTCTCGCAGAAAGTGATGAGGTATCCCTGCGAGGTAAGCCCGCATCCCTTGGAAATCTCAATGGAGTCCTTCTCCTGAAATGAAACATCGAGCCCGCACACAATGCCGCTGCCAATCAGCTTGATGCGTGTTAACCGATCGTGTTGTTCAAGATAATTGAACATGGCGTTGAGGTGCCTGTTGGTGAGCACCTGGTCGGCTTCAAATACCGGATATGATTTTGCTGTATTCATTTCAATTTGCTTTAAAGGTTCCTAAAACTGTTTTTCCAAGCATTACCGTATTGCTGCCTTCTTTACTTTCGGAGCAATCGTGCAGGTTGGCTTGCGGGTATTCGCTGTGCAGAGCAGCGAGCAGTTTGATCATTGCATTATTTGCACTCTTAAAATTATCGGTATTGGTAACTGATTTATCAGAAGAAAATGCAGCAAGCGTTTCGATCCATTTTTTATACCCAACTTCAAACTGCCGCATCAGGTCATTATTCAGCCAGCAGATTTTCAGCATAATGTGGGCAGGTGCTTCTTCGCGCATTTTATCTTCAAAGTAATTTCTGAAATCCATATTGTCGAAATGGCCGGCATCGTAAGGCAGCACTACCGATGCCCTGAAAGTGTAAGGATCAATTTCGCACAGGCAATCGCAGTCGTGAAGGCAAACCTCCACCAGGTCGAAAGTGTTATCGCGAGGACGCAGTAAAATGTGCTCTATAAGGTGCAGTCCAACCGGATTGCTGCACTCTTTGGCAAATTCCGCGGCCAATATCGCTGCCACTGCCATGGCAGCAGGTTTGTCAGCAAAAGTGATCTCGCTTTCCAGGAGAACTTCGCTGCCGGGTCCTATAACCTGAAGGGTTGATGTTACGTCATCAAAGAGAAAACCGTCGGCATCAGCAGCCAGTTGTATTGCTTTTAGCTGCGCATCCAGTGCCTCCTGTTTCGTAATATAATCAATTGATACCAGGCGGGTTCCATCCATCGCTGTGAACGAAAAACTGTGAAAACACTTCAACACATCCACGCCGTTTTCGCTTACCTGTTTTTCGGTACAGATGATTTTTTCGTTGCGGATGCAATACAAAAACCGGCGGGAGAAATCCTCAATGCCTGCCAGGAAACTGACCCGTTTCTCGAGCCCCGAAACATTATTTGTATCCCAGAGTTGCGTGGTATCGCCTGTAAAATCAATATTCTGCGGGAAATAGTTAAATGCTTTTCCACGCTCGCTGCTGATAGCAGGATAGTTTTTCAGCACATTCCGTTTTGCGGCTGATAAATCGGCAAAACTGATCTTTTCTTCGGTTTTCTCTTCATAATTTATGCGGTACATCAGCAAGGCATAATCGTTAAACGATTCGGCAAAGCGCGATAGCAAATGATCAAGGAAACGGTTCCTGCGGTCTTCAAACGTACTCTTATCTTCGTATAATGATTGCCAGCCATTTTTTAAATCTGCCGTTGCCACCTGGTCCGAAAGTACATTTTCGAGACTTCCGAATAGCCCGGTTGTGTTATATACCGGATCCAGGTCTTTAACGTCTTTTAAAAACTGGGCAAAATACGTTTGCTTTATATCTGCGATTGAATACAATTGGTGTGCATTGCTGAGCTGCGAATAGAAGTCAGCAAGCAACTGCTCGTAAAACATGAGGTAAGCTTTGAGTTGCCGTTGCTGTGCGATCCGCAGGTCGGTTGCTCCCGGCGGAAGGCCATAAACGCCAGTGCCGTAAGTTTGTGGTAAATCATATTGCAATGGCCAGTAACTTTCGGTATCGCGTTTGTTTCCGAACGGTACAGGTAAATCCTGCGTCAGGCCATTCAATTTTGCCCGCTCGCGTATGGCATGCAGTACCAGCACTGTATCGCGCACTTCGGCGTATTGCGCCAGGAAGGGGAACTGGTTTTTGAACAGAACGATCTTGGATTTATCCTGGCTTAATACCGGCTTGTGCAAAGGAGTGATTTCGATGCACCATTTCTGGGATGTACAACAGGCCATAGGCTTACCGGCCGAATCGTATTTCGTCATCTGGAAATTACGGATAGCCAGCACCCCATCGATATCCATCAGTAAGTTAATTATATCGGAAGTATGAACAACCGTCCGCAGGTTCGTCAGTTCCAACTGATTCGTATCTATAAACCCATGCTGAAGGATAGGACCGGTGAAAATTTCATCGACAGGGATTTTTTTATCCAGTAATTCGTTGAGCGAATAAAAATCAACCGAAGGATTCAGGTAATTTTCGATAGCATAAAATATTTCGGCCTGCACTTTTTCGATATCAGCAGCGGGATTTACATCCGTATCAAAGCAAAAAGCAATTTCTTCGTCAGCTATAGTGGTAACCTCGATGATGTCCTCACAAAGGTTACGGTGCTCGTGCAATGTTTTTACGGCAGACTGAACAATGGATTTTGATTTCTCGATTTTATTCAGATAGGTTGTAAATATTCCGGCTACAACATCTTTTCTGTCGGCTTCGCTTATATCAAACATTTGCTGAATATCGGCCAGGGTAACAGACTTGGAGGAAAGTTTTAGCGGGATTGAAACTGTAAAAATAAGTTTACTCGCATCTGTCAGCGTTAGCGTAAATTCAAATTGCTTCTCTTTCTGAGAAATAGCCAGCGAGTCAATATTTGCGGAGTTTGCTGCCTTTGTTGCAAACGGGAAATCAGCATCTTTCCATGCCGGCAGATTAAAAAGGAAAACGAATTCACCTTCATTAAACGCTGTTGAGACAGGATTGCCTGTAATAATATCGCCGTTGTTCAGATCGCCCAGCCGGTCATCCGAATCCAGGTCCAGGAGAACCTGGTACAGGCCTGATAGGAAAAGAGGCTGAAGGTTTGGCAGATAAGTCAGCTCATCCTTTTTGCAGTCGGCGAAAATCTCTACCTCGTTTACGGCATGCTTGTTTTTCTTTTCATCCGGCCTGCTGTCATCAGCAATCAGCCAGGCGTTGTGAATTCCTTCGAGGTCAACCAATAATTTTCGGTAATCATTGATACTTACAGGATTTACAGTCAGAATATCTTTAGCCGTAAACAGTGCCTGTCCATCAACAAGGTTGTCGTCAGCTTTCCGGAGCAGATCTTTCATATCGAAACCGGAGCGGTACCCCAGTTCGGTGATGGCATAACACAAGGCTTCGAGGGTCGTAATTCCCGGATCGTGTGCGTTATAATCTGTCCACAAGGCAGACGAAAGGTTCTCTATATGTTTCAGACCTTCGCTGCGCAACAGTTCATAATCCTGGCTTGGAGCAGGTTGATATGATTTCGGTATGGATGTAAACTCTTCCATTAGCAGGTACAGGTTGCAGGTGAATGAATAATATGTCGTAAGCCACTTGTTT
>JBBQSY010000093.1:0-15260 GCA_038213495.1 Bacteroidales bacterium
AATCTACCAAAAATAAATGAGAAATACTAATCAAGTTACTGACAATCATTTGTTTATAACTAATAAGTAAATGAAACTACTTAAGCGTTTGCAAAATAAATTAACCAAATCATCCATTCCGACTTTTCGGAGTGGGCTCAATAAATAAATTGTTGATCTATAAAAAGAATCCTACATTTGTTTAACAAATCAGTTAAAGTCCGCAGATCACTCTTTTATATGGAAATCCTTGCTGAGTATATTATTCAAACACATTCATTATCTTTTAGTTTTGGCAATTTCAAAGTCCTCAATGAAATAAACCTCCAGATTCCTAAAGGAAGCATTTTCGGATTTCTCGGACCAAACGGAGCAGGTAAATCAACCACCATAAAAGCATTACTGGGCTTGCTGAGAACAAAACCCGGAATGATCCAGATCTTCGGTAAAGACCTGAACAGCAATAAAATGTATATTCTAGAGCGGATCGGAGCCATGGTGGAAGCCCCTTCGTTATATGATCACCTGGATGCCATCGGAAACCTTGAAATTACAGCCAGGCTTCGAAATATCTCTTTTAAACGTATAAAACCTTTGCTCGAAACTGTTTCTCTTTCACGGGATGCACACCGGCCGGTAAAGCAATATTCTACCGGCATGAAACAGCGCCTGAGCCTGGCAATTGCCCTGCTGGCCGAACCTGAACTACTTATCCTTGATGAGCCCATTAACGGCCTTGATCCCAACGGTATTATTGAAATGCGGCAATTGCTTGTTCGTATCAACCAGGAACAGAACTGCACCATTCTGCTTTCGAGCCATATATTGAGCGAAATTGAAAAACTTTGCACCGATGTTGCTATTATCAATTCAGGGTCGCTGGCTTTCCAGGGCACAATGCAAACCTTGCTGAATGTGGCTATCGGGAAAGAAATTATCATTGTACATTCCGACAATTCAGATCGTGCAAAGGATATAATAGATAGCAGGTTCGAAGTTATAATTAAGGATAACAATCTGCATGTTACGGTTAACAGCAAATCAGAAGCGGCTTTTATCATCAGGTTGCTGGTCGAAAATGGAATCGAAATTTACTCAGCTGAACGGGAAACCACCGGCCTGGAAGCCTCATTTCTTCAGCTCCTAAGCGAAAACCATACATCATGAATATACTAGCTAAAACATTCCTTCGAATCGTAACTGTTGAAATCATAAAGCTCAGAGGTACTTTTGCTTTCTGGCTGGCGATTATATATCCTTTAGGAACTGTGTTGCTAGTTACACTTTTCCGGATTGGCATGCGGAATAACAAAGATTTCACCTCGGATCAGTTTATTAACAATCTTGGAAATACAGCCTCGTTTTTTCTGCCATTCTTTATTGTACTGATGATAAGCATGGCCTGCAATACCGAACATAAATCATCCATGCTGAAACATTTGTTAGCTCTTCCTGTTCCCCGCCCACTATTATATTTAGGGAAATTTGCAGGGATTATGACTCTTATAGCGCTGGCAATGGTGCTTACCTTTGTTTTGACTTACTTTTCGGTATTTTTTTCCGGATTGATTTCTCCCAAACTGGGATTCGGTACTTATTTTAACCATGGTTTGCTGATCCGGGTTCTTCTAAAAGCCTATTTTGCGGCAGCAGCCATTTATTCAATACAATACTGGCTCAGTATGCGGTTGCGTAATCTTACACTTCCATTTGCGATTGGCTCAGCAATGATTATTTTACCAATTGCAATATTGATTATTCTGGGAGTAGCAGGCCTGATCAAAAATAATCTCGGATTTGTAAAAATAATAACTTATAACCCTTATTCATATCCATATTCCCCTGGTTTCAACTTTATGAAAACGACTGATTCAACTATTTTTACTATCAACACACTGGTATTCATTTTATTATCCATAGCCGCTTTAGTTCTCGGTGCATGGGAGTTTAACCGGAGAAATATTAATTGATACGGCGATCCGGTGTAGATTTGCAGGTATCAATCAGAAAAGCACTAAAATCAAAGAAGCCGGAGATAGCTCCCCGGCTCTTTAAAAACATGATCGGTCGAAATTTAAGGAATTCGCCGAATATTATTTATTCAACAACTAATGTTTGAATGGAATGAGGCAGACTGGTAATTTCTGCTGCCTGGCCTGCCATCCAGAGGCGGTAAGGAATTTTATCATTACTTTGATTCATAACTACAATTACAATTTTGCCATCGGTATTTTTAAAAGCGGTGGTAATCAACTGACCGCGACTCGAGGAACTGATTATGCGTTTTGCACCAGGCCTTATGAATTTCGAAAAATGCCCGATGTAATAAAATGAATTCATGTAAGATAATTCACCGGTTTTTGTATCCGCAATTATAGGGGCAAAGCAAAAATTACCCACATGGTTTGGTCCGCCTTTTTCGTCGAGTAATACGTTCCAATCGGTCCAGCCAACGGTTCCATTATTGAAATCATTGATCATCGAACGGCCATAGGTTTCTCCGTATTGCCATTCATTTATTTTGTCTATTTTGAAACTCTCGGCACATCCTTCGGTAAATATCAGGTTCGTTTTAGGATAGGCTTCATTTACCCGGCTAACGTTATCAAATATTTTTCCTCCGCCGGTCCAGCTCTCGTACCAGTGAAAACCGATTCCCCACACATATTTTGCCGCTTCAGGATCATCGAGAACAGTGCTGGCACGCTGGTAAATCAGGTCGCGGTTATGATCCCAGGCAATAAGCTTTTTATTGGCCATACCGGATTTAACTAAAGTTGGCCCAAGGTATTTTTTAATAAAATCCCTTTCTTCTTCGCCGGTATAAATACAGGATTCCCAGGTTTGAACAGCCATTGGCTCATTTTGCATAGTAAGACCCCAAACAGGAATACCTTCAGCCTCGTAAGCTTTTATAAACTTCACGTAATAATTGGCCCAGCTTTGATAATACTTTGGCAGGAGTTTTCCACCATGAAGCATATTGTTATTGTCTTTCATCCATGCCGGCGGGCTCCATGGACTGGCATACAAGGTAAGTTTTCCGCCGGCTGCGGCAATAGCCTGTTTAATCATTGGAATACGGAATTCCTTGTCGTGAGCAACACTGAAGGATTTTAAGGCAGCATCGTTTTCATTCACATAGGTATAACTGCCGCTCGAAAAATCACAGCTGTGAATGTTGGTCCTCGCCAATGTATACCCAATGCCTTTATTCGCATCGTAATACTGTTGAAGTATCTCCTGTTGCTTGTCTTTACTTAGTTTTGCAAATGTTTCGGCAGATGCATCGGTTATTGCTCCGCCAATGCCCACAAAGGTTTGAAATGTTTTTGCCGGATCTACAAATACACATGGTTGTGTTTCCAATGGCTGACCAAAAGGAGTAAAAGAGACAGTCTCGGTGACGGACATTCGCAGTTTGGTATTTTCGGCAGTAGTGTAAACCACAACTTTTTTTCCATTCGGAACTACGGGAGAAACAATCTTGTTTCCGGCCGTCAATGCACTGGATGCCATTAGCAAACAGGCGCCCGATAATAATAGCAACTTATTCATTTTTTTAAAATTTTAGTTTGCATTAATAGATTTATAAATTCACCGTTTGCAAAGCAGACCATTTACCATACATACGTTGCAACCGAGCCGCTTCCCAACAAAGTGGTAGCCGTTTGGCCTTTATAACCAATATTGAATGACTGTCTCTGATTGCTGTTGTTTAATACAATCAAAACTTTTTTTCCATCGGGTGTTTTGAATGCCACATTCGGCAAACCTGAAAGTACGTTGGATGCTATCCTGACTGATCCATCGGGTACAAACTTCGAAGCATGTGCAATAAAGTAATAAGCAACATTGCGGGTATATCCGGATGATATGGTAAGGGCTCCTTCACATTTTGAGCAGCCACCGGGAGTATGCGGGTTATACGAGGGATCGGAAGCCAGGTTCCAGCCAATCACATTTTTACTCCAATTACGGGTAGCACCGATAATTATATTTTGCACCCACCATTTCATATCTACAGCAAAATTACTCGGTCCACCTACCCATTGTTCGGTAAAATACAGATTTTTCAAAGGGTAAGAGTTGTGAACTGTCGACAATGCGGAGATATCGCCTCCATAAAGATGAAAAGCTGAGCCATCGACATATTGGTAGGCAGCGGGATCACTAAGAATGGACATGGGGTAATCAGGACGGTCACAGTTATGATCGTACAGTATTATTTTCGTTGTTATCCCGGCTGCCTGAAAAGCAGGCCCCAGGTTATTTTTGATAAAATCGCGCTGCTCGGCAGCCTGCATCACCATGCTAGGGTTGTTGCCGCCATGTAAGGGCTCATTCTGTATGGTGATGGCATCGATAGGAATTCCTTGCAATTTCATTTCGGTGATGTAACGAACAAAGTATTTTGCGTAGGTATCGTAAAATTCAGGGAGAAGGCTCCCTCCAACCGAATTTTTGTTGGATTTCATCCACAGTGGGGCCGACCAGGGCGATCCCAGTATTTTAATTCCGGGATTGAGTTGCAAAATCGATTTCAAAACTGGTATCAGATCCACTTTATCACGACCCAAATCGAAATGATCGAGATTTATATCGGTTTGTCCTGATGGCATATCGTCATAGGAGAAAACGGATGCATCCAGGTCGGAAGCCCCTATACTGATCCTCAGATAACTAAGTCCTATTGAATTTCCGGTTTTCATAAACAATTCTTTCAGCAATGCATCGCGTGTTGTTGAAGTTAAATTATGAATAAGGGATGCACTACCGCCGGTAAGCGCAAAGCCGAAACCATCCATTTTCTGGTATGTAAGGGTTGTATCAACGAGTATTGTCGGATCCTGGTTTGAGGAAACTGAAAAATTCAATACATCTTCCTGTTTGTCAAGCAAGGCAGATTTATCAGGATTGGTCAACCAATAGGCTATATCTGTATGAACCGGATCTGGATTAAAAGCATCATCATTTTTAATAGTTACCATAGTGCGGTAAATGGTTGCCTTTGCATTTTTAATATTGCTGATGGTAACAAAAAAAGCTTCATCCTGCTCATACACGGAGTCGTTGAAAATTGCAACTTCGATATTCCTGGTTGTTTCTCCTGGTTTGAAAACGAGCACTGAACCACTTACACCTGAATAATCTTTTTCAGCTTTAGCTGTATAATCAGAAGTTGACCAGGTAAAACTGACCTGCTTATCCGTTGCAGCACTGAGTGTTACAGGAATTATTGCGATTTTTTGCTGAAGCGTGCCCTCATAAATACTCAGTGTATCGGATATAATTATGTTTGGGGTAATTGATTCGCTTTTTTTACAGGAACCAAACACAAATACGAGTGAGATCAGCAAATTTAAAACAATGGCTTTGTTATTCATTTTGATTTCCATTTTCGATAGATTCTATTATTACCAGCATGAATGAGGGTTTGCATAAATTTATTTTCAAATGAAATTTCATATGCCCAGAACATTATTTTGTGTTTGGCCCCGGAAAGCACTTTCAACTTCGTTGTAAAGTATAACTTTCTTTACAATAAAAGTATCTTTTTTTAGTGAACAATGAGCTTTTTTCGATAAACCTTGCCAGCCATTTCCATTTCAATTACATACAATCCCCTTGGCAGGTCATCGACAGTGATATACTTAAGTGTAACATTATCCGCAATTTCGAACTTTTTCATACGTATACCGCTGAATGATCGTACCTGCAATGTCTTTTTGATCTTTGTTGTTTCCGGAATAGTAACCGTTACGCCTTCTTTGGCCGGATTAGGATAAATAAAGAAAGCAGCACTTGCATCTTCCGAAATTCCCACCCCTGATTCTGTAAACGTATACCAATTCATATTGAATTCGGGCTGTACAATTTTTACGCGTAATGTCCATATTCCTTCGGTTAATGTGATTTTTGCGCTCACAGTCTGCCAGGTTTGCCATCCGCCGGTAACCGGAATATCCAATTGTACAGAATTGACTATGGCACCTGTTGAATTTAACTGCTGAACATCTATGCGGCCGGCATTGGAGAGGCAGGCCACACGGACATCAAAATTGTACAGGGCCGTTTTCAGCACCCTCACATTGTATTCGAGGTAGTCGCCTGCAGAGGTATAGGCTATATTTTTCCCTCCCCCGACATCCGTAGTATTTTCGAGCACAAGTCCCTGGTTTACAGTGAATGCCTCAGCTTCAATTTTTCCGGGAATCGTGGCTAAAACCGGCAGATTATTTTTCACCTTCAGGTCGTTGAAGTTCTGCAGCATGGTTCCATCCATGGCTTTTAACGTACCGCTGGAATAGTTCAGCATAATTTCGTCAATATCTGAAAAATGCTGGCCAAGGCCTAAAATGATCTGGGAAGAATTGTCTTTATTAATTTTAAAATTTGAAATGCTTACAGCTTTTCCGTTAACAGTGCAGGTAAAGCCACCGGCATTTACCGTTGAAACAACCAGCATTTTGTTTAAGCTCAGGTAAATATCTTCTGTTTGCTTGTATGTTTCAGCCGATATTGCCTCAAAGAGAACATCTTCAGACTTTTTATCGATTATAAATTTGAGAAAACTGATATTTGCGCCTCCATTTTCGAAGAAAATCCTGATTTTCTGGCGCCCCTTGTTAAGAATAACATTATTCACATCCATAGTATTCCATGTAAAATATCCGCCGGTAGGCGGAAGGGATAGTTCTCCGATCATATCTGCACCATTAACCAGCAGCCTGATCTTTGAATCTGCATCCAGGTTGGCATACCTTACTTTCACTATATATGCAGCCGTAGAGTCAACATCAACCATGTATTGCATCCACTCGTTATCGGCCGTCCATCCCACATAAAAACCATTACTTGCAGGGTCAGGATCGTATGCATCGCCTACATCAACCCCATCGTTGCGGTAAACCCAGCCCATATTCCAGGCAGTATACGAACCAGTGCTGACATGGTAGTTGGCAATTTCTGTATCGTAATAGGCTTTACCTGCGCGGCCCAGATCAAAATCCGATGCATGTACAATTCCCGGCACAACATTACTCGTAAAAGGACGGGTCGTTGAATCGTGCACCTGCCTGAACATGGCATCGATAACATCTTTGTGATAAGTACAGTTCTGTATCTTAGCGTTTTCCGCTATCCGCATCAGAGTATTCGTGGCAAAACTAACCGATGGAGCCGTGCCTCCGTTTTTCCAGTAATTGAGCAAGACCTGGTAATCAGTGGTTTTAGTAATAGTGAGAGGACCCACAACAGAGCCGATTTTTTTCATTGGCCACCAACACCAGCCTACAAAATTATTTTCAATAAGTGAGATAGCATCCCGGAACCATGGATTTGAATTTTCGCCTGATTCACTCATCCAGATCGGCATGTTATATGTATACCTGAGGTTGAGAATTCCGGCAATAGATCCCTGGTCGTTTGTTGACCAGTATTTATGAAAACTAAGTGCCATATTGTTATCCCACTGAGGCAATATGCCGTTATAATTATTCCCCCAGCAATTACCCTCTATTACAATCAGGTGCTTTGTATCCACCTGGCGAATGGCATTGGTTATATCGACATACAATTGCCTCAGGGGGGCATTAGAATTTTCGGAGCAGCCATTCTGATTTCCTCCAGCAGTAAAACCCCAGTTTGGCTCATTGAGCAGATCGTAACCACCAACCCAGGGTTCGTTAGCATATCGTTCGGCGAGTTTACGCCATAAAGCAATGGTTTTCTGCTTGTTCCGATCGCTTTCCCATAGCGAGGGTTTCGAGGGATCCGCATCGCTGATAGCTGCATCCCTTCCCTGTCCGCCCGGTGCGGCATGCAAATCAAGGATAACATACATATGATTTGCTTTGCACCAGTTTATCAGGCTATCCGTCAGTGCAAAACCCTTATCGAGCCAGGTATTAACACCGGCAACCGGTTCATCTTCGATTGGCAGAGTATAAAGGTTGTAATGCATAGGAAGCCTCACCGAATTGAATCCCCACGATGCCAAAGAATCAATATCTGCACGGGTGCAATGATTAGCAAGCCATGCATCATAAAATGCGTCTGTGTTAATGGACCCGATAAGTGATTCTATTTTGGCTTTTATCTGCCATTGGGTGCCTGCAAAATCGCCCATTTCCATCATATAAGGTTCCTGAAGCATCCAGCCGCCAAGTCCCATGCCTCTTAATATTACTTCGTTGTCATTTTCATCCACAACCCTTCCCACATCAGCTTTCAGCCACTGAGCCGACACCGAAAGGCTGAATAGTGAGATAATAACACTGAGAATTAATTTAATACATTGTTTTTGTAGACTTTTTCCCATTTTGTAAATTTTTCTGGTTTAAGAGGTTGTGAACATTAAAAATAAGTTACGGCTATTACTTTTATCTACTTGATTGTATGCAATTTGAAGAAGTGTCAATAAAATTTATTGAACATCCATTTTATACTTAGTGTTTGAATTACGCTAACAGCAAAGCTAAACAAAATGTGTAAGCCTGAAACGTTATTTTATATTTTTTTTACAGATATTTCCAAATCATTTTCAACATGTGGTTAGATTGGAAGTTTGCTGATGGATTTGAATAACAGACCAAATCCAGACTTAAATTTATGTCACATTTCATTGTGTAATCTATTTGTCCAATGAAAGATACAGCATTCTAATTAGAGGATAAAATTTTCGAGGAATGCCCGCTGAATCTGTTTTATTCCGAAAAAAAATACTAATATCCCTGGTTAAAAAACAGCCTGATATGATACTACGCGTTCTGAAAAACAGTAAAAAAATCATCAACTAACGATTGATGAAGTTGAGAACGATCCGAACTCGAAACCCTTTGTGTAAGAAACGGAACGAACCAGCTTCCGGTTTTTATAACGTTACAGATATAAAACTATACTGCTTTTCTTTTTTTGCTGACAATCCCTATAAATAAATTAAAATAAAAGGTAGAGTTGATTACTTTTTTCATAAAGAGCAATAAACTATTAAATAATTTCATGATCAACAATATAAATCACTAATCACCCTTATGTTTGAATTTACTCAGTAAAGTCTCTAAAACCTCTCGTCATGCTACTAACTCTAAAAGCCCTGATCCTTATTGTAATAATATCAATCCCCATGCTTTCCATTGAATTTTTATGCGATCATTTAAGAAAGCTTGAAAAGTTTAAGGGCATATTATCTTTTTTGGGATGGTTGATTGTACTTATCTGTGTATGGATGTTCCTGTTACCCTCCTGGGGAATTTATCCCAAACCGGAAATTGCCCTCTTTAATGGATAGAAAGCGTTTTGGCTTTTTACAGGTTATTCCCTGAAGTTTTGAGCTTTTAACAAATCCGTGAACTCATGAATTTGAAACAAAGGCGAATTGAACTTACGCCGGAGTATTGAATTTGATGTCAATAAATCCTGAAACCAGAAATTCTACCGCATTCTGCCCAATCATAAGTTCCAATCCAGATTAGCCTGATGTTTAAGCAGAAAGGAGTTACATCATCAGAATGTAACTCCTTCTATTTTGTCCTTTCTTTAAGGGATTTTCACCATCGGAAAGTGTTCCCGATTTGTATTATACTACTTAAATTGAGGTATTCATGTGTAAATACTGGTTTGTATCCTGATCTGCTTGGCTGTAAATTAAACGCTGAAAAAGGTCAGAAAAAGAAAAATCAGCTACCTACATCTTACTGTAACTAACTGATTTTCATGAGCGGAAAAACGGGTTCGAACCGTCGACCCTCAGCTTGGGAAGCTGATGCTCTACCAACTGAGCTACTTCCGCAATATTCGCTGCAAATGTACTAAATGATTGCAGTTATACCGACTATCCTGCAAAAAAAATCTAACGCGATTCCAAAACTTTATATCCCCAGGGTTCAAGAGTAAAACATGGAGTATCGCCCATAAAAACAGGCATATCTATTATTACATCCGAATATTTACCCTGGTATCCCAGGCCAGTGAGCCTGAAATTAACTTTTTCGGCACACAGATTCAATATAACCAGAACCATGCTCCCCGAATTTTCACGTTTAAGACAGAATATCTTATCGTCGCGGTCGGTTGCCAGTAATTGGAAGTCGGATTTGGACTGCAGGCTCCACATGGCCGGGTTAAACTTACGCAAATGGGCCAGCTTCGTGTAAAGGCCGGCAATTTTATCAGGTTTCCACTCAATACTGTCCTTATCAAAGAACTCCAGCCGGCGGTAATTACCGGCCTCCATTCCCGAATACAGCATAGGCATGCCCGGGAGAGTGAAAATCAGAACAGCAAAAGCCTCAAGCGCATTTCCCAGCCGTTCCAACTCCGATCCATTCCAGGAATTCTCATCATGGTTGCTGATAAACATCAGGTTTTCGGAGCCTGAAGGAAAATCAGTAATTTCGGAAGGTATCCGCCACCTGATTTCTTCGGCAGTGTATTTACCGGCTGCCATATCATTCCACAGGTGCATCAGGTTCCAGTTGTACAGCACATCAAAGGCTTCTTCGGTAAGATCGCGCTGTTCCGCTTCGGCTAGCATAAAGAGGGAAGGGAAATTATTTAATTCAACCCGAGCCTGGTTCCAAAAAGAAGTGGGTACCAGCATGGCCATATCGCAACGAAATCCATCAATTGCGGCAGTATCCATCCAGAATTTCATTTCGCCGATCATAGTCAGGCGCATACTTTCGCATGTATAATCAAGTCCTATCACGTCTTCCCATTCCGGAAACGGCGGATGTACTTCACCGGCCTCATTACGGCGGTAAAACTCCGGATGCTCATTCACCCAGTGATGATCCCATGCAGTATGATTGGCTACCCAGTCGAGGATAACATACATTCCCAGTGCATGTATTTCTTTCACCAGGTCGATGAATTCCTGCATGCTGCCAAATTCAGGGTTCACCTCATGGTAATTACTGATCGAGTAATAGCTGCCGAGCGTTCCTTTCCGGTTTAGAAGGCCGACAGGCTGCAGAGGCATGAACCAAAGAATTCCTGCACCCAGTTCCTTCAGGCGTGGCAAATGTTCTCTGAATTCTTTTATGGTGCCTCCCCACGTGTATTGCCTGAGATTTACTTCGTACACTACCTGGTTGCGCGCCCATTCGGGGAATTTATATTTCTGACTCATGCGAGAAAAGGGGTTAGGGGTTAGGGGTTGGGGGTTACAGGGTTACAGAGATGCAAGAGATTGATGGGATTGAGGAGATTGATGGGATTGAGGAGATTGATGGGATTGATGGTTTCTCCATTTCCCCATTTCTCCCGCTCTCCTTGTCTCCCGCTCTCCTTGTCTTTTTAAGGGTTACAGGGAAATAGGTTACAGGGTTACAGACCCCTCCTAAATCCTCCCCGGTGGGGAGGACTTAAGAGGGTTGAGATTTATGAGCATCCGGAAATTGTATTGTTTAATCAAATATCTACCTGCAAAACTATGTGTACTATGTGCTATGTGGTTCAAAATTTTCAGGGTTTCAGTGTTTCAGAGGTACAAGGGATTGATGGGATTAAAGATATTGAAGGCTTCTCTATTTCTCCCTTTCTCTATTTCTCCTCTTCTCCATTTCTCCTCTTCTCCCTTCTCCCTTCTCCCGCTCTCCCTTCTCCCGCTCTCCTTGTCTTTTTAAGGGTTACAGGGAAATAGGTTACAGGGTTACAGACCCCTCCTAAATCCTCCCCGATGTGGAGGACTTAAGAGGGTTGAGATTTATGAGCATCCGGAAATTGTATTGTTTAATCAAATATCTACCTGCAAAACTATGTGTACTATGTGGTTCAAAATTTTCAGGGTTTCAGTGTTTCAGAGATACAAGGGATTGATGGGATTAAAGATATTGAAGGCTTCTCTATTTCTCCCTTTCTCTATTTCTCCTCTTCTCCCTTCTCCCTTCTCCCGCTCTCCTTGTCTTTTAAGTGCTACAGGCTTTGAGGGATTCTTTTGTTTTATATAGATTTCTTTTGTTTTCGAAGATTGGTTTTTCGGCAAGCAAAATCCGGACTTTTAACTACGGCAATCTTTTACTACAAGTGGAAAATTTCACCAGCCGTATCAAAATCGATATAAAAATCGGCCAGGTGCTTCAGCGACTGTACAGCTATATGCTCATGTTTAAGCACTTCGAGCCTGAAATCATCGAGTACTTCCTTGCGGGTAAGAAGTTGTTCTTCCCAGGTATCCTTGTAAGTAAGCTCAATGAATACCCTTAAATCGCTCTGCCTGATCCTGATGGAATACAATCCTGCAATGATAAGCACATCAATGCTTTCAAAATCAGTATGGAGCTGATCCACTTTTTGCGTAAATAAATCGACAACCGGCATAACCGATTTTTTGCTCTTCCGGAAATCATCAATATTTATATTTAGCGTTTTCCAGTCGTATTCGTCGTAACCAATCTTTTCAAGACCGTTTTCTTCCCTCCATTCCCGCCGGTGTTCCGGAGGGATAAGGTAATAATTATCAAGATGCAGCAATTTCACGCTTATACCTGCTTCGATAAGTTTGCGGCCAAGTTCATGGGCTATTTCGCATTTCCCTGTACCAACTTCGCCCGAGATGGCGACAACAAACTTTGCATTGCGTTCACGCAAAACCCTGTCGAACAGGGTTGAAGCGGCATTGGTATGTTTCTCTTCTATGGTAACAACATCATTCAGCATATCAATGTCATCATAAAATAATTTGTCATCAAATTTCCATACAACTAACAATACTAAATTTGCTGCGTTCGGAAAGGGGAGCAATATTACGATGAAAAATCTGATTTCTGTTTATAAAAACCGGAGTTATGTTGCTTTCAACAATCAAATCACGACCGGCAGATTAATGCAGGTACAATTTATCGAAACTGCAAATATGTGATATTCAACCCTTTCGTGAATATTAAATATACAAATAAACGAAGCCTGAAACACAATTATATTTTCTGCATCCAAACCTCTGGTATTTTAATAGTAATTTCGCGGAAAGCACCAATTCCGATTCATGAAAATATCGAATAACTTTAGAATATTACTGCGGCTGATTATCATCATGGGTTTCCTGGTGATTATCCTGGTATTGTTTCTAAAGGCTCCGGCCTGGTTTGACAGGCTATCGGACAATAATCAGGGAAACCAGCCCCCTGTAAGTTCGTTTGGTATTGTTATGCCCAAAGGATATAAAGTTCATGGAATTGATGTATCGAAACACCAGGGCAGCATCGACTGGAAAAGAGTGAGCCGGATGAAAAAAAATGATATCCGGATCACATTTACGTTTATTAAAGCCACCGAAGGCATAACCAGGCAGGATAATAAATTTGAAACCAACTGGAAACAATCCGAGCAGAACGGGATTCTCCGCGGTGCGTATCATTTTTACTACCCTTCGCGGGATGCCGACAAACAGGCGGACAACTTTATAGCTGTTGTAAAACTACTCAAAGGGGATCTGCCCCCGGTTGTTGATATTGAATATCACAACGGGAGATCTGCAAAGCAGATAGGGGAAGGATTAAAAGTTTTTACGGCCAGGCTCGAAAAATATTATGGCGTAAAACCAATTATCTATACAAATATTAATTTCTATAATACATTCCTGGCCGGCAACTTTGATGATTACCCTTTATGGATAGCCGGGTATTATGATCACGACAGATTTTATAACGAATTTACTACCCCCTGGATTATCTGGCAACACAGCGAAAAAGGCAAGGTAGACGGAATTAAAGGAAATGTGGATTTTAATGTATTTAACGGCAGTTTGGATAAATTAAAGGGTATGACTATAAAAAAAGGGAAGTGAATAATAAAAAAAGGAGCCGAAGCTCCTTTTTTATATTCAGATAGTAAGTTTTTATTTACGAGGCTCAATTACCACATCTTTCACTTCGTCAACAGTGATATACCCGCCATTGTTTCCAAAGTTATTGAGCACGTAATTGATAACTGCAACAGCTTCTTCATGTGTTCCAACCTGCTGAAGCATTTCACCGTTATACGTATCGCCGTTTACAACAATCTCGTGATGTGAACCATTGAGTACCTGGGCAACAGCGCGTTTTTTATCCGCAAGCAGATAATCGGACCCGGCCAGAGGAGGAAAAGCGGGTTTAATACCACTACCGTTTGCCTGGTGACAAACTACACATTTGGTATCATAAATACTTTTGCCCAAAGCCATTTGTTCGGCACTCGGGGTTGCAGATACGGCTGCCTGTTCTTTCACAGCAGTACTATCGGTATTGGTGGTATCGCCGGATTTTCCGCCACCACATGAAGTGATCATAGCAAGTCCGAAGAAGCCTGCCATTGCAATTGTAATAAAATTTCTGGTTTTCATAATGTTTTTGTTTAGTTGTGCAAAATTATGTTTAATTAAGAATGATAATCTGTTTTACCAAAAAATAATTTACCCTTTATTCCCCTTGTCCCCATTTCCCCTTGTTACTTTGTCCTTATCAATCCCATCAATCTCATCAATCCCCCTCAATCCAATCAATCCCCTCAATCCGGATTGCAGCATTTATGCGCTTTTTCAACAACAGGTGTAAGAGCTTCAGCCTTAGGACTTACGTATGGAATTCCAAGCGAGAGTCCACGTAAAATGAAGAGTACTCCTAACAGGACAATAACATAAGGAGAAAGTTTGTTGATAAAAATCCTGAATTTTAAACTTATCATGGTTCCTGCAAGTGAAACAGCAAGCATAACCGGGATTGTTCCGGCTCCAAACAAAGCCATATAGATCATTGCCGAAATTACATCGCCTGTATTAATCGCGCCGGCTACAGCCACGTATACAAGGCCGCAGGGCAATATCCCATTCAGCAACCCGATCCCGAATAACGAAGAATTACCTCCTTTGCGAAACATAGTCCGGAACCCTGATAACAGCCGCGCCGAATAACCTTCGAAAACAGTGTTCAGCGAAGGCAATTTTTTAAATATCAAGGGAACCACAACCATCACAATCATCAGAACTCCGATAACAACCGAAGCCCATAATTGAAATCCAGCCATATGAAGGCCTTTTCCCAGTAACCCAAAAATGGCACCCAGGATCATGTAAGTAAGTATGCGGCCCGTATTATAAACCAACCCGCCACTTACCCGCGTAAACCAACTTTCACTTTTGAGCGGAAGCGCCAAAGCAATAGGCCCGCACATGCCGGCGCAATGTGCGCTGCCAACTAAGCCTACTATAAATGCGGTCCAGAGGAACATGTTTTAAAAGGGGTTAGGGGTTTGGGTTTAGGGGTTTCAGGGTTTCAGGGTTTAGGGGTTTCAGGGTTTCA
>JBBQSY010000094.1:0-15131 GCA_038213495.1 Bacteroidales bacterium
TTACATTCCATAAAAGGCACAAACGAGTACCAGCCCATTATTCCGGGCGAAAAATAATAGGATGGGTATTTTACTCTTCCGCAATAGCTTAGTTGCCCGCTCACTTTAATTAGTGGTGAGTTAATGTTCAATTCCATGGAATTGGATGTGAAAACCGATTCACCAACCTGCACCTTAAAGTTTTTTTTGCTGTAACTAAAGGATGAAAGCGGGTACTCAATATATTGTGTATTGCCAGTTATTCCATTGATTACCTGGATAAATGCATGCGGGTTTTCCGGGTTCAGCGAAACACCGGGAATAAAGGAATAGACATGGTCGAGATCCTTGGAAACATGTTTGAAGTACCAGCCTTCGAAATAATGTTTTTTGGATAAATTCCCCTGGAATACTTCCGGATTAAAAACTCTCATATAATATAAGTGTTAAAAGAAATAAATATTAGAGGCTATAAACTGCATTATGTCTTGCAACGGTAAACTCTCGCAGGTAAGTTTGATAATAAAAAATCAGGCTCAAAAAGTAAACTAGAAAATGAAAATATAATATCGTTGCAAAGTACTGTAAAGTGTATTAAAATCAGCCGGCAAGCGTAAATTTAATCGGCATGTTAAATTGCACACGTACGGGTTTTCCACGCTGCTTGCCCGGTTCCCATTTAGGCATGTTTTGTACAACACGAACGGCTTCTTCGTCGCAACCGCCGCCAATTCCACGTAAAATCTTAACATCGGTTACCGACCCGTTGCGCTCAACAACAAAAGTCACGTAAACAGTACCCTGTATGCCACTTTCGCGAGCCATCTGCGGGTATTTGATGTTATCCTGCAGGAATTTCATGCGTTGCCCGTCGCCGCCGGGGAATGCAGGGGCAGTTTCTACAACCCGGAAAATTTCCTGTTCCTGAATTTCAGCTTCAGCTTCCTGTTTCATAGCAACGGGAGCTTTATATTCCTCAACCTGCGTATTTTGATCAGCCTCGACATCAATGGAGATATCGTCATTAACCTGAACTGTATTATCAACAATATTAAGCTGTATAGATGGTGCAGGCGGCGGAGGTGGGGGAGGCGGAGTAACTTGCTGGGTAATCTGTACCATTTCTTCTACTTCGGTCACTGCCCTGCGATTGGTAAATATATCCTCCTGTTGTATATCATAGCTTTTCCACTCAAAAGCCAGCAGAGTAACGGCCATGGCAAAAATAAGTCCAATTTGGAAGAACATTCCTTTCCTGCTTTCAAGATCTGCTTTATTCGATTTTTTAAGTTCCATAATAGTAGTAATTATGCATGCGATTTCAGCATCTTTCAATTAGAACGTGCTAAATTACAACATTTTCGATTTGAATATTAACTATATGATTTTTTTTGGCATTTTCCCTTGTAAACCTCTGTGGCTTCTACAAAAAGAACCATAGTAACTTAAAGATAAATTAACAAAATTTATTTTGTATTTGTTTAATATACAGTACGTTGATTTGTGTAATGCGTTAGGTTCCGGCTTAGTATGTAGGTGCAAATTATACTCAGTGATGAAAATATTTCATCAGGCACTTAAAAATCGCGTTCCGTCAAAAACAAATTATAATTATATGCCATACCAATAAAAAAAACACCTGCCAGGTTGTTGACAGGTGCATAATACTTAACCCCTTATCCGAATAGGAACCGGCAGCATTGTGTAAAATTTAAGCTTCAACTAATGCCTTGTATTTTGCTGCATTCAGAAGAGTAGATAGTTTCGTTGTATCGGAAATGGTTACTTTTACAATCCACCCGGCATCGTAAGGATCCTTGTTTATAAGTTCCGGTTCATTGTTCAGAGCCTCATTAAATTCAATTACTTCGGCATCAACCGGCATAAAGAGGTCCGATACGGTTTTCACGGCTTCAATGGTTCCGAACGTATCGCCTTCAGCCAATGTGTCGCCTACTGAAGCAACATCCACAAATACGATGTCTCCAAGCTGGTGTTGTGCAAAATCGGTAATACCAATCACTCCGGTATTGCCATCTACCCTGACCCACTCATGGTCACTGGTGTACAAAAGATTTTCAGGAATATTCATTTTTTTTGTTTTTATCAGGGTCAAAATTAAGCAATGTTATTAATCTGTAACCAAAAGAATTCAAATTAGAATGATTCTGAATAAAACCCGGAAGAAAAGGCTGCGCTCCTGGCAAAGTTTAGGCAAATTACTGCGCCAGGGTAAACCTGAGGGAGATACCTGCATTGGTATTGGAGGTTGGTATCTGGGCCGATACAAAAGGTTTGCTGATGGTCTGGTCATAGAATAAACGGACGTTAAGTTTCTGACTTACCATATAGTCGGCCGAAAAATTTATTGATATCTGCCGGGTTCCTGTGGATATCTGGTTGTTAGTTTCCTCAATGCGGCGCAGTATTGTTTTATTATCGCGGATAGAAAAGTCAAGTTTTACATTCAGGTCGCTTTTCAACTTAACGGTTTTACCGGTAGCCAGAGAGCGGACTTTGAAAGGAACGCTTTTAAACCTGTATCCCGATCCTATAACAAACTCGTTGCTGCGCATCTCGGTAAGCTGGTTGTTGGCAAAGCTTAATGCCAGGTTACGTGTTTTTTTGTATTCAAGCCTGGCAAGCATGCTGTTTTTCATAGTGATATCGAATCCGATAAGCGGCCCGAATTGCTCTGTAACAGTGATTACATCCATTCGCTTTTCCGGAATAAAATTCCTGGCATTATCGAGAGCTGCCGGGAAACCATTCTGCTGGCTGTAATTATCATCGGTAAGGAAACCACCCACCGAATAGGACGAACGGTACGCATGTGAAATATTAAAAGACTGAAAGTATTTCCGTAAAAATACAATCCCCTGGTTGGCATTGTAAGTTATCCGCCAGTTTGGGAAAGGGATTTTAGGAAAAGGGTTGAGTTTTATTTTTTGTGGATCTTTCCCGCTGTAGGCTGCCAGAAATGACGCCATAAGTACCTGTGGCTGAGTTGGTCCATATCCCTTCGGATAACCAAGGGAATCGCCTATGGAGTTTTGATTTTCGTTACCCAGCCTTTGAGCAATAATTTTGCGGTATTCCAGCATTTTTTCGAAAACCGGGCTTACATCATCCTTGTTATCTTTACTAAAGGCAGAAGGCCACATAAAGTACGACATGCTGAAATTACCTCGTTCCTGGGGAATAGGATTATTAAATGTTCCACTGCTGTTCGCCTTATAATAAGCCTGGGAGGTGGTGGAGAACGACCGGTCGGCAGTTACATCAATTTTAAAGTTTCGTACAGGCTCGATGGTGGAACGTATGGTGAGGTTTTCCGTTGCCCTGGTAATATATGCAGTATTGAATAAAGTATCCCTGGTTAGCCAGCCTGAGGATGATGCAATATCCCTGATATCTTTCTGGCTGCCAAAAATAAATCCAAGTCCCGGAGCATTCATATTCCAGCTGTTGCCTAAAGGCCCTGGTTCGGGAGTAAATCCCGGCAACATAATGCCGTTCGATTTTGTATAAGTAAAATTAACATCTTTAACTGACATTAGAATGCCCAGTGTGTTTTTCCCAATGATTGCGAGATAATTTTTCTTTGGGTTCTCCAGGCTGTCAACTGTGCTGCCCTTTTTACCGTTTTGTTTTACGTCGGCGGGTTTTCCTTTGCTATCGGGTTTGTCAATTTCACGACCCGGCATCCGGCCTGGTTGTGCCTGGCCTTTACTTTGCAACTCGAGCCTGGTTTTTTTCAGGAACGGAACCTTGTCGTACAGTGTTGTAAAGCGGAAACCTCCGTTCAGCTGTATATCGCGCGAATTTTCAATTGTATTTCCAAACCTTTCCTGCAGCGATCTTGGTGAGGCCTCCCAGCGGTATTTAACTCCATAACGCGCAGTTGTTGTCACCCAATTAAGTATGGGGATTTTGTTGAAAGGAACCGAATAGTTAATATTTGCCTGCTGATTAAAACGGTTGGTTGAACCAAAGTTCTTGATAGAATTCCATACGGTATCGCGATAATTCTCATAATTACTGTTTTGTTTCTCAAGTCCGCCCGGTGGTTCGAGAATATAGGCATTTACATTGGCGCTGTAGTCAAATTTGAAGGATTGTGAGAAATCGTATTTCACATCGTAAATCCGGTTCCAGTCCCAGTGCTTGGTATAGTTAGGTTCAATAAGGATTTGGGCGGCACTTTTGTTTCGAAGCAACCGACGCTGGTAATCGCGGTTCATATCCGTTCGGAACGAAAGCAGCCTGGGTATATAATAGAAATTGAAATCGCGGATCACAGCCAGTGATTTCGATTTTACGGCTTTTTGGAAAGGTCTGACATTTTTTGGATTAACAGAAAAATTATATCCCAGTCCTCCCCGGTATGATTTCTTTACATCGGATTCGAGATCGTTGTTATGATGGCTGATTTCGGAGTATGCATACGACAGGTCAAAGTTTTCGACATCCCAGATTTGTGGTTTCTGAGCTGCCCCAACCCTGTCCTTACGCACATTCATAAAATTGAGATTCTGCCTTTTTGTTACATCTGTAGTGAGTTCTTTGAGTGAATCCTTTTCATATTTTGTCATATCTGCCGTTTGATCAGCATACAGCACATCCGGATCCAGCGGGTTATATTGCGGATTGCTGATAGTTTGCGAATAATCGTAATGCATCGGGATGCGGATACCCGATTTTTCCGGAAGGAATTTACCTAATTCCAGGTTAGTAGCAATATCAAACTGGCTGATGGATTCTTTTTGCCGCTCGTTCACTTTCTTCTCAATGCTTCCAAATCCTGCTGAACTGTAAGCACCTGAGAGCATCAGGTTGCCCAGGTCGGCGAGGTTGGTTGCTATTCTTGCATTCGCGGCCCAGCCCGACTTTTCGTTGAAATCGGTTAGTCTTAATTCATTTACCCAGATTTCGGCACATTTTGCCTGGCCGTCGTCCTTGTTGAAAACAGCAGGATTCCGTTTTGGATTCCGGATACCGATCATCATAGCCCTTACATTGCTCGTGCTTGGCGAACCGACAATTGTTATTTTTCTGCCATCCCTGCCATCCGGAATACTGAAGGCGTTTGTAATGCTAATAGTAGAACCAGGCCGGTTCATTTCATTGTTTCGCATTGTTTTGGCATTTACCAGTTTTGCCAGTTCAATATCCATGCTGTTTTCTGTCGGCCATATTTCATTTGGGTTTGTTGTTCCCCAGTCGGTGAATTTAAGCGGAATCTCGTATTCGTAGTAGTTGGCAGTAAAATCAGAACCAATCCGGATATAGGCCGTCAGATCGCCATCCCGCAATGTCTGGGTCTTAAGTGTTTTTTCCGCATGGATATACATCTTAAGGTTCTTGTAATCACGAAAATCGAAGTCGGTGGTTTTATATGCACCCCTGGCATCACCATCCAGCAGGTTGCACACTTTGAGCACCATCGACTGCTCATTCAGTTTCTGGTAATTTGTAGTTGCAACATTTATTTCGCGGTCAATACCCGGCGGAACCACATACGGAACAGGAATTCTGCTACCGTTTTCCTCAATACTCAGGGTCGAAATATCAAAAGTTGTTCCGTCCTGGTTAGGATCAGGAACATATTCGCCAGGGGTAAGTAAGCTGTTGTAGTATTTTCTCCATTCGCCGCGTTCGAGTTCAAGCGAAGCAAACCTGCAAACTACTGCCGTGTCCCAGTTTTTGAAGAACATCCGGATAAACCGTATCGATTTATAATCCTGTATGCCACCTACAACTTTATCGGGCTGTTGAACCGGGATCTTGAACTGATACCATTTTACTCCGCCGGGTTTCCCGTTCTCGAGTTTGAAAGGGTTTTCCTTGCCCGATTCGTACATATCGGTGATGTAATTCTCGCCGACTATCATTTTTTCGGGACGAAGGTGCACCATGTACTGAAAATACCTCTCCTGGTCACTCAGGGTATTGTCGTTATTTAAATCCTCAACATTGGGATTGCGCTGCCCTATCGAATTGGTGTTGTTGACTTCGTTTGCCGGCGAGTTGCCATCGGGGCCGTTGTACAATTTGTAGCGTTCGGTAATGCTGGTGTACTTACCTGAAGGGTCGTCGTCAAAATCTCCACCAACGAACGAATGGAAATTGTCTGCAGAAGGGTCGTTATTGGTCTGAACGTAAGCCTCTGAAGCCGCGCCATATTTATTCAGAATCCTGTCAAGAAAATTGGTATAGAAAAATGCCTGTTCGTCCTGTGTGCGCAAACCATCGTATCCCACATCCTGGAAAGGGCGCGAATCCGGTTTGCTGTCGAACGACTGTGTAAGAGCCTGTTTTGTAGGTACGCGCCCCCAGATGGTAGTATCCACATCCGTTACCAAATCAGTTGTTGGCAGTCCGTTTTCGTACGATTTACGTCCGTCGCGCAAAATATCCTCGGAAATATCGCCAAGGTTAAAATACAATTCACCTCCTTTTCGTCCTAATGCGGTGGATGATTCCGAAAACGGGTCCATCATCCAGAAAGTGATATATTCAACATTGGAAGCTTCAAAATCAGAGGTTTCCATCTTGCGCATAATACCGCCCCATCGTGTTCCGGGATCTGCCAGTTTGCCTTTTTCATTACGGATTCCTTTGGAGAATCCTTCGGAACCATCCACATCGTAATTATACGGTCCGCGCTCCTCGGGGAAATACGACAGGTTAAAGATATTGATATTCAGAGGCTGGTTGTATTGATTCTCTTTATTCGGGAACAGCTCATTTTCGTATATCACACGGGTCGAATTTCTCGAAAGCTCATCCGTCTTGATATTTTTCGGTCTTCGTGTATTGGATTTATCATAAAACACCGACGGGTCGATGGTATACCAAGCCATTTGTGCCCTGTTATAACCATATGCCAGTTTTGTCCCCGGTGCGGCTTCGGGAAACATATCCCGTGTGGTCTGCCCCTGGGGTGTACTGGCAATTGACCACGAAGCAATATTGGTTAGTGATATTGTCGATTTCGAACCTTCAAAATCATCGATATAGGAAGTACCGGATTTTCCGACTGCGCGGGAATGCCCGGGAATGAACTGGGCGAATTCGGCGTCGATCCGCAGTTTCGACGGTGTCTTGGTGCTGTAAAAAGGCAGTTTGTCGACCAATTTGGTAATGTATTGCGCATCTTTCTGGTAATTTACGCTTGCACCCCATATGGTGTTGGAGATAGGCTCGTCGCCATAATTGGTCTTTTGGGTGATCGGCCGCTCGTAAAGGTTCAGCACCGTTGCTCCGAGCAACAAATCCTTATTCACCTTGTAATCAATGTGTGTGCCAAGCAATGTCTGGCTGAATACATTGAACATCGAATTGTTTTCGAGCTGTATATTAATCGGGGTACCCGAATTGAGAACGCCTTCATTGATGATTTTTACCCGGCCAAGCGTATAGTCAACTGTAAAATCTGAATTTTCGACGAGTTGTACACCTCCGGCTGTAACTTTAACCGAACCTTGCGGTACATTGAGTGCATTGAGGGATATCTCCGATCCTGACTCCGATTTATACTGCCCTTCCATGATGTATTTATTCTTGTCGGGGAATTGCTGTGCACCGGTTTTAGTCATGGTATACAGCGAATCGTAGCAGTATTTATCGGCTAAGGCTTTGTCGTTTATCTTATTGCGGAGGAAGCTCCCGAAAGGTTCCAGTTCAGGAAAAAATATGCGTCCGTTCGATGATTGGATAGTACCTCCGTTGCGGGCGGCATTATCAAGAAAGTCAAAAACCCCATCACCCGGAGGATTGGACTGAGGATCAAGGTTGTCGAATCCGAAAACACGGATAAGAGGAATTCCTTTCACGCTGCCAAGCCGGTCATCTGTAAAGAACCCGGTAGGCACCGCGCTGCTGTTACCGGTATAAAGAATATTGAGTAAAAAATCATCCCTGTTAATATTATAGGCTCCCAGGTTATAAACGTTTTTCATCATCAGGTTCCACACCGGAACATGGGTATTAACAGCAGTACTTTTCAGCAGTTTTACTATTAGGCAGCTCTTGATGGGAATGCCCTGGTAGGAGAATTCCCCGACCTGGTATTTCTTGTTGGCGGGATCGCCGATAATTGTGTATTGATAAGCAACGGCAAGTGTCTGATCAGGATTTATTGTTGCGTTAAGTGAAATAAAACCAAGCTGGCTGTTGTACATAAATTCCGTTTCCGAAAGCTTCCTTGCACTTTCAATCTTCACAAAGTCGATACCGGGTTCAAATCCTTTTTGCTCGGTAAGATAATTGGATGTAACGTCCCTCACCTGTGTCGTATCCAGTTGTGATAAAAGATCATTTGAGTTATTTTCGGGATAAGGTGACTGGGAAGTAGGATTGATCCCGGATTTGTACGGGTTTCTTTCGCCAAGGTCCTGGAAAGCAACGATATTCCTGTTTTCGGTTATCGCAGCACCAATGTTGGTAACCCACACTTCAATTTTTGTGATATTGATGTTGGATGTAATAACAGGGAGAGTTGCAACAGCACCTTCATACTGATTGCGGAAATACTGCCCTATGAAAAAGTGCCTGTTTTCTTCATAATCGAGAGCGCGGGTCGAGAATTTCTGTGTTTGGGCACCGCCCTGCACCGTGATGTTTTCGACCTGGCTTTGCTGCTGCGAAAAAACAGTGGTTACCGTAGCTTTGCCAAATTGCAGCTGGGTTTTTAAACCGAAGAGGCTCTGACTTCCTGTAATCAGGGAACTGTTGAGCGGCATGGTTATATTGCCGGCTTCGACGAGTTTTATAATTTCGTCTTCTTTCCCTTCGTATTTGAGCTTGAGTTTATTTTCGAAATCGAATGTAGCCTCGGTGTTATAATTGGTATTGAATTCAATTTTTTCACCGATTTTAGCCTGCACACTCATCTGGATTTTCATATCGAAATCGAAATTTGTGGTGCGTTGCAAACGCTGGCTGATAAACGGATCGTTACGCCGGTTCGATATTACACCGAATATAAGTTCAGTGCTTCCCTGTGGCCTTATATCGATGGTATTGCCGCCAAAAACACGGTCGAAAAGTTCGCCACCGATACGAAGCTGAGGAATAACCCCAAGCCTTGTGGCTCCCGAGGCAGAGTTCGCGCGTTCGCTCCAGTAGCTTTCGAGCGCACGGCGGGTATCCCATTTGCGGTATTCGTCGAAGGAAAAAGAGGCCGGATTCCGGTAATTTATAGTTCCGATTTTATTGGTAAGCGTATATTCTTTGTTTATAGGATCGTAAATTACTTCCTGTTTCTGGTTGGAAGGATTTTTCAGGTATAATCCGCCGGAAGGATTTAAATCATACGGATTCTGGCTCTCGTGGATGGGGAAGAGCAGGGTGGAATCAGGTTGAATTGTATCGGGGAGCGAAATAAAACGGCCTTGTTCCAGTTTGCCGGGCGAAAAACCAAGTGTGGCACTTACACCCCATACGAGAGATATAAGCAAAGTAAAAAAAGAAAGCCTGGATAGGTATTGGATATATCTCTTCAAACCGCTGGATTCTTTATCTTTTACTGCCAACAAGTTATGGTTAGCTGGTTAGTTTTTAATTGTGAAATAGCAATAAAAAATTGCTGAAAAATTTTGTTACAGGATTTTCAGCGCATTTTTAATTAATTGATCAACCGGGAGGACTCCTCCGTTGGCTTTAATTACCTGATCCAGGGCCTTCTCGGCAACCGGTCTGTTAAAACCTAGCATTACTAATGCAGATAACGCTTCATGTTTGCCTGTATTGTGCGAAGAGATTAAATTTTCACCTGCCGGAAGATCCTTCATAATTTTATCTTTCAGATCGATGATGATCCGCAATGCCGATTTGCCCCCTATGCCTTTAATCGACTGTAGCAGTTTTACATTCTCACCGGCAATGGCATCAGCCACTTCGGCAGGAGTGAGCGATGATAAAATAAGCCGGGCCGTATTGGGGCCAACTCCCGAAACAGAGATAAGTTGTTGAAATACATGTCTTTCGCTCGTATCCACAAAGCCGAATAAAATGAGTGCATCTTCGCGGACTATGAGATGGGTATGCAGCCGGCACGACTCTTTGCCATTGATCTGTGTAAATGTGTTGAGCGAAATATTTATGGTGTACCCGATTCCCTGGCAAGCCAACACGGCGGTGGTGGGATTCAGTTCGGCAATTTTACCTTCGATAAAGGAATACATTATGTAATTATTAGGTTAAAAATAATTTGTTTGCTGAGAATCTCAGTGCAGGAAGAGGTAATGGAGGTATTGTGCGATGTTATTGTATTTGAGACAAGTGTAAATTCTTCCGGTTAAAAGCAAGTATTTCTTAGCTGCAAAAGTAGCGTTTTAAGGGCAATTATAAAAAAGGGTTTCATTTGTAATATCAGTCTGTTTTCCCACCATTCCACAGGAAACAAAATTAAGTGTCAGTGAGTTGGAAATATTCCCGGATTCATCTTTTCTGGTCTTCCAGGTTCCGTTTCAAAAAAGCGGCCTTCTGATCTAAAACAGTAGAAAAAGCTAAACCCAAAGTCAGCCTCCATTAAAACTTCCGGTAATTTAGACACAGTTCAAATTGCGTGACAAAGAGCAATTTCGGCTAAAATATTTTAATTAACCCCCCTTTTGTTTGTTACTTTGCACTACTAAAAAAATTTTATTATTATTTTGATAAACAAAAGGTTATAATGAAAACACTCATCCAGAAAAATGCCCTTACCTACCATTCCGAAGGGCGACCCGGCAAAATTGAAGTTGTCCCGACCAAACCTCACAGTACGCAGCGAGATCTTTCACTGGCTTATTCGCCAGGGGTAGCTGAACCTTGCCTCGAAATCCAGGCAAATCCCGAAGATGTATACAAGTATACTGCCAAGGGTAACCTGGTGGCGGTAATTTCGAACGGAACTGCTGTCCTGGGACTGGGTGATATCGGACCCGAAGCAGGCAAACCTGTAATGGAGGGCAAAGGATTACTGTTTAAAATTTTTGCCGATATTGATGTTTTTGATATCGAAGTAAATGAAAAAGACATTGACAAATTTGTTGCGGTAGTAAAAGCCATCGCGCCCACTTTCGGAGGCATCAACCTGGAAGACATAAAAGCTCCCGAATGTTTTGAGATTGAAGAGCGTCTGAAAGCGGAACTCGATATACCCGTAATGCACGACGATCAGCACGGCACAGCTATAATTACATCTGCCGGTCTTTTGAATGCCCTTGTTATTAACGGCAAAAAGATTGAAGATATGAAAGTTGTTGTCAGCGGAGCGGGAGCTGCGGCCGTTTCGTGTACCAGGCTTTATATCAAGCTGGGTGTACAGAAAAAAAATATCATTATGCTCGACAGCAAGGGCGTACTCAATCACAAACGCAGCAATCTGAATAAATATAAATCTGAATTTATTACCGACCTCAATATCGACACCCTCGAACAAGCCCTGGATGGCGCGGATATGTTCCTGGGACTTTCGGTTGCAGGAGCTTTGAAACCCGAATACCTGATGAAAATGGCACCGAATCCAATTGTGTTTGCTCTGGCCAACCCGGTACCGGAAATATCCTATACCGAAGCAACTACCACTCGCCCTGATGTTATCATGGGTACGGGCCGAAGCGATTTCCCTAACCAGGTTAACAATGTACTCGGATTTCCTTACGTATTCAGAGGCGCACTGGATGTAAGGGCAAGAGCTATTAACGAGGAAATGAAACTGGCAGCTGCATATGCACTTGCCGACCTGGCAAAAATGGCTGTTCCCGAAGAAGTGAACATTGCATACAACACCAGGAACCTGAAATTTGGCAGCGAGTATATTATTCCTAAGCCCAGTGATCCGCGACTGATATTGTATATTGCCACGGCTGTTGCCAAAGCTGCTATGGAAACCGGTGTTGCACGTAAGCCCATAACCGATTGGCCCGCTTATGAAGCGGAACTGAATAAACGCTTAGGCCTTACCAACCCGCTTATCAAGCAAATAAAAGCCAGGGCACAATCCAATCCCAAGAGGGTTGTATATGCTGAAGCAGAAAATTATAAAGTGCTCAAAGCCGCTGAGATTGTACTCGACGAAGGAATTGCCATACCGATATTGTTAGGTAACAAAACCATAATCAACCAACTTATTGAGCAGTATGACCTCGAATTGCCTGGTGTCGAAATTATTGATCCGTCAAAAAAGGAACAATTGGAAATGCGCCAGCTTTTTGCCGGTCAGTACTATCAAAAACGGCAACGCAGAGGCATAAACTCTCAACTGGCACTGGATTTCATGAGCAACCGGAACTTTTTTGCACCGAGTATGGTCGAAAACGGGTATGCCGATGCAATGATATCCGGATTAACCACCGGCTATCCGGAAACCATACGCCCGGCGTTGCGAATCATCGGTAAGAAAAAAAATACCAATGTTATTTCAGCTATGTACATCATGTTTACCAAAAAAGGTCCGATCTTTTTTGCCGATACAACGATAAACATGAATCCTTCGGCTGATACACTCGTTGAAATTGCCCTGCAAACCGCCGAGGCTGTCCGCGCATTTAACATCGAACCACGCATTGCCATGCTGTCCTATTCCAATTTCGGATCGGTGGAAGGAAATATTCCGATTAAAGTGCGCGAAGCGGTTTCGAAACTTCACGAGGAACATCCTGATCTGATTGTGGATGGTGATATGCAGGCTAATTTTGCCATTAACAATGAACTGCTGACAGAGCATTTCCCATTCAGTAAACTTGTGGGCGGAGCTGCCAACATACTGATATTCCCATACCTCACTGCCAGCAATATTGCCTACAAACTTATACAGGAACTTGCCGGAGCCGAAGCCATCGGACCCATTCTGATGGGTCTCGACAAATCTATTCACGTACTGCAAATGGGTTCGAGTGTAAACGAAATAGTGAACATGACGGCAATTGCCGTGATCGACGCACAAACACATGAGTTGAACGTAAAAAAGTAATTGTACAAAACACATTAATACAGCATGTTAGCACGGCTGTATTAATTTGTACAAATATTTTCGCTCCTGATATATACAACTATGTAAATGTTTATTAATTTAGCTGACGTCGAATTTTAATATCAAACAAAGAAATTTATAAACGATGAAAAAAATAACCGTAATCGGAGCTGGAAATGTAGGCGCCACTGTTGCAAATGTTGTTGCACACAAGGACCTGGCACGCGAGGTAGTTTTAGTTGATATCAAAGAAGGAACTGCCGAAGGCAAGGCCCTCGATATCTGGCAGACTTCCTCGATCAATAACTTTAATACGCACGTTTCGGGTGTTACCAACGACTATCTGAAAACAAAAGGTTCGGGTGTTGTTGTTATCACCTCAGGGCTTCCGCGTAAGCCGGGAATGAGCCGCGACGACTTAATCAAAACCAATGCGCTTATTGTTAAAGATGTTACAGAAAAAGTTATAAAGTACTCGCCCGAAGCTATTATCATCATTGTATCCAATCCGCTTGATGTAATGACTTACTGTGCTTACAAAGCTGCGTTAAAGGACGAGCGTAAGGTATTTGGTATGGCTGGGATTCTCGACACGGGGCGTTATCGCAGCTTTATTGCCGAAGCACTTGGACTTTCTCCCAAAGATGTTCACTCCATGCTGCTGGGTGGTCATGGCGATACCATGGTTCCGCTGCCTCGTTATACTTCGGTGGGGGGTATTCCAATTACTGAATTGCTCAATAAGGATGAAATTGATAAAATTGTAGAGCGTACCCGTAAAGGCGGAGGTGAGTTGGTTAACCTGATGGGAACCTCAGCATGGTATGCACCCGGAGCTGCTGCCGCTCAAATGGTGGAAGCCATTGTTGATGACCAGAAACGCATATTCCCTGTTTGTACACGCCTGAACGGCGAATATGGCCTCAAGGATATTTTCCTGGGTGTACCGGTTCGCCTTGGAGCAGGCGGGGTAGAGGAAGTAATCGAACTGAAACTCGACAAGGCTGAGAAAAAACTACTCGAAGAGTCAGCAGCCTCTGTTAAAGGAATGATGGCTGCCCTCGATAATATGCATATTTTCGAGGATTAAATCCGATTTTGTATTAATTTTAAGGCACTCTTCATTCGTGAAGGGTGCTTTTTTGTTTTCAAAACCTGTTTCATGAATTTGAATTGAATAAAGATTGAAGAGCCACGAATTCTGAATTCAAAAGCTTCTGAGATCACTAACCGAAAAGCGCTACTCCTTTTACGTTTGTGATGATGTATATTCCGGATTACATTAATAAGTTAAAATATGAAAAAGATAGTCGTTCTGACCGGTGCAGGTATAAGCGCTGAAAGCGGTTTGCGCACTTTCCGCGAATCGAATGGATTGTGGGAGGAACACAGGGTAGAGGATGTTGCTACATACGAAGCCTGGTGCCGCAACCAGCAATTGGTTATTGATTTTTACAACCAGCGTCGAAAACAACTGTATGAGGTAAAGCCTAATGCAGGGCACCTTGCATTGGTTGAACTTGAAAAGAAATATGATGTAAGGATCATTACCCAGAATGTGGACGACCTTCACGAACGGGCCGGTTCGGGCCAGGTGCTGCACTTGCATGGTGAGCTGAAAAAAGTGCGGAGCACTGCGGACGAAAACCTTGTTTACGAACTGGATGGCTGGGAATTAAAGAAAGGCGATCTGTGTGAAAAAGGCTCACAGTTGCGTCCGCATATCGTATGGTTTGGCGAAGCGGTGCCGATGATTGAGCCTGCCATGGAACTATCGTCACAGGCTGATATTTTTATTGTGATCGGCACATCACTTAATGTATATCCTGCTGCAGGACTTGTTTATTATATAAAAAAAGGAACTCCCGTCTTCCTGATTGATCCTCATGCGGAAATACAAAAGGGTATCAAAAATGTGACTGTGTTGCGCGAAACTGCCGGTACAGGGGTTCCAAAGCTGGTAAAACAGTTAACCCACATTGCAGCTAATCTGACCGTATTGTTTGAATATCATCAAAATACGGATTTTTGAAATCCATTTTGTGTACTCAGAACTCCTGACCTCGTCCAGCAAAAATAAATATTCCAGCACAGTATGCAACAAAAAGAAAGAGCGGTAAATTTGCTGCATGCAGCTATTATTACCGATATTTCCAAGCAATACTAGGCTGATAAATTTCAGCGTTGG
>JBBQSY010000095.1:0-14920 GCA_038213495.1 Bacteroidales bacterium
AAAATTATCCAGGCGGCAAAAGCTGCAAACACAGGTGCAAGCGTCATCATCAGCATGGCAACCCTGGCACCAGTGATTATAAATGCTTTAAAAAGGCTGTAATCGCCGATAATAAATCCGACTATTCCCGATATCGCCAACCAGGTCCAGGTGTGGATATCTGCATCAAGGGGTAAAAAGAGTCCCCTGTGGAAAAAAGAAAAAACAGAGAGGAATACGGTAGCCAATCCCAGTCTGAGCAAGTTAACATGCATGGAACCAATGCGTTTGCTTGCCGTTTCGAACGACAAAGCGGTAATGGTCCAGAAAAGAGTTGTGAGTAAAGCAGCAAATTCGCCCAGGTGAGATGACATATACCTTATTATATAGAAGGCGCAAAATTAGCTAAATGATGTTTCGGAAAACGTGATTGAAAAACTTTTATTACAGATACTGAAATTTACCTGGGCGGTTGATTACCTTTGCCATGGAAATATATATGCCTATCTTTTGTTTTCTTTATGCTTTTCAGCGACGAATATAAAACCATCACCGAGTCTTCACAGGGATCTTTCCGCGACAGGGGCAGCAAGTTCCTGGCATTTGCGTTTCCTGCCGGCAGCGAAAAGGAAGTGAAGGAACAGCTCGAAACGCTGCGAAAACAATATTACGACGCAACACACCATTGTTATGCCTATGTGCTCGGCGTGGACAAATCGGCTTACCGCATAAACGACGACGGAGAGCCGTCGGGTACGGCCGGCAGACCCATTTACGGACAAATACTTTCCGCTGATGTGACTAATATCCTGATCGTAGTGGTTCGATACTATGGTGGTACAAACCTGGGGGTTCCGGGATTGATAAACGCCTACAAAACAGCAGCTTCCGAAGCATTGATAAATGCCACCATAGTGACAAAGATCGTGAGGGAAGTGTACCAGATCGAATATCCGTATGAAGTGATGAATGATGTGATGAAAATAATAAAAGAAGAAATATTAGAAGTTATTAACAACGAGTTTGGCATGAAATGTGTTGTCCAGCTGGCCATCCGCCATAGTGATTCAGAACGGATAACCTCCAGATTTTCGAAGATAAACCATCTAATCATTAGTTACTTATCAATTCTTTAGCAATTATAGTTGGAACAAAAACAAATTTTACCATCTTTTGCCATATACAACTATTTTTTTAATTTTCAAACACCAATTAAATTTTTTTTTGAACTTTGTTATAATGATTTTTGAACACTCTTAAGATTTAACAGTTGGACTGATACCTGTATTTTACCTATCAAGCTGATAATAAGCCTATTTAACACTCCAAAATAACGTAGATCAACCATGCAACACAAAGAAATGGAAGGAATCCAGGAACTTCATCAGGAAGTCTGGGAAAATTGCCTAAAAGTTATCCGCGACAACCTTAATCACCAAAGTTTTAAAACGTGGTTCTCTCCAATAAAACCTATCAAACTTGAAAACAACATTCTGACTATACAGGTTCCCAGCCAGTTTTTCTACGAATGGCTCGAAGAACATTATATTACTTTGCTGAAGAAAACCATACGCAACGAACTTGGGCCCAACGGCAGACTGGAATACAGCATTGTAATGGAAGGAGCGTACACATCCGATCCTTATACAATTAAGATACCGACAAGCAACAGGAAAGCTACAACAAACCCGTCTGTTCAGATGCCGATTGATTTAAATGCAGGAAAATCGAAAGAAATACCCAATCCATTCGTAATTCCCGGATTGAAGAAAATACAGGTTCAATCGCAATTGAACGAATCCTACTCTTTCGATAATTTTATCGAAGGCGATTGTAACAGGCTGGCACGCTCAGCGGGATATGCCGTTGCCTGCAACCCCGGGAAAACTGCTTTCAACCCACTGTTTTTATACAGTCCTGTCGGGTTGGGTAAAACACACCTGGCCCAGGCTATTGGCCTGCAGGTAAAAAACAATTTTCCTGAAAAAACTGTATTGTATGTCGCTACCGAACAGTTTACACAGCAGTTTATTGATTCCGTGCGCAGTAACAACCAGAACGATTTTGTGCATTTCTACCAGATGATTGACGTACTGATCATCGACGACATTCATTTCCTGTCGGGCAAAGAAAAAACACAGGATGTTTTCTTTCATATTTTCAATCATCTTCATCAGAAAGGGAAACAACTCATATTAACCAGCGATAAAGCGCCTGTTGAGCTTAAAGGATTGGAGCCCAGATTATTATCACGTTTCAAATGGGGTCTTGCAGCCGATTTGCAGGTTCCCGATCTCGAAACTCGTATTGCCATATTGAAAAAGAGGCTTTACAAAGATGGTATAGATATGCCTTATGAGGTGCTTGAATACCTTGCTTACAGCATCACAACCAATGTCCGCGAGCTCGAAGGTGCACTCATCTCACTGATGGCACAGTCGTCGCTGAACAAAAAAGCCATTACCATCGACCTGGCAAGGCAGATGATAGATAAGTTTGTGAAAAATACTGCACGCGAGATATCGATTGATTTTATTCAGAAGATCGTATGCGATTATTTCGACATCCCTATAGATGCCATAAACTCAAAAACCCGCAAACGCGACATTGTGCAGGCTCGTCAGCTGGCCATGTATTATTCGAAGAAACATACCAAAGCCTCGCTTGCTACAATCGGTCTGCATTGCGGCAACAAAGACCATGCAACTGTGCTTCATGCCTGCCGTACCGTAAACAACCTGATTGAAACCGATAAGCAATTCCGCACTTACGTGGAAGAAATTGAAAAACGGATCAAGTTTTAATCAATTAAACATAGGTTACAAAAATATAAGGGGAAGTTGTGCAGGCACGGCTTCCCTTTACTCATTCATGTATATCAGTTAATGCACGGAGCACAATCCGGATAATTACTTTTCGAACCTTTTACAGAAATCATATTTATTGAGAAGATAAGCTTATTTTTGCAATAAGCTTCATTAAGAAAAAATTCGTTTTAAAGTCAATTTCCACCTATGAAGATACTGATGGTATGCCTTGGAAACATTTGCCGTTCGCCGATGGCGGAAGGATTAATGCATTCAAAAATCGAAAAATACAAACTGTCCGCCGATGTCGACTCCGCCGGATTTGAAGCGTTCCATACAGGCGATTCACCGGATTCGAGGGCAATCGGCGTTATGAAAAAACACGGAATTGATATTACAGCACAACGATCAAGGCTTTTCCGGCAATCGGATTTCGATGCATTCGATCGCATTTATGTGATGGATAGTGTTAATTACGCGGATGTTAAATCAAAATCAAAGCATCCCGACCAAATGGTAAAGGTGGACTATATCCTTAATATTTCATACCCCGGAAGCAACAAACCCGTTCCTGATCCTTATTACAGCGGCACGGACGGATTTGAAAAAACCTATAGTTTACTCGATGCTGCAACGGAACAGATTGCTGTAGAATTAAAAAAAGGAGGAAAATAAAATGGATACCCTTGAACCCGGGAGAGACGATATCCTGAGTGCGGCTGAGCGCATCAGGCCTTACCTGCATCGCACACCGGTGCTGACCTGCAGCGCTATCGACGATATAACCGCAGCGACAGTTTTTTTTAAATGCGAGAATTTTCAGAAAGCCGGTGCTTTCAAATCACGAGGCGCCACCAATGCCGTATTCAGCATCGATCCGTACGATCTGAAGCTTGGAGTAGCCACCCATTCGTCGGGCAACCATGCGGCTGCGCTTGCACGGGCGGCTATGCTAAAACATATCCCGGCATATATTGTAATGCCGGAAAATTCGTCGAAAGTTAAAATTGCTGCAGTAAAAACCTATGGAGGACGAATAACTTTCTGCCAGCCAACCCTCGAAGCCCGAGAAGAAAAGCTTAACGAGGTTTTAAATGAAACGAATGCCTTCGAAATACATCCGTACAACAATTTTTTAATCATAGCCGGTCAGGCTACGGCCGCCCTCGAACTTATTGAAGACCAGGCAGGCCTGGACTATATTATTGCGCCTGTCGGCGGAGGAGGGCTTTTGAGTGGAACGGCACTCGCGGCTCATTATTTCTCACCGGCCACCAAAGTGATTGCCGCCGAGCCTTCAGGTGCCGACGATGCCTACCAGTCATTTTACCAGAAAAAATTTATTCCTTCAACAGAACCCGATACCATTGCCGACGGGCTAAGAACATCATTAGGCAACCTTACTTTCCCGATTATCCGACGTTTGGTTAGTGATGTTGTAACCGTTAACGACCAGGCAACCATCGAAGCCATGAAACTGGTGTGGGAACGTATGAAAATTATCATTGAACCTTCATCTGCTGTAGCTTTGGCCATGCTTATAAAGCATAAACACCGTTTTGAAGGACAAAAGATCGGAATTATATTTTCAGGAGGCAATGTTGATTTGATGCATCTGCCGTGGATGTAATGTTTGAAGGGTTTGAAGTCCCGATAGCTATCGGGATTGAAAATATTTGAAGAGTTACAGAATTACAGGGTTTCAAAGTTTCAGGTTTCAGGGTTTCAGGCCTGGAGAAAGGATGTCTCTTTCCCACGCTTCAAAAATCAAAAATAGTTGATACGTGTTCTAAAATCATTTTAAAAATATTTATTTACCAATATTCTCATGACAAAAGGCAACCTCTATCTTATTCCAACTCCACTGGGCGACACAGGCTTTGAACAGGGTATGCCTGCAAGCAATCTGCATCTGCTCAAAGGAATAGATACTTTTATTGTTGAGGAAATACGCACGGCCCGCCGTTTTTTGCGCAAATCAGGGTATACAACTGATTTCGATACCGTTATCTTTTACCTGCTGAACGAACACACACCTGATAGCGGAGCTGCCACCATGCTCGAAAAAGCCATGTCGGGGCAAGCAATCGGACTGCTTAGCGAAGCCGGATTACCCTGTATTGCCGACCCGGGTAATATTGTGGTCAGGCTTGCCCATCAGAAAGGCATACGGGTGATTCCACTCACCGGGCCATCATCCATTATGCTTGCGCTGATGGCCTCCGGAATGAACGGGCAGAACTTTGTTTTTCACGGCTATCTTCCCGTTAAACCTGATGAACGTGCTAAATCACTCCGCGATCTTGAGAATGCAGTTTCGCGTGGAAACCAAACCCAGATTTTTATAGAAACACCATACCGTAACCTGCAAATGCTCGAAAGTATACTTAAAACCTGCCATCCTTCGCTCATGCTTTGTATTGCGGCCGACCTTACACTCGAAACGGAATGGATACGTACCATGACCGTGAAAGAATGGAAAAAAGAAAACCCTCAGCTTCATAAAAGACCGGCTGTATTTTTGCTGGGTAATTAACAGGCAAACTTATCCTGAGCTATTTTATAATCCAAAAACTTTAAATAGACCAGAGAATTACACCAGCCACAACTATTTTAATTAGATTTACATAGGGTCTGCTGAAAAACTCAAAGTCACCGATTAGCGTAAACCAACTGAGCAGCCAATATTTGATGCTGATAAAGTTGAGTGTTCACAAAATCATGTACACGATTACTAAGGGCATACAAAATTCTGCTTGCTGAAAAACTTCTGCTCTTTACAAATAATAAGCACGGGAGTGCTGCCCCGGCCAATGTGACCAGGTTCAGCACTAAAATTATGCTGGCAATCCACGCTTCGCTTGTTCCTTTGAGCCTTGCTTTAATCCGGTTTAATCCATAACCGGTTTTAGCCTGCCCGAACTTGCCTTCGATTGGATTTCTTTCTCCCGGACTTAAGTGAATTGACACTGCCGAGGGTCTTCCCAAGGGTTTGGCTAAAAGCCTTATTCCTTTCTCTTTCAATGCCGCTCTATTGGCTCGCGTACAATAGATTTGGTCAGCCAGCACCTCTCTGGGGTAAAACCCAAACCTCTTTCGGTATCGTTCCACATAATCCATCATGTGACTTCCTTCATTGAACGCATCCCAGCTAAGTTCGTCCAAAAAGGAAATTCCATTAATGAGTGATACATGGATTTTAGCCCCAAACTCAACTTTTGCCTGACTTTTGCCACGGACAATCGGCCTGACATGTGGCTGGTGGATACTCACTATGCGATGTTCAATAGTATGGATTTGCTTATCATACATCTGCTTTTGTTGTTCATAAAGCGTGGTTATCACCAAAAAGAATTTGTATTACTTTGGATCAAAGGGAACTTGAGGGTAAGCATCAAGCAGTTTGTTTATTGAACGTAAGTCGCGTGAGAGAAACCGTAATTGACTCCCAACCGCCTTGCGGATATCTTTGCGCGACTTGTTCTTCTTTTGTGCTGTTTTCAAATATCTTTTGCGGGCAACTTTCCGGTAGGTCCTCGGTTTTCTTTTATGCAACGCCTGATCGTAAAGCAGGTCTATCAATTGCTCTGCCTTTTCTCTTGAATCTGATAACAAATCCAAATCCGTAGGATATGCGATATCTTGAGGGCAGGCTGTGGCATCAAAGATGATCCGGCCTTTGTTATCCTCTTCTTGATCCTTGTTTTCTGATTGGTCTTCGGGACTGGAAACTGTTGCCTGAACATTCTGTTCTTCAAACTTAGTTTTCATGGCAACTATCCTTTCATTTATGGCATTTACATTTTCCATTCCGAGCCTCTTGCGGAAATCAACAAATAGAGATGCATCAAATGGTTTTTCATTTGTGAAACTCGAATAGCCTAGAAAGTATTGCATATAAACGTTCTCCGACATCTGATCAACGGCTTCGCGGTCATCAAGGTTACACAGGTGCTTGATAACCATTGAGCCTATCACAACTCTTGGGTTTAAGGGTGGACGCCCTGTGTTGCTAATCTTTACTTCTTTCTGGTATAAACTGCAAATCTCATCCCAAGGTATCAAATGAGCCAAAATAACCCAGCGATTGTTTGGGTTGAGTGTGCGCTCGAAAGGGGTCTCGAATCCGGCAAGGGTTAACTGATTTGGACTAACATATTCGGGGGTAAGTGCATGCTTTCTGTGGGTCTTATCCATATATCCGTGCATTTTGTAACCCAAATATAGCTATAATTATCTAACTGACAAAATCTTGCGAATTAAACAGCAGACCCTACATACTTATTCAAATAACTGATTCCTTCAGATCACATTCAGATAAGCTGAAAACAATTCACTGATATTGAAATAATTTTTAACAACAATTCATGACGACAAAATCTTTTTACAAATTTGCATCGGTTCTGATTGTTTCAGGATTCATGCTTTTCACAGGATGCAAATCATCATCAAACGGTAAACCATTACGCATAGCCTTATCATCAGGAACCGAAAATTATGTCAACTATATTCACAGGAGTGATTCGCTGGCTGAAATTATTGATCTGAAAGGAATGCAGACAGACAGCGCCCTTAAACTGCTGGCAAGCTGTGATGCCATTTTGTTTACCGGTGGCGAAGATGTGGTGCCTGCTTATTATGGCAAGGCTTCCGATTCAGCCCGTTGTGAATCGAATCCGGGTCGCGACACGCTCGAACTCGCCCTGATCAGGGAAGCCCGGCGTTTACAAATGCCGGTATTTGGCATCTGCCGAGGACAGCAAATCCTGAATGTTGAACTTGGCGGAACACTGATTGTTGATATTCCGACCGATCATCCGGGAAATGTAAAACATCAGATCGAGGACTATCTCAAATGTTACCATTCAGTGAATGTGGTTGCCGGCAGCAGGTTGCATGGTATAACGAAAGCTGATACAGGTATGGTTACATCCAATCACCACCAGGCTGTTGAAAAGCTTGCACCCGGATTACGTATCGTTGCCTGGAGTAACGACAGCATTCCCGAATCAATTGAATGGACTGAACCTGAAGGGAAACCATTCTTTATTGCCGTACAGTGGCACCCCGAACGGATGGATGCAAAAAGTCCACTCAGCATGCCTTTGATGAAAGCATTTCTGGAAGCTGCTATTACATTCAGGGAGCGAAAATAATCTATCTTATCTTCCTGATACCAACGAATCCCGGATCTAAACCGGCAAATTATGAGCTATCTGAAATACTCAGAGTACATATTGACATCAACACAAAATTAATCTGAAAAAGTTGATATCCCACAGAGCAGGCCAGGAAGTTTAAAAAACTTTGTTGGCGGAAATATAAAACTACGATTGCAGGTCAAAATACAGAAATAATTATTATTACTCTCACATCATTACTAATGTCCTTTACCAGACCGGATTTTACTATTACCTTTTAACTTTTACAAACCTCTGAACAAAGCAGTAACTATACCGTTAAATCAATCCTTACAAACTAAATTCTTTCTTATATTTGTACACCTGATTTAATTTGTTAAACATACTTCCCCTACACATAAATATATTGAATGTCATTGAAATAAACTCAGATTCTCGTTTCTTTAATCATAGTAAGCGATCATGATTATAAGATGTAAAAACCAGGCATTATAACCAACAAAACCAATAAAGGTAAATACAGTTTTACGAAAATCATTTGCTTTTTAGAACACAGGATCAAAAAAAGTCAGAACAATCAACAATAAGTAACCAAAAAACCAAATTTTATGAAAAAAATTATTGCAATTCTTCTTGTCGTGGGAATGTATTTCACTTCCTTCTCCCAAACCGCCGACAATCCATGGGCAATAGGCGCAGGAGTTCATTGGGTAAGCTTCAGCGATATAAACCTGCCTTTGACAGATCAGTTTAAAGACATGAAATTCCAGGGCGGACTGCTTGAAGCCTCTGTCAGTCGTTATTTTACTCCATATTTTAATGTTCAGTTAACATCTGGCTACCTAAGGCTGGCAAGAGGTGAATATGCTCATCATTCAATCATTTCTCAGAATTACTGGTATGCTGATCTTGACGGGCAGCTTAAATTTTTGGGTGGTTTACTGAAAGAAGATTCCTGGGTTACTCCTTATTTCTATTTCGGCTTTGGCGACCAGCACCTGAACGGTTTAAACAAACCAAAAGCCCAGGCAGGTTTAGGATTGGATGTAAAGGTCGTAAACAACCTGGCATTAAGCGCGCGAGCTGATTATGTTTTCACTACCGACAAACAAGGGTATTCCTATGTACATCCTCATCTTGGACTGAAATACAGTTTCACCTGCAAAAAAGACAGGGACAAAGACGGAATAGTTGATGATGAAGACCGTTGTCCGGATGTATTTGGATTAGCCGCTTTAAAAGGATGTCCTGACAGTGACGGGGATGGCGTTGCAGATATTGATGACAAATGCCCCAATATTAAAGGGCTTGTAGCACTCCAGGGATGCCCGGATAGCGACGGCGACGGGATTACTGACGCCGATGACCGATGCCCTAATGCTGCAGGTACAGCAGCCATGCAGGGATGTCCGGATATGGATAAAGACGGCATTGCCGACATAGATGATAACTGCCCGGATGTTGCAGGAATTGCTAAATTCAAAGGTTGCCCGGATACGGATGGTGACGGCATTATGGATAAAGATGATGCTTGCCCGACTGTTGCCGGACTAGTTGCCTTTAAAGGTTGCCCGGATACAGATGGTGACGGAATAACCGATGCGGAAGACAAATGTCCGACTGTAGCAGGAACTGCCAAGAACTTTGGATGTCCTGAAATTACACAGGTCGAAATGGAGCAGAAAATAAATATTGCCAAAGCAATTTATTTTGAAACCGATAAGGACGTGATACGGAAAATATCCGAACCAAAACTGGATGAACTGGTCACGATCCTGAATAAATATCCTGTCATGAAAATCAAGATTGAAGGCAATGCCGATAATGTTGGAAGTGATGACTATAATCTTGTACTCAGCCAGCAAAGAGCTGATGCTGTTAAGAATTATCTGGTAAACAAAGGCATAGCAGTTGAACGTATTTCAACTATCGGATACGGTGAAACCAAACCTGCTGCCGATAATAACACCGCTGCCGGAAAAGCCCTGAACCGCCGCGCTGATTTGAACACAGAATACTAAAATCTAAAATTCACCTAATGGTTATTAAAAAAAGGGGGCATTGAACGCCTCCTTTTTTTTGCTAAAAATGATTTTGTATTTTTAATTACCGGGATCAAAAGAGGTTGATTTTTAAATGATCGTCACTGAATGCCTTTCAGCACGCTTTATCTCACATTAAGATTTAGTGGACTAATTCTCACAAAAACCTGAATCTTTTACCTACTCAACATTTTTCAATGTAAGCTGTATCCTTTTGCGTTCCTTATCCACTTCGAGCACTTTCACCCTAACTTTTTGATTCAGTTTCACGATGGTGTTGGGATCTTTTACATATCTTTCAGCCAGTTGACTTACATGAATGAGTCCGTCCTGGTGAACGCCTATATCTACAAATGCTCCGAAATTAGTGATATTTGTAACTAAGCCATCCAGTATCATTCCGGGTTTCAGATCATCCATTGAATTCACATTTTTATCAAATTCGAACAACTCGAATTTCTGGCGCGGATCACGGCCCGGTTTCGAAAGCTCCGCCATGATGTCATTCAGAGTAGGCATTCCGACTTTATCGGTAATAAATTCTTCGAGCTTAACCTGTTTCCGTAATTCCTCGTTATTAATAAGATCAGCAACTGAACAACCTGCTTTTTGAGCCATTTTCATCACAAGATGATAGCTTTCGGGATGTACGGCGCTGGCATCGAGTGGGTTTTCCGATTCTCGGATTCGCAGAAAACCTGCCGCCTGCTCAAAAACCTTTTCACCCAGACGAGGAACATTTTTCAACTGATCGCGCGTTTCGAACATCCCGTTTTTATCGCGGTATTCAACAATTTTGGCCGCAAGTACAGGACCTACGCCCGAAACATATGTGAGCAATTGCTTACTCGCCGTGTTAAGTTCAACACCAACTTTATTCACACAACTCTCAACTACCGATTCGAGGCTTTTTTGCAGCATCGGCTGGTTTACATCATGCTGGTACTGCCCTACTCCAATTGATTTCGGATCAATTTTAACCAGTTCCGAGAGCGGATCCATCAGGCGGCGACCTATGGAAACCGATCCCCTTACAGTAACGTCATAATCAGGGAACTCCTCCCTTGCCACTGCCGAAGCCGAATACACAGAGGCTCCGCTTTCGTTTACCATCAGCGCAATTAAATCAGTATCAAACGGGATGCGCCTAACCAGGTTTTCCGTTTCCCTGCCTGCAGTACCGTTGCCAATGGCGATGGCTTCCACTTTATATGCCTTTACCAAATTCTGAATCTTGGCAACGGACTGTTTCACTTCACTTTGCGGAGGATGGGGATAGATATTTTCGTTGTGCAAAAGGCGACCCTGCCGATCGAGAATGACAAGTTTACACCCGCTACGGAATCCCGGGTCAATTGCCAGCACAGTTTTTTGCCCTAAGGGCGGAAGCATGAGCAACTGCCGCAAATTTTCGGCAAACACCCGCATTGCTTCCTTATCAGCTTTTTCCTTTACCATCTGTCGGAATTCCGTTTCGATGGAGGGTTGCAGCAGCCGTTTATACGCATCTTTAACCGCTTCCTCAACCTGCCGCGATGATTCATTCGAAGACTTAATAAAAATCTTATACAAGGCTTCCTTAGCCAGTTCTTCATCCGGCTCAATATTCACTTTCAGGAAGCCCTCGTTTTCGCCACGGAACATGGCAAGCAGGCGATGTGAGGGTGCTTTCATCAGCGGTTCGGCCCAATCGTAATAGGTTTCATATTTTATCCCTTCGAGTTCCTTGCCCCGGACCGGACGGGCAAGAATTTCGGCGGATCGCTCGAAATGAATCCTGATTCGCTGACGGCTCTGCTGATTTTCATTCACCCATTCGGCAATAATATCCCTCGCTCCTGCCAGTGCTTCATCCTCCGTTTTAACATCTTTTTCAGCATTTATAAATTCCCGGGCCTTGCGTTTTGGATCCGACTCCAGTTGCAGCATAATGACCTTAGCCAGAGGCTCAAGGCCTTTTTCGCGGGCAATGGATGCGCGGGTGCGGCGCTTTGGCTTGTATGGAAGGTACAAATCTTCCAGTTCGCTCATGGTAGCAGCAGCAAGAAAAAGCTTCTCCAGTTCCGGCGTAAGTTTCTCCTGTTCCTTAACTGAGGCAACAATGGCTTCCCGGCGTTTTTCGAGTTCAATTATTTTCTCATAGCGTTCGCGGATGGCTGCGATCTGAACTTCATCCAGGCTGCCGGTCATTTCCTTGCGATAACGGGCAATAAAAGGAACGGTTGCTCCTTCCTTCAGTAAATTTATAGTATTGAGCACCTGGAAATCGCGAACTCCCAGTTCGTTGGCTATCTGGAGGATAAATTTGTTTTCCATTGGATTTATCGGATTTTTTTGAAAACACATGGTGCCAGGATTTCTAGAAATCCAGCACGGATTCTCTTTATCGGTCTATAGCACAGGAATGTATACCTACCAGCCCTGGGCCAGTAAATCGATAACATGCATGGTTTTAATGGGGAGCTTGTTTTTATCGATATAGCCTTGCTGGTGCATCAGGCAGGACGAATCGGTACTGACAATGTATTCGGCACCGGTTTCGAGGGCATTAAGAACTTTTTGCTCAGCCATGGCGGTGGAAATCGGTTCATGTTTTACCGCAAAAGTACCGCCGAACCCGCAACATGTATGAGTATCTTTCATTTCACGGAGTTCAAGTCCGCGCACATGTTTCAGTAATTCGCGGGGCTGACTGGTAAGACCATACTCGCGTAAAGCTGCACAGGAATCGTGATAGGTGATTGAATGTTCAAAAGTGGCCCCTACATCGTTAATTTTCAGGACATTTACAATAAAGTCCGTGAACTCGTAGAAATTCTTTTTGAGCTGATGGTATTCTATATGCAAAGCTGAATTGTAGAACATTTCATCATAATAATTCCTGACGAAACCGGCACATGAAGCTGAAGGGCCGACAATATAGCGGTTATGCGGAAAATCGCGGATAAACTTCTCCCCTATTGATTTTGCTTCTTCCCAGAACCCGCTGTTGTATGCCATCTGTCCGCAACAGGTCTGTTTACTGTTATATTTTACTTCAACCCCAAGTTTTTCGAGAATTTTAACCATATTAAAACCTGTTTCAGGGTAAATCTGGTCGATAAAGCAAGGGATAAATATGTCTACCGTCATGAATTGGGGCGTTTTTTGTTTCAAAAGCAAAAATATCAAAAATTAAGTGGTTAGCTTCACAAAGTTATTAACCGGATGTTGAAAGAATATAGGATGTCGGATTGCGGATGTCGGATGTCGGATGTGCGATCTTGAATGTCGGATTACGGATTGCGGATGGCAGATTAAGTATATTACTTCTCACTTTTCACTTTTCACTTTTCACTTTTCACTTTTCACTTTTCACTTTTCACTTTTCACTTTTCACTTTTCACTTCTCACTTTTCACTTTTCACTTTTCACTTTTCACTTCTCACTTCTCAGGGGAATGGGGGTCAGCGTGCAAAAAGCGGCATTTTTCAATTGGCTGGATGAATTGGGGTGTGGATGCCGAACGAGAGCGTGGCGATTGTCCTCGATGAAAAAAAGGGGATCAGGGGGAGATTCTTGACAAACAGACCTCGATAGGGCGACATATCTTCATGCCGGCCAAGTCCGCATTGAGTTTTCCGGGGTCACGATCGGCTACCACGCCGGCACGTTTCCGCCTTCGCACACCAGCCAGATCAAGGGCACCAACATGATCTACTAACCGCAGTCCTACAGCAGTCTTCGCCAGTTGAGTTCGAAGGGATAGTATAATATGTACACTTTTACACTCCAATCGTTCGCGCCGGTTTGGGCCAATGGCCGGGTTTCCCGCGTGACGCGCGAGGATAGCCAGGAATGGCGTTACGGGTATGATGCGCGCCAGCAGGTGATCCAAGGCTATCACAAGTTCACCACCGGTGCCGGTGAAGTGCTTGCTGGGACCGAATCCGAATACACCTACGACAAGATCGGCAATCGCATCGTGTGGAAGGAGGGCGGAGGAACGAGCGCGGGCACCGGCCTGCGCACGAATACGTATGGTGGAGGCAGCGCTGGCGACAGCGCCGACAGTCTCAATCGATACACAAGCGCAACCCGGCCACAGTTTTATGATGTCACCGGGCAGCGCGCAACCGGCACGACCGCGATTCTGGTCAATGACACGACGTTCACCTATCAGCAGGGAAGCAGCGGATTGTACTTTGGAAAGGAGGAAACATCCAATGCCAGCGGCCGGTTCACCTACACGACGGTGAAGGTCAACAACGCGGTGACCGATGCGTGGAATCAGTTTACAGCAACTTCATTGCAACCATCGCAGGCCAAACCAGCGGTTACTATCTCACCGATGGCTCGCTCCTGAAGCTCACACCAGGATCGGCGAAGAAAACAATTGATGTGCCGCTTAAGCGGGCTGGCGGCAATGCATTTGAGCCTTTCGGAACTTGGAGTTTCAGCTTCTCAGACTGAGCGATGCGCGGGGACCCCAATCCGGGATGCCGTCAGGTCGGCGAATGCCAAAGGGATGAGGGCGGGCCGGGTCTGGTTGGTGGAGGTGGCCGGATGGAGAGCAACTCCGTCGGATGGCCAACCCTCGCGTGGAAAAGGCAGTCATGCTGGCTGCTGGGTCGATGTGGCGCGGGAGATGCCCGGCACGGCGGGCGAGACGCGCCGCCTGACGCGCTGCCCTACACGTGACCTGCCGGACGGAATTTCCCTGACAGGAATCCAGGATGGAGTCCATGCACTGGGAGTGGCGGCACGGCGGATTTTTGCACGGGATCAGGAGTAGCAGGCAACGCGTGGCACCGGACGTCACAGCCAAGAAGGGAGGACAGCGCTTCCAGCCTGTCCACGGCGTGCTTGTGCGTCGGCGGCTGGTGGGGCGAGGGCAGGCTGGAAGCACTACCCCCCCCTTTGGCCCCAGCACACGGGCATTGCCAACGTAGTCTGCTGACAGGCTCCCTCC
>JBBQSY010000096.1:0-13995 GCA_038213495.1 Bacteroidales bacterium
CGCATTAAAAAAAGACCCAAGTCTCAAATCCCAAATCTCAAGAACCAAGGCCTACTCTTAAACCCCGCTTGGAATTGGAGATTGGAATTTGGAATTTGAGATTTAATGAATGTGGAAATTTATCCCGTTTTAAGTATAATATCTGCCTCCCCTATCCCGATGGCTATCGGGATTAGGGGAGGTGCCGACAGGCGGAGGGGTAATATTTGTTCATCAATAACCATTTCATTATTGATTGCCAATACTCATTAAATTTTACTACCTCCGGCGAACCCTCTATTAGATGAACCCGGACAAAGGAAGTTATAATTTACAAATATTTCATGCATCAGAATCTCCCGGCGCAGGAAATTATATTCAACAAAATAGTAGGATTTTTACAACTAATTCACTATATTTACAAAGCATATATTAAACATTGATTATGAAAAGGAAAAACCTGACATCATCAATTATAAAAACAGCCATATTGCTGCTATGGATTGTAGCATTTTGCCTGCCGGGTTTTGCGCAAAACGAGAAATGCCTTTATTTTTCCAGGGATTTGATAAAAGATATTAAAGGTAAAATTATATGCGAATATGTGGATGCAGAAGACACAACGCTCTACGGCATGAGAGTGGAAGTTCCACAAAACTTTACGCTTGAGATAATAAAATCTGCTTGTGATACTTTGAATAAAAACCTCAAAGTAATATCCGACTGGAAAATTAATTACGATAAGAATTATGAGAGAAAAATTAAAGTTGACGGCAAAAATATTTTGATTACATATTACCCGAACGATAAAATATTATATTTTGATTTTCCCAGATATTGAAACCTGTATGGAGGCCATAGTATTCAGCCTCGGATAATTTGTTTTGCTTCAGAAGATTTTTATTGGTTTAATACAAAGTTCCTGGTCACGCACTGGCACCGGACCGAATAGATATTTCCTATCCTCTTTCCTGCACCTTATTTGCCTGTTGGCGAAATAATTTTGTTTAAAAACAATGCCCCTCACTGAACATTCCCCGCAATTACCTTGTTAATTCTTGTCGTTCACATTATAAAACCTACATATATTCAAGTTGGCATTCGTCCACAAAAATAATCGCCGAAAACAATCCTTATTATGAAGAAACTTATTTTAATTTCTTTATCAGTTATCCTGTTGGCCCAGGTTGGCCTGTCGCAGAAACGTGAAACCCAGCGTATCCCCTTAATCGGCTCTGTAGCGCCGGCATTTAAATCACCGTCAACAAATGGCATGATTTCGTTCCCGGGTGATTTTGGCAAAAAATGGAAAATTCTTTTTGCCCACCCACGCGATTTTACCCCTGTATGCTCATCCGAAATTCTTGAGCTGGCTTACCGGCAAGATGAATTTAAAAGTTTGGGTGCTCAAATCGTAATAGTATCTGTTGACAAAATGGTTTCGCACCTGAGTTGGAAAGCGGACCTCGAAGACATCAGTTACAAAGGCAGAAGCAAGGTGAAGATAGATTTCCCTTTGGTTATTGACAGTTCGAGCGTAATTTCCGACAGTTACGGCATGCTCGACTCTAAATCCAATCCCGGGCAGAGTGTGCGCGGTGTATTCTTTGTTGATCCGGAAAATAAGATCAGGGCGTTTTATTTTTATCCGAACCAGGTGGGCCGCAATATCGATGAAATAATACGGACGCTGAAAGCATTGCAAACCAATTATAGTGAACCCGATGTTGTACTTCCGGCCAACTGGCAACCCGGCGATGCTGTTATGATTCCCTTTCTGACAAAAGAAGATAAGGAAGAACTCAAAAAATCCGATTCCAACATATACTACATCAACTGGTATATGATTTACAAAAAGGCAAAGTAACTAATCCGAATTTTATTCCTTCAATAGAAAGACCTCATGAAAGCTACTTTAAAGCATATATTACTATTTATTATTATTTTATTTGCAAGCCTCACGAGCCGGGCTCAGGAGAATAAAGCACAGATAAAAGGATATGTTTTTGATTCTAAAAACGAACCGGCCATTTATGCCACGGTTATTTTAATGAACAAAGACTCGGTTTTTATGAATGGAACCCTTAGTTCTGAAAACGGATCGTATGTATTGGACAAAATTGCTCCCGGTAGATATCTGGTAATGATCAGGAATATAGGATTTAAAAATCATGTTTCGGCCCCGGTTATAATCAGTAAAAATGAAATAATTGTCCTTGACAGCATTCGCCTTGTAACCGATGTTAACGAGTTGAGCGAGGTTGTAATTACCGGGAAAAAAGCCATATTGGAAGTGCTACCCGACAAAATGGTTTTTAATGTTGCTCAAAGTGCAAATGCAGCGGGAAGCACTGGGTTGGAATTGCTGGCCAAATCGCCGGGAGTGGTGGTGGATATGGACAAAAATATCATCCTCCAGGGCAAATCAGGTGTACAGATTTTTATCAACGGGCGCCCGACCAGGCTCGGAGGAACCGATCTGGCTAATTTGCTCGAAAGTATGCGTTCCGACAATGTCGAATCCATTGAAATCATTACCAATCCTTCTTCCAAGTACGATGCCGAAGGTACAGGCGGAATTATCAATATCAAACTGAAGAAGAATATGAATTTAGGTTTGAACGGAAACCTGAATGCAAGTTTCTCGCAAGGGGAATTTGCCCGGACAAGCTTGGGCAGTTCAATAAATTACGTTGCCGAAAAACTCAGTTTCAATACCAGTGTGAATGTATCCGACAATCATTTTCAGCAGGATGTAATCGAAAAAACCATTCAGAACGAATACATTCTTGATAAAAAGGTATACAGTGATAACAACAGGAAGGGATTTAATATTACATCGGGAATTGACTATAAATTCAATGCAAAACATTCGGCCAGTATCGATGGAAGAGTTTTTATAAACAACAGTGATAAAGTGCTTCAAAGCAATACAGGAATTTTTCATGTTGCAGAATCAACACCTTTCGAAATTCTTAAAGCTGAAACCTTTGATAAGGTAGCCACTGAGAATTATTTGCTAAACCTGAATTACCGGTATATCCCTAACAAAACTTCAAGCCTTTCGGCAGACTTTAGTATAGGCAAATATTCAAACAACAAGGGTACGGAGCAGCCTAATAACTATTTCGACTCCGAATTGGTAAATATTCTGCGTTCGAGCAATGCGCGATATAATTCAGACACCTATATCAATTTATGGTCGGGCATGCTTGACTATGAGAAAAAATTCAAAGACATATCACTTTCTTCCGGGACAAAATATTCATCAATCAGCACAAACAATACACTGGCTTTTTATAATCTCAATACGGGAACCCCGGTTTATGACAGCACCAGGAGCAATGATTTTACATATACTGAAAAGGTTTTTGCAGTGTATCTCATATTAAATGCAAAACCCACAAAAAAAATATCAATCAACGCAGGACTCAGAATGGAAAACACAGCTTCGTTAGGACGTTTGAACAGCGAAAGTGCAGTAGAAAACAGCGAAGTGCCACGAAATTACACCGATTTCTTCCCCAACCTGAGCGTTTCCTTCGATGATCAGAAGAATAGTGTTATCAGTGTGAGTTACGGGAAACGCATTACCAGGCCCAACTACCAGGATTTAAATCCCTTTGAATCCAGAAGCAGCGAACTGAACGCATGGAAAGGCAACCCTTTTCTGAAACCAAATTATATAACAAATTACCAGGTCAACTATTCATTTAAGCGAAAACTGGTAATTTCGAATACATATAGCGTAACGAAAGATTTTTTTGCTAATATTTTTATTATTTCAGGCGACAGAGGGAACATTCTTTCACCCCGTAATATGCAAAAAGCGACCAACAATGGATTGTCGGTAAACTACACTCAACAGCTAGCTAAATGGTGGGAGTTCACTTCGTTCCTCATTTACAGTTACGCCACCTACAAGGGGGATGTGGAAGGTGCAAAAATCGATCTGAAATCAAACAATGTGAATTTCCGGTTACAGAATAACCTGAAATTACCCGCAGATATTACTGCGGAGGTTACTTATTTTGTCAGCAGTCCCTGGATATGGGGAGGAACTGTAAGGGTAGATGCATACCAGGGGCTTAATATCGGGGTGAAAAAATATTTCATGGACCGCAGGTTTCTGGTCCAACTCACTGGCAATGATATATTCAGAGGCAACAGTGATTATCATTACCACAGCAATTATGGCGGCATGGTTGTAAAAGGAATCATCACTTTCGACAATCAACGGTTTGGTATCAATGTAACTTATAGTTTCGGTAACCAGAAGGCCAAATCACGTGGCAGGAGCAAATCGGCCATTGATGCTGAAATGAACCGGATATCGGATTAAATTCCCATGAGTATTGCCAGGTTTCAGCTTTTACAGGAACTTAAATGGGATTCTATTCTTTACAGTAAGCCAGCATTTCGTCATATAAAGAAAAACGGCTAAGTTCTAATAAGCACAGCATTTTTTAATCCATGAGTACGATTGATAAATATGCATATCCGAATGCTCCGCCCGCCCACACCCCTTTTTCCCCTGAAGGGGATCTGCCCACGCGCGCAGGAAACGCCCCTTCAGGGGTTGGGGGTGCGGTGGCAAGACGAAAAAGATTAGTTTGCTGTTATAAATAGAACATAGCCAGAAAAACCAATTTCTCCTCTGCCTTCTTCGCACGCCTTATATACTTGAGCTTTTCAACATTACCGACCATCAATCACGCGTATCCTCCGAAGTTTTGGAGAAAGATATTTCTTGTCTGATGAATGGTAATATTCTGATTATTTATATATTTGTTAAAGACCGGTCACTTAAATCATCTTTCGTCAGACGCTTTTCCCATAATCACTTATTGCATATTCTTAATGCAGTAAACAGGGAAAGCATCCTTTGATTTTTAATGTATCTGTTTTGATACTCTGGAAATCCGGACATTTTGGTTCAATTAAAAGACTCAGATAAATGAAAAACTACTTTAATATACTGATAGTACTAAGTCTGTTTCTGCTGAAGGTACAGTATGGTTTTTCGCAAAACGCAAAAATAGCAAATCCCCAATTACCCGGCGATTCCGACCAGTATCACTCCTCTTTGTTTGGTGAGAATGTTTTTTTATTTGATACGGGAATGGATATGAAGGCGATCCAAACCCTGATTGATACTTTGTACAAACAGCAGCATCCCAGAACGGCCGAATTCAATTCAAAACGTTATGCATTGTTATTCAAACCCGGCACCTACAACCTGGATATCAAAATGGGATACTATATGCATGTGGCAGGATTGGGTAATTCGCCCGATGATGTGGTCATTAACGGAGCATTGGTATCAAAGGGGCAAGGAAATGGAAATGTAACCTGTAATTTCTGGCGCTCTGTTGAAAATCTGACCATAAAGGCTTCCGGTGACTCTGCATTAATCTGGGGCGTTTCGCAGGCTGCCCCAATGCGGAGGGTTCATATTATCGGGAATATCCGGCTACACGATCACGGTTGGGCGAGCGGAGGTTTCCTGGCCGATTCAAAAGTGGATGGAACCGTGTTTGCCAGCACTCAGCAACAATGGCTTTCGAGGAATGACGAACTTGGAAAGTGGCAAGGAGGCCAGTGGAATATGCTGTTTGTAGGAGTTAATAATGCCCCCGAAGATAAATGGCCCGATAATCCTGTTACAGTAATTAAAACGACACCTGAAATCCGCGAAAAGCCATACATAGTTTATAATCAAGCGGGACTTGCTGTTCATGTTCCATTACTAAAGAAAAACAGTACCGGGATCAGCTGGAAGAATGGGCCGGAGCCAGCGGATATCTTGCAGTTTAACAGTTTTTACATTGTTAAACCCGGCACCGATAATTCGGAATCTATAAATGCTGCATTAAGAGAAGGTAAAAACCTGCTTTTTACGCCCGGGATTTATTCCATTGATAAAAGTCTGAAGATTGACCGTTCCGGAACCGTGGTAATGGGAATTGGCATTACAACGCTTGTTCCGGCTAACGGTAACCCTGTTTTTGAAATCTCGGATGTGGATAATGTAAGTTTATGTGGACTGCTTATTGATGCCGGTAAAATCTCTTCCCAAACGCTTGTCCGGGTTGGGGAAACGGGCTCGACGAAGGATCATTCAAAACAGCCCACTTTTCTTTACGATATGTTTTTCAGGGTAGGCGGGCCTGCCGAAGGATCTGCGAACAGTTGCTTAACCATCAACAGCAACAATGTGTATGTCGATCACACCTGGCTCTGGCGTGCCGATCACGGAAACGGTGTGGGCTGGTATAAAAACAAAGGTGCAAACGGCCTGATCGTTAACGGTGAGCATGTTACAATTTACGGGCTTTTTAATGAGCATTTCCAGGAATACCAGACTTTGTGGAATGGCAACCATGGAAGAGTATATTTTTACCAGAGCGAGATGCCTTATGATCCGCCAAGTGTTGATTTGTGGCAACACGATGGAATCCTGGGCTATGCCTCATACAAGGTTTCGGATAATGTAACCAGTCACGAAGCATGGGGCCTGGGGATTTATTGCGTTTTTTTCAAAGCCCCGGTTATCGCAGATAATGCGATTGAAACCCCTCCGGAATTGGAAAAGGATATTCACCGCAAAGTGATATTATGGCTGAATGGCAAAAAGGAAAGTAAAATTTTAAGCATTATAAATGGCAAAGGCGGTGGTGTTGACGCTTCAACCAAAAAAGCTAAAATGGAATAATCAGCAATTCTTCACCAGAAGCCTTGGTTCCATCATATCAATTATAGCATATTTCACTCCTTCACGACCCAATCCTGAATCTTTTATTCCGCCATACGGCATATGATCAACCCTGAAAGTTGGCACATCATTGATAATAACGCCACCAACCTTTAGCTGGTCGAATGCCAGGTTCATCTCACTAATGCTGTCGGTAAACACACCGGCCTGCAATCCAAATCTGCTGGAATTAATGTGTTTGATTGCATCAGAAAATGTGTTGACAGATTCAATCACCACTACCGGCCCGAAAACTTCCGCAGCACAAACCTGCATAGTCTCCTTTGTATTCGTTAAAACAGTTGGCGGCATAAAACTATTTTCTCTTTCACCTCCGATAAGTATTTTGGCTCCATCCCTTACGGCATCATTTATCCAGTTTTCAACTCTTTCGGCATTAGCTTCATCAATCATTACCGTTATGTCTGTTGAAGGATCCATCGGATTACCAGTCTTTAACTGTTTCACTTTTTCCACAAACTTTTCGGCGAACGATTTAAACAAGTCATGTAAAACATAAATTCGCTGAGTATGAATGCAAACCTGCCCGGAATAAGAAAAACCTCCCGCCACGCATTTGGTAACTGCTGATTCCATGTCGGCACCATTCGAAACAATTACTCCGGCATTGCCGCCTAATTCGAGTACCACTTTCTTTTTGCCTGCATCGTGTTTCATTTTCCATCCCACTTCGGGGGAACCGGTAAACGATAAAAGGCTGATGCGTTCGTCTGTAACTAATTTATTTCCTGTTTCCCGGTTCATTGGTATTATGGAAACGGCTCCTTTGGGCAAAGCCGTTCTATCAATAACCTTTGCAAGCATTAAGGTGGTTAACGGAGTATTGCTCGAAGGTTTAAGTATGATCGGGCAACCCGCAGCAATAGCAGGAGCAATTTTATGAACAGCCAGGTTAAGCGGAAAATTAAAAGGAGCTATCCCAGCCACAATCCCGATGGGGAAATATTTTACCAACCCTTCCTTGCCGTCTCCGGCAGGAGTCCAGTCGATGCTGACAAATTCTTTTGGTAAACGTTTGCTTTCTTCGGCCGCTATAGTAAACGTCTGTATTGAACGGTCCACTTCGCCTAAAGCATATCGTATGGGTTTTCCCGATTCGAGGGTTATCAGTTCAGCAAACTGCTGACGGAGCGAAAACAGTTCTTCACTGATCTGTTTCAGAATTTCATACCTGGTATATGCCGGTAACTTTGCCATTTCGTCCGCCGCTTTTTTCGCAGCATGTATAGCCTGGTTAAGTTCGGTGTCGCCGGCAAGATATGTTTTGGCAACCTCACTGTTATCGAAAGGATTTGTAACAACAAGAGGTTCTGAAGTGGTGATAAATGTTCCGCCGCAAAATATTTCGAAGATTTGTGTATTGTTCATGACTTCTGAATTTGGGGATAAAAGTACGATGGAATTGAAGTTTAAAGTTAACAGAACAGAGAAAATAGTGCTTTAGAATAATTTTCAGCTTACCTTTACAAGCCGGACAAACTTTGCGGCAACTTTTAACCATGAAATGAAACACTTACAAAAAAAACATACCCTGCACAAATACTTGCCATACAACCAATATTTGCTTATATTATAATCTTTATAAAAAAAAGTTGTAAAATTTTGACCTACATGCATTTTCGTATCAAAATTTTCGTAATTTTGCGCTCCATTTTAACGGGTAAAAAATATAATTGTTGAAAATGTACGCGATAGTAGATATAGCCGGGCAGCAGTTTAAAGTTGCAAAAGATCAGAAGTTTTATGTGAACCGTCTCAAAGGCGAAGCAGGTTCAACAGTTGAATTCAGCGAAGTATTGCTTTTGGATAACGAAGGCACTGTAACCATTGGCACACCGCTTGTTGAAGGCGCCAAGGTATCGGCAACCATACTGGCTCACCTGCGTGGTGACAAGGTAAAGGTCTTCAAGAAAAAACGCCGTAAAGGATACCAGAAAGAAACCGGCCACCGCCAGAATCTGACACAGGTAAAAATAGAAGCGATAAACGCATAATTTTAAGTGTAACTCATAATATTAAAAGATATGGCTCACAAAAAAGGTGCCGGTAGTTCATCCAACGGACGCGAATCACATAGCAAACGTCTCGGTGTGAAAATCTATGGCGGACAATTCGCCCAGGCCGGTAACATTATCATCAGACAGCGTGGCACAGTTCACAACCCAGGCCTCAATGTAGGACTCGGAAAAGATCATACCATCTTCGCGCTTTGCGACGGACTGGTTCAGTTCAAGAAACGCGCGAACGACAAATCATACGTTTCGGTTCATCCTATTCAGGGCGAATAAGCGCATTGGCAGTTCATACTGCTGTTCCAAAACACTTATAATAAAGTCTCCTGATCGTTCAAGTCAGGAGATTTTTTATTTTTGCACAGTGAAAATGAACAAGTAAGTATAAATACCATTTAAACAAGGGGAATGGTGCCAAGTGCCGGGTGCCGGGTACCGCCAGCTAACGGAATCCTGTGCTTCAACTTCGCTCAACTTCCTGGAACCCGGAACTTCGGAACCCGGAACCAACAATCTTAATCAAAGAAAAAAAATAAGACAAATTATATGCTCGAATTATCCCTTTTGCGCGAAAATACTGAACTTGTAATTGAACGCCTCGCCATTAAACGTGTGGATGCACGCGAAACCGTAAAAAAAATACTGGAAGCGGATCTGAACCGGCGCGAAACCCAGAAACTGCTCGACGACAACCTGGCCGAATCGAACCAGATAGCACGTGAAGTGGGTGAAATGTTTAAAACCGGCCGTCAGCAGGAAGCCAATGAACTAAAAGCCCGTTCAGCCGAACTTAAAGTTGCAGCCCGCGAATTAGCTGAAAAACTTGAAGCATTGCAAAAGGAGCAGAATGATTTATTGGTTACACTTCCAAACCTTCCGCATCCCGAAACGCCGCTTGGGCATCTCCCTGAACACAATGTTACAATTTACAGCGAAGGTGAAATTCCAGACCTGGGTGACAAAGCCCTACCACATTGGGAATTAACCTCCAAATACGATATTATCGATTTCGAACTGGGCGTAAAACTTACCGGTGCCGGGTTTCCTGTTTATAAAGGACAAGGCGCAAGGCTACAGCGCGCGCTTATCAATTTCTTTGTAAACGAAGGCATTGACTCAGGCTACCTGGAAATTCAGCCACCACTGATGGTTAACGAAGCTTCGGCTTATGCTACGGGACAGTTACCGGATAAGGACAGCCAGATGTATCATATCGGACTGGATAACTTTTATATGATTCCAACCGCTGAAGTGCCGGTTACCAATATTTACCGCGACCTGCTCCTGAAAGAAACCGATTTCCCGATTAGAAATGTGGCTTATTCGCAATGTTTCCGCCGTGAAGCTGGATCGTATGGCAAAGATGTAAGAGGCTTAAATCGCCTGCACCAGTTTGATAAAGTGGAAATTGTTCAAATTCAACATCCGGATAAGTCTTACGAAGCACTGGAAGCTATGCGCGAACATGTAACTGGCCTGGTGCGTAAACTCGAACTACCATTCCGCATTCTCAGGCTTTGCGGCGGCGATATGAGTTTTACCGCCGCATTGACTTATGATTTCGAGGTTTTCTCGGCCGCTCAGAAACGCTGGCTTGAGGTGAGCTCGGTTTCCAATTTCGAATCCTTCCAGGCCAACCGCATGAAACTACGTTTTAAAGATAGCAACGGCAAAACACGCCTTGCCCATACACTGAACGGCAGCGCACTTGCTCTTCCGCGCATTGTAGCGGCATTGCTCGAAAACAACCAGACCCCCGAGGGCATACGAATCCCAAAGGCGCTTGTGCCTTATACAGGATTTGAATGGATTAAATAATGTCGGATTGCGGATTCCCATTAGAACGCTGATGACGCGGAAAGAACGGATGACCGCGGATGTTTGGTTCCGGAAATCAGTTTACAGTTGTGAATTTGTTTGGAAATTCTCACAATAATCTATTTAAATTCTCCTTGTCTCCTCATCGCCCTTCGCTTTTTCGCCTCTCACCCCTTCTCTTTAATTAATTACCAAAATGAAACTAAAAATTCTCCTTCTGTTTATCATAACAGTCTTGCTGACATCAGTGAGTCCGGGGAAGCTTTTTGCGCAACAAAATGAGGAGCAGCTTGGTGTTCAATACTATATGAACAGGGAACTGGATAAAGCACTTGCTACATTCGAAGCTCTTTATAACCGAAATCCAAACCAGTTTAATTACATTTATTATATCAATACACTTCTCGAGCTGAAAGAATACGATAAAGCAGAGAAAATTATAAAGAAAGAACAAAAATCCAACTCTGCCGATCCTCGCTACCAGGTTGACATGGGTTACCTGAATATTGTGCAGGGTGATATTACGAAAGGACGTAAAATCTATGAAAGTTGCCTCAAAGACCTGGGGCCTGACCGAATGCAGGTGTACAATCTTGCCAACGCTTTCGCCAGCCGGAGGGAAACGGATTATGTGATACGCACTTACCTGCGTGGTCGCGAATTGCTCAGGGACCGGGCTGCTTTTGCATTCGAACTCGCGTATACTTACGAATCCTTGGGCAGCACCGAAGCAATGATTGAAGAATATCTCAACCTTTTAATTTCGTCTCCCCAACAGACAGGGATGGTTCAAAACCGGCTCCAGACCTGGCTGGCCGATGATGTGGATAATACAAAAAACGATACTTTCCGGGCAGTTTTATTAAAAAAACTGCAGCAGAATCCGGATGAGATTATCTACAATGAATTTCTGCTTTGGCATTCCGTTCAGCAAAAAGATTTCCCGTTTGCGCTCCTGCAGGCCAAAGCACTTGACCGACGCTACGGCGAAAACGGCCAGAGAGTTTTTGATCTTGCCGCACTGTGTGTGAGCAACGGGAATTTCGAAGCGGCCATAGACGGGTACAAGTACATCATCAAAAAAAACGCTGATCCTGAATTGGTTATGCGTAGCCGTATCGAACTGATAAATACAGAATTCAAGCAATATAAAAATTCGTATGCGCTGGATAAAAGCAGGCTACTGCTCATGAAAGCAGAATACAGTTCGTTGCTTGATGAACTCGGGAAAAACCCTTTTACCCTTCCGCTGATCCACAACCTCGCTCATTTGCAGGCATTTTACCTGGGCGAAACGGATGCCGCTGTTGATTTGCTTTTGCAGGCTATAAGTATTCCAAGAGCCTCCATACAAAACCAGGCCGAATGCAAACTCGAGCTGGCCGATATTTATCTTTTTTCGGATGATCCCTGGGAGGCTACCCTGCTGTATTCACAAGTCGAAAAGATATTTAAAAACGAACCACTGGGTCATGAAGCCAAATTCCGGAATGCTAAACTTTCGTTTTATATCTGCGAATTCGACTGGGCTCGCGCCCAACTCGATATCCTGAAAGCTGCCACTTCGAAACTGATCGCAAACGATGCCCTGGATCTTTCGCTGATGATATCTCATATTATTGAAGAAGATAGTGTTACCACACCTTTATGCATGTATGCTCATGCCGATCTGCTTGAATTCCGGAACCGCGACAGCGAGGCTCTTTCTGTTCTTGATTCCATAACAGCTGCTTACCCTATGCATTCCATAACCGACAATGTGTTGTTTAAGAAAGCGGAAATCAATGTTAAAAACGGCAAATTCGAATTGGCAGCCGGGTACTATTCCGAAATCATCGAAAAACATCCGTACGATCTTCTTGCCGATGATGCCATGTATAACCTGGCCGGTCTTTATGAGAATCAACTGAACGACAAAAGCAAAGCCATGCTATTATACGAGAAAATCCTTACCCAATATCCCGGAAGCCTATATGTAGTGGACGCGCGTAAAAGATTCAGGGCGTTAAGGAATGATGCGGTTAATTAAAAGTTCAAATGCCTTTGGCGTTCAAAGGTTCAATTGCCTAAGGCGTTCAAAGGTTCAATGCCTATGGCGTTCAAATTACAATATCATAGCTTGCAGCATTAAACACGAAGCATTGAACACGAAGGTTCAAATTCCAAATCGCAAGTCCCAATTTCCTCCCCCTGTCTCCCACTCTCCTTGTCGACCTTCTTCCCAAACCCTAACCCCAAAATCCTAACCCCTACCCTGTGTACGACGTAAGAGCAAAAAAACACCTGGGACAGCATTTTCTGAAAGATGAAAATATTGCAGCCAGAATAGCAGAAAGTCTTTCTCCTTCAACAAAACAAGTTCTTGAAGTTGGTCCCGGAACCGGTGTATTGACCAAATATTTATTGAAGAAGAATTTTGACAAATTTGTGGCTGTTGAAATCGACCGCGAATCGGCCGCTTTTCTACGAACAAATTATCCGCAACTAGGCGATGGACTTATAGAAGCGGATATGCTCAGGATGGATATTTCCACTTTGTTTGAGGGTCAATTTTCGGTAATTGGTAATTTCCCGTACAATATTTCGAGCCAGATATTGTTCCGGGTTCTCGAAAATCACGATCAGGTAAACGAAGCCGTAGGTATGTTTCAGAAAGAAGTTGCTGTTCGAATCGCAGCACCTCCGGGCAAAAAAGATTACGGGATCCTCAGTGTTTTACTACAAGCCTGGTATGATATTGAATATTTATTTACAGTTGATCCCAGTGTTTTCGTTCCGCCACCTAAGGTGCAATCGGCAGTTATACGCTTGCAGAGGAACCAGACAAAAGACTTAGGCTGCAGCGAGAAACTTATGTTACAGGTGGTAAAAACCGCCTTTAATCAACGAAGGAAAACCCTGCATAATGCACTGAAACCTCTGGGTGATTATAATGGTGAATTTGCAGGCAAACGCGCTGAACAGCTGAGTGTTGCACAATTTGTAAGCCTCACCAATGCCATGGAGGAAATTATTACAGTATTGTAATAGCACCCAAATTGCCGGTAGATTTTAAAAGCATAAATCCAAATATGCTATTTTACTACAGCTTTTCGAAAGCTCAGTGAAACTTTCAAAATAACATTCAAATCAATGTCTTATATAGGAAAACTATCATTTAAGGACCGACATTATAGAATTTCAGTAGTAATTCGAGGAAGGTTTTGTGAGCGTTGGGCATTACAAGCCATGCAGAAGTGAGCGCTGCTGTGATGCAAGTTTATTTGTTCCATCTTTCCAAGCGAACGGCTTGTCCCGCAAAAACGGGATAAACTGTGGCGTGGCAAAAAACCTGACGTAGAATTAGCCATGATTGCCAGGAATGTATTAATTAGCAATTATTTCTTAATCATGGCGTAATCCATGTGACCT
>JBBQSY010000097.1:0-13531 GCA_038213495.1 Bacteroidales bacterium
AGGCTTTCGAAAAATACTTGCGGTTCTAAGTCCGAGGTATCCCTCGCAATACAAGGCATGAAGAAGTTCCCAAAGCCAAACAGTTGTCGTTGCTGTGTATTGCTACGCACTTGCCATTCGCACGACCTGTCCCGCCCTTGCGGGATACCTCCGCCAAGAACCGCTGGCGTATTTTTCTGAGGCCGGTCCCTTCGAACTGAGTTCCCTTTGATGGCAACATTGTGGAGCAAGCATTTAGCTTTTAGGGTAAATCTTCAGGGTGTAAGGACCGGCATTATAGAAATTTCACAACAGATGTAGACGAAGGTAAACAGCGAGGGCATCCCGATTTATCGGGAACACCAGCCTCAAGTACAGCATGGATATGGGGAAATCTATCAGGCCTTTCCCGATAGCCATCGGGATTGCGAGCATTACCGAGTCGTATATCTGTGTGAAATTTATATTAAGCCTTGACCTTTTGGTCCTTTTGTGGCAAGACAAAAGGACAGAAAACAATCAAAATACCTATTGTTTTTCTATCAGATATAGAATAGAAAACGAATCTTCTCTAAATTGCATGAATATAGAAACAATTGGCAATAATAAATAGGTTGTCTGTATAAACAGTTGCTCCCCAACTTTTCAATGTGGCCCAGTATATCAATCATTCAAGCCATAATCATGATAATAAAAAAGCCACAAATTCATAATGAATTTGTGGCTTCAGAACTAAAAAATCATTATTTAATCAGCGAAATCTTTCAACGAATCCATAAGTTTCCTGCGTGTGAAGAAAATGCGGCTTTTAACTGTGCCTATGGATATATTAAGATGGTTTGCAATTTCTTTGTACTTATACCCCTGGTGGTGCATCTCGAACGGCATGCGCTGATCGGCATCGAGTTTGCCAATACTATTATTTATCTCCTTTTCCGAAAACTTTGAGTCCGGCGAAGGGAAATCCGTTTTGCGTGGGATATTGAGATAAAATAAATCTTCGGTATTGTCAATTATAGTATTTGCTTTTTGATTCCGGCGATAGTTATTAATGAATGTATTTTTCATTATAGTATACGTCCAGGCCTTCAGATTGGTGTCTGCAGCAAATTTATCGCGGTTTGCCAGTGCCTTAAGATAGGTATCCTGAATAAGGTCCTTTGCTTCTTCACGGTTTGAAGTTAGCATGTTAGCGTAATATTCAAGATTTTGATAGAGACTTATCAGTTTGTGATCGAATTCTATTTGAGTCATGACGCCAGGTGTTTAATTATTATGATGCAAAGTTAAACACTTTTATTTAGAATTAGTCTAAATAAAGTTAATAATTTGTTAATTTTTCGATTATTTTGAAAAATTATTTCTTAGAGTCTGTAATTCAGATATTTACAGTTGATAAAAAGTATTACAAATTTACGTCTGAAAAGCGAATAATGTTCAAATTATATGTTAATTATATGTTATATTTACAATTCGTAGATGTAACATTCAGTAAATGAGATGTGTACTTTGTACAACTTTCATTGAAAATGGTGTAACAATTTAGAAAAAGTATAAAAAAAGTATTCTGTATAATTCGTTAGAGCTGATTAAGGTATGAAACGAATTCCTCCAGCGTCCTGAACGGAGTGATATTAGCTGGCAGATTTTTTGCATGTTCAATAAAACATTCACCTCCTATTAGTATATTTTTATCACTGTATAATTTAGTAAGTTCCTGCACAAGGACAGTAATGTTTTCTTCCTTTGTCCGGGCTGATATTGAGGTAAGCAGGTAATTTACCTGGTGAATTTCGAATACATTTTTAAGATTTACCAAAGGGACATTCTGACCAAGATAAATTACCCTGTGGCCCTGCTTCCGGATCATGAAATTAATGTAGAGCAAAGCAAGTTCGTGGTATTCATTCTCTGGTAAAAAAAGCAGAAATGTTTTATAATCGCTCCGTAATTCATGCTGTCCATCAATGGCCAGAATCAGTTTCTGCCTGATCAGTTGCGAAATAAAATGCTCCTGCGCCGGATTTACAGTGCCAATTTGCCAGAGAATTCCGATTTTTTCAAGAAATCGGTAGAGCAAATTTTCAAATGTATATTCAAAACCTTGTTTGATTATGGAGGAAGAAATGATTTTGTCGAACCTTTGTTCATCTAATTCAATCATTGCCATCACCAGATTATCCACCAGGTGCTCATTATCAACATCCTGGAGAGTCAGATCAACAACCGATTGTGCAATCTCGGCAACAGTCATACCCTGTATATTTGAGATTTTGTAACCATATTTATTCAGAATGGCCACATTCATCAGGTGCCGCAGGTCCTCATCAGAATAATAACGTATATTGGTCTGGGTACGCTGAGGCTCAACAATACCATATCTTTTCTCCCAGATACGAATTGTGTGGGCCTTTATACCGGTAATTTTTTCCAGTTCTTTTATTGAATACCTGATCATGTGATTATGCGTGCTTTATGTATTGCTAAATATAACACATTCGACCCGTTTTTGTTTAACATTTTTGTAAAAAGTTTGAATTTCTTTTGCGTCTTCATCAATTTTATGCAAACATCAATTATACAAACTCGTGCAGTCAAACTAATATGATTAATTTAAAACAGCAATCCGGGAGGTTTTGTATATTTAACTATCAGGAATACAATTCGATAAGTAATTGTGTGTTTGAATGGAAGTCCCGGATAAAAAAAGGATTGAGCTCATTAGTCAAACAGGGATAAGGAGTGAAATAAACCATACTTTTAAAAAACATGATCTTCAGGTAAAATAAATAAGAAAGATATTGCGCTGCTCTGCAGCTTGACAATAAATCAAATTCAACCGCCTATAAATATTTAGCTGCTCTGCAGCAGTAAGCAGCGGCAGTGCCGCGATGATATTTATAGATTTGTGATCATACATCTATAGTAAGCCCCATCGGGGCGAAATATCATTGAATTGCAGTTAAATCACACAGTTTATGAAGAGTCAAGATATTTAAGCGGACAACAATAATAAAAAACTATATACCGGGTAGGCATAAAGTTTAAAACCGGCAATAAGCCTGTCATCTTTTGAAATTTAGAATAAAAAAAAGAGGCAACATAGGATATTGCCTCTTTCAAAAATCCTGTTAAACAACTATTTTGCTTGTTTCGCCTTTATTCCGCAACCAATAGCCTTTGTGAACGAAGGATCAGGAGTGCCTCCTGCCAGCAATGCATCAATAGCATTCGAAAGGTATGGAGCAGTTACTTTAGATGCATCCTGCGAGTTATCGTCAATAGCTCCGGTATAGCGAACAATTAAATCTCCGCCCTTTTTCTCAAGCAGGTAAACCTGGGGCGTGCGGGTTGCGCCGTATTTCCTGCAGATATCACCTGTTTCATCAAAAAGATATGGAAACGAAAAGCCCTTTTCTTTTGCCCGTACTTTCATATTCTCGTATGAGTCCTCGGGATTAACCACAGGATCGTTCGGATTAACAGCAATTACCGGGTATCCTTTTGATTTATACTTTTTATCGAGAGCGATGATCCTGTCCTGGTAGGCTTTGGAGTAGGGACAATGGTTGCAGGTAAATATTACTGTAAATCCTTTTGCACCGGGATAATCGCTGAGGGAAACCATTTTCCCGTCGATGTTTTTGAGTTTAAATGTGCTTGCTTTATCACCGACATTGTATCCCTGCGAAAAAGCAGATGAGAGCGCAAACAATGAAATGCATGCTGTAATTATGAGGTTTTTCATGGCATATTTAGTTTTAGGTTAATAATTGAATCAAGTTCTTCGAAAGTATATGCACGGGGATAGAATTCCCTGAAATTTCGGCCGTACAGCAAGGTAAATGGTATTTCGCCCGACCAGCCGGCATCCACTTTATTTATCCACCGGTTCTGGTCCGGGTCGTTGAGTAAAAACACATCGGATGTAATATTTTTCGATTTCACAAAAGGCTCCAGTCTGCTTTTGAGGTCCTTTGTAAAATCGAGGCTCACCATCAGAACTTTGAACTTTTTACCCGAGTATTTTTTTTCTACCGCTTTTATTGCCGGTAATTCCTTAATGCAGGGTGCACACCATGTGGCCCAGAAATTAACAAGATAAACGGTATCGTTGGTTTTATGAAGATACGGCTCTAACTGGTCGAAATTTATAACCTGTATCTTGTTAGCCTGAGTTACCTGTGATTTTGTTATCTGTGCGGCAAGCAGGATTGAAAGCAATAAAAGAATTCTCGGGGGCATCGAAATTAACTTTGTTGTATAATTAACAAGTAATGCATGCGAAAAGTTTAGAAGACTTGTCGCATCCATATGCTGTATTAACACAATTTATGAAAACCAATGCATTAAGATATCCCGGTTCAGGCATGCATCGCGGGGCGCCGGATAAGTATCTTTACCGGGTCAATGAAAATGTGAATATGGAAATTTAGTCAGCAAATCCCCACTTCTGCTTCAGTTCATTAATAAAAATAATGTCTTTCTTTAGCTTTTCCCCCTGCTGAATCAAGAAAGGTGTTTTATCCAGTTTGCCAATTACAGCTTCCATTTCTTTTTTATCTGCATACAGCATCTGCCGGAAAGGATTTTCGTAATCTTTCTGCCGCGAGCGTTGGATTTCGGCCATCAAATGTTTTCGGAAACTGATATACCTGCTCAGCATTTCTTTCAGATGATTTTCGTTAAACTCCCCATTGTCGCTCAATTCCCGGAGCGATGCAATGGCATGATTGAGTTTCTGAGCGCCATACGATTTTCCTTGTAAAGCAAAAAACTCATGAACCTGTTGCCAACTTATCACTTCGTATGATACTATCCTTTCCTTTAACTGGTTTAGTTCAACGGAAGGAATCATTTGTCCGCCCACGTTCTCAAATGTTTGCCTTATTATGGGTTTTGACAGGAGTGCGGTTACTTCAGCTGGTTTTATGCCGGGGTTGTTCCTAAAGTGATCAATAATCAGATCGTATGCATAATAGGTAATATAATCGAGGTAGGTTTGGTACGCATCGGAAGGTTTAAGCAGTTTTACGGTCCGGTGGCTGTTTTCGAACGTATGTTTGCTGATAGAAAGTGTGGCGGGCTTATCTGTTTTCTTTTTCAGAAATACTGAACCGTGTTGGCGGTATTCGTCATCGGTAAAAGTTTTTTCAGGATAGTTTTTGCTGCAGAAGTGCTTTCCGGCATAGAGTTCAAGCAATTTCAGCGATTCGAAAATTGAATTAATAGTATCGGGTGCAAGGTAATTCGATTCGATGAACTGGGTTTTTTCGGTTCGCTGGTCGCGTGCCCTGTATTTCCATGCATTACGCTCGAGGGCATACTGGTTATACATCAGCCAGTATGCAGGCATAATCAGCAGTTCGTTGTTCGACACGTCGTTACTCACCAGCGAAAAAGGGAAGGGAATATCCAGTTCCGAAGGGTAATCGGCTTTGGCCAGGATGGTGAAAGGCGCAAAGCGCGAATTGTGTTTCAGGCTGGTACACAGCGCGGGCCAGAAACCTCTTCCTGCAAGCAATTCGCCATCGGCGGCACGGCTGTTATGATTCGATCCGATGGTAGCCCCGGCAGCGATATTTGCCTGTCCTTCAATAGTGGCAGCAATAAGGAACGAATTGTTATGGTGCTGTTCATGTGCCGGAAAAATAAGCGAATTCAACACTTCGCAGCACGAAATGGTGGAATTGTCGCCCAGGTACGAGTTAATAAGCCTGGCCCCGTATTTCAGTTGCGAATTGGAACCAAGCATAAAACGCACGGCTTTCACTCCGTAAAAAATGCGGCATCCCTTGCCAATAATTCCGTTTACAATTTCGCTGCCTTCACCGATCTGGGTAATGGCTTCCGGAGCTGAATTTATAGTCAGGTTTTTTAACTTGTTGGCCCCTTTTATATATGCATCCGAACCAATCTTAACGTCTTTGATAATGCGGCAGTTTTTTATCACGGTGCGGTCGCCTATGGTTCCGTAATGACCGCGCTGGTTGTCGAATTTCTTCTCCGTCATTTCGCGGTAGCGCCGTTGCAGATCAGTGTTTTGCCGGTCGCGGCTCCAGAGCCATGCATCACCCGGCAACATGCCGTCGAAAGGAAGCACGGCCCGGCCTGCATTTTCGTTGCAGATCTCAATCCATACACGAACATCTTCCGTTTCGCCTTCGGTAAGGATTCCATTCCCGAACTTGGCATGGCTGGTGGTCGACATCTCGTTTACATTGGTTATAATTACTTCATCGCCAATGATATAATAAGCCATGTAATTTACATTGTCAACCACCACATTATCCCCGAAATCACAATTGATAATTGTGCTGTTATACAAACCAACCGGCATCCGTAAATCGTTGAACTCAAGAAAAAAAGATTCGAGTTTCCCTATGCGCACCAGCCCGAAAAATTTGCAGTTTTTTACCAGGTCAGGATTAAATTCTTCCGAAACCATCAAGGTATTCCAGTTGTCACATGTATTGAAGTTCCGCACCAGCACTTCAATTTCGTGCGCATTAAGCTGCCTGTAGCGGCTGCTGTCCGGATTTTGAAGATGGCGGAGATAGTATTCGTCCTTGCTCTGGGGGATATATTCGGCCGGTATAAAATTGTGACCCAGCGTATTAAGCGGTTCTTTGCGGATAATGTTCATAGGGGTATATTTAATTTTATAAAATTATTGAAATGATTGGGTTATAGGGTATAGTTTTTAAACTATTTTCAAATTAGTTTGTAAGTAAATAGAAATGAGGGAAATAGGAGGGTGGGGTTTGGAAAGAATTTATTTTGCTGACTGGAATTTATTTACAGTTTAATAATGGAATTCTTTTTAAAGTAAAAATAGATATGAATAATTTATATATTTGTTAGGTGGTTATATTTCATATGTTTAAAGGGCAAAAGCCAGATGCAGGAAGCAGTTTTTAATAATAGACTGAGTCATAAAAACGCGATTGAATACCTGGTTGAGTGGAAGCACTCTGTAATCCGGGTTTAAGTATTCCGAATACAGTTCAATTAAAGCTTTGGAGCATTTGAATTTTGGTATAAAACTCAATTAGAAAAATGGCAAAGAATAAAACAATCAATGTGCGGGGAACTGAAATTACCATCATAACAGAGGGTAAACAGAGTTTTATTTCGCTCACGGATATGTTAAAAGCAAAGGACGGAGATTTCTTTATCTCAGATTGGCTTCGTAACCGCAACACCGTTGAGTTCCTTGGTATCTGGGAAAGCGTTTATAACACCAATTTTAATTATGGCGAATTCGCCATAATTAAAAGTCAGGCAGGTTTAAACAATTATAAGATCAACAGGATGAAAAGTTAATTTAATGGAAGACTATGGACAACAGGGTTTTTATAAGCAGGATTCCCGGCATGAAATTCACCTTCCAGAATGGGATCATCCAGTTTCAATAATACTTGAACATCAACTTCCGAAGATGCTACCTTCTGCAGGTATGCCTTTACCGTATTCTTACTAATACCCAAACTTCGGGCAATGAATTTAATACTCTTACCATTCTGATGTAGCTGTATTAACTGTTTTATCTGACTCACAGACTTTGCTTTTCCGGCCATTTATATTCTTTTAGTGATCGTTATAAGACCACTAAGGAACCACAACCTGAAGCAATATTGCCTACAAAAGGGGGTCAATATGCTCCGGAATAAACTGCACCTCGTTTAGGGGATCAGTATGCTCCGGAATAAATTATCTCCTGCTCCTTCCTCGCACAAACAACGTTCAATTTACACAATCAGGAAAAAGATTATCGATCACTTCTGAATATTAATCCTCGCCAGTAACTATCTTTATTTTTAATTGCCAGATCAGTAATTTTATAAACCGTTGCATTCAGATTTGTTGCCCCGATAATGTGTGAAACATGCAATCTATATCTTTAATTGTGTAACATTTTTAACCATTACGCTATGCACCTTTGCAGAACAATTATTTAGTGTGGAGAATATTTCATTCCGTCGTTGAAAATAGGTATAAAATAAAAAACAGGTTTGATTTTACTGCCTGAAACAGGCTGTTCTCAGGTACTCCGGCATCAGGTAATCCATATTAAAACAGAGAATATGAAAAATTTAGCCGTTTCCCAAAAGTCGAACGTTGATTTAAATACCATAAGCACATTTCGTAGCCAGGAAAACAGGATTTATCCTGAAATGACGCTTACTGAAAATAAGTCAGCCGTAATTCACGAACAAACCGACACCCTTCCCGAAATTCTTTTTGTTTCTTCCTACCCTCCGCGTGAGTGTGGTATTGCAACGTATTCGCAGGATTTGATAAAAGTGCTCAAACGAAAATTCAGGAACTCCTTCGACATAAAAATTTGTGCCCTTGAGTCAGGAATAGCAGAGTATGACTATCCTGATGAAGTTAAATATAAACTCGACACATCGCAGGTTGCCGGTTTTCACGACATTGCCACCTCAATTAATAAGGATAACAAAATAAAAATAGTGCTTATCCAGCATGAATTTGGCTTTTTTCAGAAACAGGAAGCTGCTTTTCTCCGGTTCATTAACAAAGTAACCAAACCGGTAGTAGTGGTATTTCACACCGTATTGCCTCTACCCGGAGAACTCTTAAAGGCAACGATCCGGCAAATTGCAACTGCAAGCACGGCATTTATTGTGATGACAAATAATTCGGCAAAACTTTTAGTAAAGAAGTATGGTGTGCCAGTGGAAAAAATTACAGTGATTGCACACGGAACCCATTTGGTGCCACCTGAAAGCGAGGCCTTCCTGAAAGAAAAATATGGGTTAAAAGGCAGGAAAGTGCTTACTACTTTTGGATTGCTGAGTTCAGGAAAAAGTATCGAAACCACCTTAATCGCATTGCCGGCAATCATAAAAACAACTCCCGAAGTTATGTTCCTGATAATTGGGAAAACCCATCCCGAAGTGGTGAAATCGGAGGGCGAAAAATACCGGGAGATGCTGGAAGCACTGGTAATTGAACACAAGTTATCCGGCCATGTGAAATTTGTTAACAGCTATTTGTCATTGCCTGTTTTGCTTGAATATCTGCAGCTTACCGATATCTATCTGTTTACCACCAACGATCCCAACCAGGCGGTAAGCGGTACATTTGCCTATGCCATGAGTTGCGGTTGCCCGATAATTTCCACACCTATTCCTCATGCCATGGAAGTGCTTACTTCTGACACCGGACTCATTTTTGATTTCCGGAATTCAGAGCAATTAGCTGATAATGTGATCAGTTTACTGAATAACGAGCCGCTGCGAAGGAATATGAGTACAAATGCTTTACAGAAAATTGTTTCCACAACTTGGGAAAATTCAGCGATTGCTCATGCCCGGCTTTTCGAAAAAATATCGAAAAAAGCCGTAAAATTACGCTACAATCTTCCGGCCATCCATCTCGATCATCTTAAAAGACTGACTACTGACTTTGGAATTATTCAATTTTCGAAAATCAATCAACCCGACCCCGGTTCAGGCTATACACTCGATGACAATGCTCGGGCACTTGTAGCCATTTGTATGCATTACGAGCTTACGCTTGATGATCACGATTTGGAATATATTCAAATTTACTTGAATTTCATCAGATTTTGTCTTCAGCAAAAAGGCGATTTTTTGAATTATGTCGATAGCAACAAATCCTTTACCGCTCAGAATAAGACTACAAACCTTGATGATGCAAATGGCCGGGGAATATGGGCTTTAGGTTATCTTATTTCGAAAGAAGCGTTGCTGCCCGAAGGGTTGATCTTAAATGCCCGGGCAATCATACAAAAAGCGCTGCCACATATGCTAACCGTATATTCTCCCCGATCAATGGCACTCGCTATCAAAGGGTTGTATTATTCCCTTAATGGACCCGACTTAGCCGAAAATACCGAACATATCAGAATACTTGCTAACCGCCTGCTTGATATGTACCGATACGAATCGACCGGGAAATGGGGATGGTTCGAAAGTTATCTCACCTATGCAAACAGCATTTTACCCGAAGCTATGTTGTGCGCCTGGCTGGCAACCGGAGATGATAATTATAAGGAAGTGGCCCTCGAATCATTTGATTTTCTGCTGGCAATCATTTTCAGCAAAAAAGGCATCGAAGTCATCTCCAATAAAAGCTGGCTCAAAAAAGGCCAGGAAGCAGGTAGCATCGGACAACAACCTATTGATGTTGCATACACCATCATAGCACTGAGTAAATTTTACGATGCGTTTAAAGATGTAGAATACAGGCATAAACTGGTTACAGCCTTTAATTGGTTTTTAGGAAATAACCATTTACACCAGATTATTTACAATCCATGCACCGGTGGTTGTTACGATGGACTGGAAGAAAACAATGTAAATCTTAACCAGGGGGCTGAATCAACAGTAAGTTACCTTATGGCCAGGTTAACAATTGAAAAATACAAAGCTTCTATTAGAAAGCCCTTGGGTCATGCCCGGAAACATTTCAGATCGCGCATCCTACATAGTATCAGCCCTTATACTTTATCATCTGAAAGTTAGCCAAGATTATTTTTCATCTGACCCATCAGATAATAAAAAATAATTTAAAATGCTTATATTTAAGGCTTTACCAGATTGGAATGTAGAATATAGAATGAAATTCAGAAGATAATCCGACATCCGACATCCGACATCCGACATCCGAACACTGTCAACTTTTATTTTTATACTTAAAACGGGATAAATTTCCACATTCATTAAATCTCAAATTCCAAATTCCAATCTCCAATTCCAAGCAGGGTTTAAGAGTAGGCCTTGGTTCTTGAGATTTGGGATTTGAGACTTGGGTCTTTTTTTAATGCGTACTTTTATCCCACATTAAGTATAAGTAAGATTTTTACAATTATATTATGGTCTTCATTTTGAATAAATGGAGGTTGAATTGGATGAAATTTCCCTGGCAAAGCGATAAACGGCCAACATGGGATGTTTCCAAAAATCCTACACGCCGGTGGATGTGGCGGGATAATAACGGCGACGGACAGGTTCAGGCTGATGAATTTTCAGTTTATGATTTGAATTATCCTTACAACAGCGCCATAGATATTACCGGCAACGGTGATGTTGTGATTGGTGGCAGACATCTGCTTACTTTCCCTGCTAATGGCCTGGATCAGAATGGTGTCCCAAATTATTCTGTAACTTCCATGACAGACATATCGTCTCCTTATGAAACACCCGAAGATGGTGGCGATATGACACGCATCAAATACCTTGATAAAGAAGATATCATGTATTTTGGTTGCCAGGGCTCGTTTCCGGACTTTACAACTTTAATCAAATACAGCCACTGGAGTAAGAACCCAACCAAAGAATGGACAGTTAACCTGGGTTTTAGTGCAGGAGCTTTTACTGCCGATGAAAAGTACATTTATGTAGCCGGATATGCGGGTAGCAAATACACTTCGAAACCGGGAGAATTCGATGTTCTGGATGCAAACACAGGAAATTTTGTGGGATACCTTTTGCCAGGAGCCGAAGTCGGTTTCCAGAGCGGCTCAATCGATCTGCGATAGGCAATTCAAACAACCAAACGACCTGACGGAGAGTGGCTTATTCTAATAGAGGAAGACCGGAAAGGAAAAGTGCTTATTTATAACTGGAAAGTTGATACTACCGACATCCGGGTGGATCTGAAAGTCCACATTAGTACTGCTAGCCTGGTAAATTCGATGAATGACAGTATTCTGATTACGGCTGATGTTACTAATGGCTTAGGTGATGAAGGAAAAGTAAGATTTTACGAAGGCAAAAAGCTGTTGGCTGGTAGTTTTTCCGGAGGGAATAACGCGTTCAGCATTAAAACAAAGTTGGCGGTAGGAACTCACTCCATCTATGCGGTTAGTGTTTATAAAAAGGTGCTGGGCTTCAATTCCGACACACTCGAACTTACCGTTGTTAATACAACCGGCATTAATGTAAACCCGGCTACCAAGGAATTTGTACTATCTCCAAACCCACTGACGGCAGGCATTCTGAATATTACCTTGCCCGAAGGAAGCAAAGAGCTTAGCATTTATGATATTACAGGTAAATTGATTTATCAGAAAGTAGTAAATAATAATGTAACTACGGTAGCTTCAGATATATTTAAGCGAAATGGAGTTTACCTTGTAAGCGCTCTCACAAGCGACAAGAAAATTATCAGGAAGCTGATAGTGAATAAGTAGATGTAAAGAAGATTTTGTTTTATTAATCAACATTGATTATGTCGAATCTATCTGTTAAATAGATAGTAAGCCGAAAAAATTGTGAAGCTTTTTGCTGATGTTGATTTCTAATATGAGTAATCAGAAGCGAAGGCGTGCTTTAATGGCACGCTTTCGCTTTTTTCAACATTGTGCAACCCTGAGCATCATTCAAACATACTTCTTAATTAAGTATTGGGAAACATCATTCTTGTATGAAAGTACTATGATTTTAACCTGGTTGCCTTCTTTTAAAAATTAGTGAAGATCGGGCAAAGATTTTGAATAGCAAACCGAATCAGGTCAGGGAATGATCCAATCCGCTATGAGAAAACTCATGCTTAACAGGATCAAAAAATAAAAGTTAGACAGACTCTTTCTAAATATAGAAATTCATCAAACCAGCAGTACAAATAAATCACAATATACACTTAAACAGTATTTTATAACATATGCAACAAATGAACCTGCTTTTTGAACCAATCTGATTATTGATCATATGACATTAACTGTATTTTTACCCGGACCAATCAAGCCAAATTGAATACTCAATAATCTTATAATCTTAATTATAAAAAAAAGAAATACATTCATAAAAATGAAACTAAAATAAGTACTATAAAAAACACCCTATTTTACATTACCAAAACCAAACACTATGAATACAAAAAGATCGTTCACATTCTTCGTTTTACTATTGCTTTCAGGTATTTACACCTCTGCACAGGAACTCAATTACAAAACAAGTTGGATAAACAATACCTTTAACGGTACACCCAAGTGGGTACAACATGCCATTGAAGGCATTCGGATTACTAAAGACGGGGCTATCTTTACTGCAGAAGATTACGAAGAAGGGGGACGGTGTACCAGCAGGTACCTCGACGGGTCGGTAAACGATGCTCCTTACGAGTCGGGTGGAGGATGCTGGTGCTGGGGAACTGCTGCTAAAGCCTTGGCCGTAAATGACAATTTTGTATTTGTAAACACATGTGGCGGATCCATGCGAAAATTCGATCACAGCGGTAAACTATTAAGCACTCCATTTAGTACCGGAAAACTCATGCTTGGAATGGACATGCGAAACGACACTTTATATGGCGTTCGGGAAGATGGGCAGGTTCAGGTTTGGAACACCCTTACAAATAATCAGATTCGAAATTTTCAGGTTGCCGGAGCTAATCACGAAATTGCAGTCGACTGGAACAGCAACCTTTGGATTATGGTTGGCAAAACCATTAAAAAATACTCAAAAACCGGAACATATCTTGGTATAGCTATTACCGATTTAGAAAATCCCGGATCGGTATCGGTGAGCCACAAAACAGGGCAGCTAATTGTAACTGA
>JBBQSY010000098.1:0-13271 GCA_038213495.1 Bacteroidales bacterium
ATAATTTCAGTGTATTTCTTCGTCAGGTTTTTTGCCACGCCACGCAAGCCGTTCGCTTTAAAAGATTGAAAAATAGACATGCATCACGTCGGCACTCACTTCTGCATGGCTTGAAATGCCCCACGCTCACAAAACCTTCCTCGAACTACTACTGAAATTATATAATGTCGGCCCTTCAAAAGATAGTTTTCCTATATAAGACATTGATTTGGGGATGTTATTTTGAAAGTTATACTTATCCTCTAATTTTCACGGAATGTCGACGAATCCTCACGAGTAATTAGATATTATTTGAGGAATCATTAGTGCAATTCGTACATGCATTTCTGACCAAATTATTTGTGAAAAACAGTGTCACATTTGTATAATTAGTGGTTTTTTTAAATAAAAAAAACCACCCTTTTACAGGTGGTTTCCATTCTTAAATTAACTCTCCCAAAAACAATGAAAGATCTTATAATACGCCCTGGTCGAGCATAGCATTGGCAACTTTGAGGAAGCCAGCTATGTTGGCGCCTTTTACATAGTTTACATATCCGTCGGGTTGTTGACCGTGCTTTACGCAAGCTGCATGGATATTTATCATAATCTGGTGCAGGCGCTGATCCACTTCGGTGGCACCCCAGTTGAGTTTCATGGCATTCTGGCTCATTTCGAGACCGGAAGTAGCAACACCACCAGCATTTACAGCTTTACCCGGGGCAAACATAACTTTTGCTTCCTGCAATACTTCAATTCCTTCGGGTGTGGTAGGCATATTGGCGCCTTCAGCCACGCAGATACAGCCGTTATTAACGAGCATCAGTGCATCTTCCTTACCTAATTCGTTCTGGGTTGCACATGGCAGGGCGATATCGCATTTAACTTCCCACGGACGTTTTCCCTGTACAAACTGAGCATCGGGGAATTCATATGTGTAAGGTTTAACAATATCCTGGTTCGAAGCGCGAAGCTCGAGCATATATGCTATCTTTTCACCACTAATTCCTTCGGGATCGTAAACGTATCCATCAGGACCTGAAATGGTGAGTACTTTACCTCCCAGTTCATTCACTTTTATGGCAGCACCCCATGCAACATTTCCGAAACCTGAAATACAAACTTTTTTCCCTTTGAAGTCGGTACCTTTGGTTTTTAACATTTCGTGTGCGAAATAAACAGCGCCAAATCCTGTAGCTTCGGGACGAACAAGGCTACCGCCCCAGTTAAGCCCTTTGCCGGTAAGTACGCCTGAATGCTCACGGGTAAGTTTTTTGTACATACCGTAGAGGAAGCCGATTTCACGTCCACCAACACCTATATCTCCTGCAGGCACGTCGGTTTCGGGGCCGATTATTTTCCATAATTCGAGCATAAACGACTGGCAGAAACGCATCACTTCAGCATTCGATTTGCCTTTAGGATCGAAATCGGAACCGCCTTTGGCACCACCCATTGGCAATGAAGTAAGACTGTTTTTGAAAATCTGCTCGAAGCCTAAAAATTTCAGGATGCTGAGGTTAACCGATGGGTGGAAACGCAGACCACCTTTGTAAGGGCCAATAGCATTATTGAACTGAATCCGGTATGCAAGGTTTACATGTACTTTTCCATGATCGTCGACCCAGGGGACTTTAACGGTGAGAATGCGGTCGGGTTCAACCAGCCGGCTGATGATCCCTGCTGCTTCAAACTGTGGGTTTTCATTGTAAACCTGTTCGATCGATTCCAGTACTTCACGAACGGCTTGTAAGTACTCAACTTCACCCGGGTGTTTTTTCTCCAGGTCAATCATTAATTTTTCAACTTCCATTGCAAAAGAATTTAGGTTAAGTATTTATATTTCAGATGTAAAATTTGTCTGCTGATAAACACTGCAAAAGTATATATTTAAGTAAATCACTGAATTTTTTATCGTAATTTTTTTTCATTCCAAACAAGGTTTTCGAATTAGCCTGAAATCGTTGTCATTACTCACATATACCATAAATAAATTATTTGAGAAAAAATGAAATTCTCAAGATTTGGATTTGTAGAAAAATTATTTTGATTTTTTTCTCCTTTTTATCAGATAATTTTTTTCGAATTATTAATGCAGGATTCTGGAATTCAATATGCTGAATATGTCTTTTTGACTAAAAAAATCAATTTGTAAAACCGGGAATAGCACCGGTTTCTTTAAATTGAAATTGCCGTAATAAATTGGTATACAACAGACATTAAATGTTAATATTGATCAGAATGCGGATCGGTTGGCTGATTTATTTTTAAATTGTTTTATGTACTGATGCTTTCCGCCAGCAGCATAATTGAATACCCGCCGAGTGTTTTTGTACAAAACCTTGGGTTGATCCGAAAAAGTATTTTCCGGGCACCATTAACAATAGTTTGTTTAAATGATTTCACTTTAGCAACGGGTTCGGTATAAATCTGGCTTATAATCCGGAAGCCATGATCTTGAAGAATACTTTTAATGAAGTCTTCCGTAAAGTTATGTATATGCCCGACGCGTTTTTTCGATTCGATAAGAATTCCTTCGCGTATAAGTGACCATACATACATATCGAGAGGAATGTGAAAAATAAAATACTTGCTGCGCTGATTTATTGTATCAAGAAAGGCGAAATAATTATCAAGATGTTCGATAACATCAATTACCAACATTAAATCATAGGTGACTTCCTGTTCCTCAAGCCCGATATCTTTCAGGATAAATTTCAGGCCGGGATTTGCTTTTTTTGCAGCAATACTCAACGCATCTTCAGAAATTTCATAACCTATCCAGCTATTTGCGTCCGGAAATCTTTTTTGCAGTAAAGCCAGTATTTCGCCACTTCCACAACCCACTTCGCATACTCGTTTGAATGGTATGGGATAGTTGTTCAGAAGTTTTTCAATCCGTTTTACTTTAAATTCAGCATCTTCCGCATGCCAGGTCGGATTGTTAGAAAGGTACGAATGATCATTATAGATATCTTTCTTCATAAGCTAAAATAAGCCCGCACAGATATAAACTCCTTTAGTAAATTCTTATTCCCATTCATAGTTTTATACTCGTCCGGTTCTGAAAAATTTATGATAAATATTCCAGACCCAATTAAAATATAGAAACTGCCCGCTTTAAAACGCCCAATTTTCTTAAACTGGGATTCACTTTTGCCGTTGCCGTAGTGTTTCAAAAAGAATAATACCGGTGGCAACAGATACATTGAGTGAACTGATGGTTCCGGCTAAAGGGATTAGTATTCTTTCGTCGCAAAGTTTTAGGTACTCGGGTGAGATCCCGTCTTCTTCCGATCCCAGGATAAAAGCAACCGGACCGGTAAGATCGGTTTGTGTGTAATCCGTGCTGCCGTGTTCCGTAACAGCTATGAGCCTTACGCCTGAGTCTTTAAGGTATCGCAGAGTGTCTTTGAGATTCGGACTTCGGTGAACTGGCACCAGGTTGAGCGCTCCTGCTGAAGTTTTAATGGCATCAGCATTCACCTGGGCGCTTCCGCGCGAAGGGATGATAAGAGCATTCACTCCTGCACATTCGGCGCTGCGGGCAATGGCACCCATGTTCCGTACATCGGTTATGCGATCGAGAACGATGAACATCGGCTGATTTCCAGCTTCGAAAATATGGATAAGAATATCCTCTATAGGCTGGTATTCAATCATAGAGACGAAAGCCACAATGCCCTGGTGGTTGGCTTTAGTGAACGAATCGAGCTTTTCGTTCGGTACTTTCTGGACAGGGATTTCGAGTTTTTCGGCAAGTGTTGTGATTTCGCGGACCTGTGGATTCCGAAGTTCCCGCGAAAGCAGTATCTTCTCGATATCTTTTCCCGCATTGAGGGCTTCGAGTATCGGATGAATACCGTAGATCATGTTTTCGGGTTGCTTGCGTGGTCCTTTAAAGTGTTTTTCGTACATATATTTTGGAAGGTGTTGGGGGTTAGGATTTAGGGATTAGGTGGGCATACAATAGTCATACGGTGGTCATGCAATTGTCATACAGTTGTTGAGGTTTGAGTTTTATGAGTGGTTGGGAGGAGTCAGGCAATGGTCATTCATAGTCAGGTAATTGTTGCTTAGAAGCTTAGATTACTTCATTATTCATTATTCATTATTCAATCCCGATAGCTATCGGGATCACTTTTCACTATTCAATTCTAACTCTCCAGTGTCACGCACCCTGCGTGTGTACAGACACTATTCGTAATTCACTATTCACTTTTTACTCTTCACTTTCATCTAACAAAAATGCTATTATTTAAATAACAGATAGATATATCATGTGAGTTTTAGTTTGTACTAATGCTAAATGATTGTTTTCTGTTCAACATTTTTACCCCTCTGCCCTGCGGGCATCTCCCCGGAGGGGAGAACTCTACGAACATGATTTGTGCCAGATGTTCGCCTTTTACATCCGACAGAAAATCACTTCTTACTATTCCCAACTATTCCCAACTATTTCTATGTATTTCTACTTATTTCTATGTATTTCAAGTATTTCTATGTATTTCAAGTATTTAATTTAGTTCCAGCAAACACCATTGCTTAGTAGTTGTTGTCTTTTCACTTTTCACTTATTTCAATGCCAAGCCTGCCAGTTCCATATCTTTCCAGAAACCGGGGTATGATTTTTTGACTACTTCAGGTTCGTCGAGACAGATATCATCGCGCAGCAGTGCAAGCGTGGCAAATGACATGGCCATGCGGTGATCATCGTAACATTTTACAATCACCGGTGAATTTTCTTTCATCTGCGTATAGTTTGATCCACTAATATGTACCTGGTTATCAACCACATAAATACCATAACCTAGTTTGGTCAACTCACTTCTTAAAGCTTCAATGCGATCAGTTTCCTTAACCCGCAATGTCTTCAATCCCGAAAAACTGCCTTTTATTCCCATCGCCGCACAGGTTACAATTACTGCCTGGGCAAGGTCAGGGCATTCGGTAAAATCGTAACTGAATTCAGGCGCTGCCGGCAGGTCTGATTTTGTCAACATCAAACCATCCTGAGTAAAGACTGATTTTACACCAAGGTTCGCATAAATGGCAGGCAATACCGAATCGCCCTGCACACTGGTATTTTTCAATCCTTTCAGAACAACCCGGGCTCCGGGTGTAAATGCGACCACCTGATACCAGAAAGCAGCCGCACTCCAGTCGGGTTCGAGAACAGAATCAAAATCAATATTGTTGTATTGCCGTTCTTTGATTAAGAGGGTATTGCCGTTGAAAGTCACAACGGCACCGGCTTTTTGCATCAGCGATTGTGTCATGCGGATGTATGATCCCGAAATGATATCTCCCTGGAGTTCGATTGTAATTCCGTTTTTTAAAGCGGGACCGAGCATCATCAAAGCGCTTATAAACTGGCTGCTTATCCCGGCATTAAGATTTACGGTACCTCCCTTTAAATGCGGGTTACCATTTATCAGAACCGGTGGAAAACCAGGAGTATTTGTAAATGTTAATTCAGCCCCGAGAGCCTGCAAGGCATCGGTAAGCGGTTTGACAGGCCGTTGCTGCATCCGTTCCGTTCCGGCAATAAGCCATTTGCCAGGAGTTACCGCAAGTACAGCGGTGAGAAAACGCATCACTGTTCCGGCATTCCCAACATTTATTTCCGTTATTGCTCCTGAACTGATATCTTGCGTGCTTATTTTCTGCAGCAAATTCTGCATCACAACGGTATCGGAAGAATCGGAAAGCAATCCGAAATCACTGCTGCCACCGGAAAGATGATGAATTACCAGCAATCTGTTGATGATACTCTTACTCAATGGCAAGGCAATATTACATTCAGGAAAATTTTTATGCTTTGATATACAACGCATTATGAACTATCTTAGTAATTGTTTTCAAAATAAGTTCCTCAAATTTACATCTGTTTAAGCTTTATTTTTTCAACTTTTGCATGATCAAAAGTTGAGCAACTTAGCGAAGCGATCTCATGCACACCTTTAAAAATAAGCAATGTGTGCATAAAAATCTAGACTTTATATAATGTCGGTCCTTCAAAAGATAATTTTCCTATAAGTGATTGATTTGGGGATGATATTTTGAAAGTTTCACTTTGCTGAACTTATCTATTCAGATTAATTTTTTTTTGTCAGATGTGAAACGTCAGGCTCAAGAAGATTACAGATGAGTGTTTATGTTTTAACTTTAAAATCAGCCAGATTAAAGCGCTACCATTGTCATAAAGAAGAATACCTGGTCTTGCGAGATGTCAACTGGTTTTGGTGAATATTCCGAAGACGCCTGCTAAATAAAAAAGCCGACTTCGAGGTTCGTATAAAAGTGAAGACTCTCGAGAATGAGTTTTTCACCGGGATACTGGTCGAAAACGGGATCGCCGATTTTACGGATCAACGAAAAGTTTAAACGGGAAACACTTGCATTTTTTTTGTCATGAGTCATAAGCGACAGCAATTCGGTTGCAAACAGTGCCTTAAAACGGTAGTGAGGGAATTGCCAGCTGACCAGGTTTGCCAGTCGTTTCAGGCTATTTTCGTCCATACCGAACATTCGCATCGAGATAAAGCTTTCGCAAATCAGACCAATAGCTATGGCTTCGCCATGCAGAAGCGGGTCTGCATCATATTTATGCGAATAAGTTTCGATGGCATGCCCGATGGTATGTCCGAAATTCAACACTTTCCGCAATCCTTTTTCGGAAGCATCCTCGCCGACAATTCGCATTTTCACGCCAGCCGACTCCAGAATATTTTTTTCATTGCATACTTTTTCAGGCGAATTAAGCAGAATCAGTCTTTCGAAATGGCTTTCGCTGTCAATCATGGCATGCTTTATCATTTCAGCATAACCCGAAAGTTTCTGCCTTGCAGGCAGGGTTTTCAGAAATTCGGTGAAAATAAATACTGCCATGGGAGGAGCAAATACACCGATCTGGTTCTTTACAGAGTTGAGGTTAACACCGGTTTTTCCGCCTATAGCCGCATCAACCATGGCCAGCATTGTAGTAGGAATGTGAATAAAATTCATCCCGCGTTTAAATGTGGCTGCTGCAAATCCGCCTATATCCGTAATCACGCCCCCACCGAGGCATATCATCAGCGAATTGCGGACCGCATTGCCGGCAACAAGTTCCAGCCACACTTTTTCGATACTGGCAATGGTTTTATTTGATTCGCCACTATGCAATTCAATCACGAGGGCATCTTCGAGTCCCTTGCAATTTTCTCTTAGCAGAGGCAGGCAAAGCTCCCTTGTATTTTCATCCACCAGAATATAAATTCCAGATTCAGCGTATCCAGAAATCACTTCCTGCAGATGCGACCAGCCATCAACACCCGAAAAGACACTGTCTGAAACATTCATATTACTTTGCATACCAATTACTTCTATAAAAAATTAAGAGCAAAATTTCTGCCGATCCTAATCCAGGGATCAACTCAAATACTTTCGCTCTGCTACTATTTCCGCTTCAAGCCACATTGTGATCAATGCGAGTCAGGTTGTTTATTTTGACATTAAATGACCTGAAAAAGTGTGGAAATTCTTTGTCCAAAAAACAAATCCTGGTTATATGATTGATAACAAGACTGTTATACAGAATTATCCAAGAGCTAATATGAATGCAAAAGTACAGAATTTCCTTCAGAAAAATTGAGAACTAAAAAATTAGGATTCACGGCTAAACAAATAACCGGCGATTCAATCCGGATATCTAATAAACAGTAGCGTTTAAGCATACTTTGGTAAAAACAGGTTAAGCGGAAAGAAATATTACATCCATGGTTTTTAATGGATGCATTTGTTTACTAAATCTGAGGTAGTTATGTTTTGAGTGCATGGTGCTTAGTGCATGGTGCATGGTGCATGGTGCATGGTGCATGGTGCTTGGTGCCTGGTGCATGGTGCTTGGTGCCTGGTGGTGGCATGGTGCTTTGTAGTTTAATTAAAAAAATACAGAATGCTTTTAGCGGGCAATTCCAGCGCATTGGGTAACACGCATTGTTCTGATCACACTATTATCCTAAATATCCGAAGTCCGCATTGTTCAATAACTGAAAGGAAAAACAACTTTCTATTCAAAATTTAAATTAATCCGTTATTTTCATACTTTTCTTCCTTGAAAATAATTCAAATTCAAGCATTTCAATTGTTTTTAACTTCTAAAAAGGTTTATACATTTGCATCTGATAAAAATCCAATATGCTATCGTTCGAAAACACTGAAATTGCATTCCGCTACAAAAGCCAATCCGACCTCAGGCGGGCACGTATCCTTTTCACTACCCTTGCCAGTTCCGGCCTGGTAAAACTTGGAAAAACACTGACTTATTTTGCATTGAATGCACATTTACCTATTGCCTGGGTGATTAAGCCAACACTTTACAAACACTTTGTTGGAGGCGAAACCCTCGCTGAATGTGAAAAAACAGTCAGATTATTGAGTAAATTCAATGTTAAATCAATTCTCGACTATTCGGTTGAAGGCGGCCAGAACCAGGCAGCCATGCAACGCACCTTCGACGAAACGCTACGTTCTGTGGTTCATGCAGCCAAACATCCCGATATTCCGTTCTCTGTATTTAAACCAACGGCTTTTGCTTCGCGCGAAATATTAACTCTTGCTTCCGAAAACGGAACTATGGATGAAGAAACAGCAATAGCCATTCGTTTTTTTAAGGACTGTGTTGAAAAGCTTTGTAAAACAGCCTTCGAAAATGACATTCCTATTATGATTGATGCCGAAGACTCCTGGTACCAGCCATTTGTTGACCAGGTAGTTACCGAAATGATGGAGAAGTATAACAAGCAAAAGGCAATTGTTTATAACACATTACAAATGTACAGGACCGACCGGCTTGACTTTTTAAAAGAAGCATTACGCAAGGCGGAAGCAGGAAATTATTTCCTGGGTATTAAATTTGTTCGCGGTGCTTATATGGAAAAAGAGCGTCTGCGTGCCGCTGAAAAAGGCTACCCCTCACCTATTCAGCCCGACAAGGCAGCAACTGATCAGAATTATGATGCCGGTATAGCTTTTTCGGTTGCCCATCTCGACAGGATTTCACTTTTTAATGGCTCGCACAATGAAACGAGCAACCGACTACTCACCGAACTTATTGAAAAACAAGGCCTTGCCAGGAATGAGCCAAAAATATGGTTCTCCCAGCTTTATGGCATGAGCGATCATATCAGTTTTAACCTGGCCGATGAAGGTTATAATGTTACCAAATATATTCCGTACGGGCCGGTACGCAATATTTTGCCTTATCTCATACGCCGTGCTGAGGAAAATACTTCTATTGCAGGGCAAACCGGTCGCGAACTGGCATTACTGGAAAAGGAGCGATTACGGAGGAAACAAGGATAAAAACGGATAAGTTAACCTGGACGGACTGATAAATTGACCGACAGAACCATATTTAAAGTGCCACATCCTGATAAAGTGTGGCTTTTTCATGAATTGTCTTCAGAATAAGAATCTGAACCCTGTTTTTACTGGCTTATTAATTACAACCGGAAAAATTATAATTTTATCACCACTGCGATAAACGTCAATCAACACTTATACCAGGGATGAAAAACATCTTCCTCTTATCGTTATTTTATATGCTGTGTTGTGGATTGCCTGTGGTTTCCTCAGCACAGTCATCCAGCCTGGTTACTCATTATAACCGAAAAGAGTACAATGCCGGAAGCCAGAACTGGTCCGTAGATATTGACAATCAGGGATTTGTTTACGCTGCCAATAATGACGGACTGATGAAATACGACGGGGTTCGTTGGAAATTATACCCCATGCCTTTGCACACTATAGCTCGTTCAGTTTCGGTTAGTGACGACGGCAGAATTTACACCGGATCGAATGAAGAATTCGGGTACTGGACAAAAGACCCGGAAACTGGATTAAAATACACTTCACTGGTTCCTCTTTTAAAGGGCTTTAACCTGCATAATCAGGAGATCTGGAAAATTGTTCAGATCAGGAATAAGGTGTATTTCCAGGGATTCTCCTGCCTGTTTGTTTACGATCAGCAAACTGTAAAACCAATAAATCTTCCTGCCTCAGTAGTTTTTCTGCTGAAAGCAGATGAACGTTTTTTTGCCCATTCAGTTAAAGGAGATTTATTCGAAGTTATAAATGATAAGCTGGTCAATCTTAAACTGGGCAGTGCTATTTACGGAACCGAGGTTAAAGCCATACTTCCATACAAAGATGGATCATTTCTGATCGGTACCTCTTCAAAAGGCGTTTACGTTCTTAATAAAAACGGACTTACACCCTGGAATGTGCCTGCCAATACGCAGTTGAAAGAATTCCAGATTAATAACGGCATTATTTTCGGCAATAATATTGTTTTCGGCACCATTGTGAAAGGCTTGTTTATACTTGATTTCAATGGTAATATTTTAGATCATTTATACAGTGGAAAAGACCTTCAGAACAATACCGTTCTTTCACTTTGCAACGAGAATAATCAAAGTATTTGGGTTGGGCTTGATAATGGCATCGACAATGTATCTTTCAACAATCCTGTTGACATATACCCGGTTGGCAAGGAAGCGCTGGGTACGGTATATACGGCAGTGTTAAAAGACAATACTCTTTACGTAGGAACCAATCGCGGCATTTTTAAATACCACAAAGAAGCTGATAAATTTGAATACCAGGGATTTATGGATAATTCACAGGGACAGGTGTGGCAACTCAAGGTAATCGACGGCACAGTATTCTGTGGTCATAACAACGGAACATATATAATCGAAAACGATGCATTAAAACTTTTAACAAATGTAAGCGGCGGTTATATGCTGCAGAAAATGATTCACAACGAAAATCAATACCTGATTCAAAGCACGTATACCAATCTTTTAATTTATAAAAAATCGGGAAAGAGCTGGGTTTACAGTCACCGGATTGAAAACTTTATAGAGCCGGCGCGGTATATTGAAACAGACCACCTGGAGAATATCTGGATAGGACACTCAGTGAAAGGATTGTACCGGCTACGCTTATCCGAATCTCTTGACAAAGTTATTGAAAAACAATTTTTTGATCACAAGGCCGGACTTTCCACAAATACCAATATCAAGGTTTACAAAATAGCAAACCGGGTTGTATTTTCTGACGGAAAGAGCCTGTTTACATGGGATGACCTGAAAAAAAAGATCATACCTTACAGCCAACTTAACAGGAATCTTCAGGGTTTTGAGTCAGCGGTATCGATTACGCCGGTAGATGAATACAGTTATTGGTTTACTACCAAAACAGAAAGTGCCCTTTTTAGCTTAAACTCAAACAAACCTGTGATGGATTACCGGCTTATTTTTAATCAGTATTCCATTTCAATGGTTGATAATTATGAAAATATTGTTCCGCTAACAGAAAACCTGCATCTGATTTGCTTTGATAATGGATTCGCGATATTTAAGAAAAATGTTGCTTTAAAAACCAATACCATATCATCAAAGCTGGTTATCCGGAATTTTATTACAACCAAGACAGAAGGCGACATGGCTTCTGTTGATTTATCAAAGGGAGCAATTGCCCTCCAGAATTCCTATAACAATATTGCCATCTCATTTTCAACGCTTCAGAACCCGTGTTCCCGAAAGCTTTATCAGTTCAAACTGGAAGGCATCGACAGCGACTGGAGCAATTGGTCGGAAACGGCAGAGGCAAAATACACGCGTTTACCAGTTGGGAAATACAACTTTTTAGTACATACCTTAACATCCAACGGCACAATAACAAAGCCTGTAAGTCTTGCTTTCAAAGTTAAGCCTCCATGGTATGCTTCAGTTCTTGCCACAATACTATACTTCCTGATAGGCCTGGGCGGAATCGCTACAAGCCAGTATTTTTACAGCCGGCAAATGGCAAAACATCACAACCGACGGCTTATGATTGCAAACGAAAAGCGTAAAGCTGAAAAACAGAGGTCGGAACAGGAAATTATGAAACTTCAAAATGAGAAACTTCAGTCGGAAATATCACATAAAAATATGCAACTTGCCGATTCTACTTTATCCATTATCAGGAAAAATGAAGTTCTGATTGAAATTAAAGATGAACTGGAGAAACAAAAAGCAGACCTGGGATCGCGCTACCCGACGCGTTACCTGCAGCGGTTAACAACCATGATTGACAGGAATATTTCGAATGATAATGACTGGGAGATTTTTGAGACCCTGTTCGACCAGGCACACGAAAATTTCTTCAAACGTCTTAAACAATCTTTTCCCGACCTTACCCAAAGTGATCTAAAGCTCTGTGCCTACCTCAAATTAAACCTCTCGTCGAAGGAAATTGCGCCCCTGCTCAATATTTCGGTCCGCGGGGTCGAGATACGCAGGTACAGGCTGCGCAAACGACTTTCGCTTACATCGGATAACAACCTGGTGGAATACATAATGCAGTTCTAGCATTTTACATTTGGGATTTAAAACCCAGCTTTAAAATCTGTTTTTCGCGGCCTGCAGATATTCTTTAATCTTCGTTTTAACGCATTAAATGGATTGCAGAAGCTGTGCCTGGTTTTTGGGGTCACATTTAAAAGTTGGGGAGCAACTGCATATATAGACAACCTATTTATTATTGCCAATTGTTTCTATATACATCTAATTTAGAGAAGATTCGTTTCCTATTCTATATCTGTTTGAAAAACAATAGTTGTTTTGATTATTTTCTGTCCTTTTGTCTTGCCACAAAAGGACCAAAAGGTCAAGGCTTAATAGAAATTTCACACAGATATACGACTCGGTAAGGCTCGCAATCCCGATAGCTATCGGGAAAGGCCTCATAGATTTCCCCATATCCAAGCAGCACGTGAGGCTGGTGTTCCCGATAAATCGGGATGCCCGCGCTGTTTACCTTCGTCTACATCTGTTGTGAAATTTCTATAATGCCGGTCCTTACACCCTGAAAATTTACCCTAAAAGCTAATTCCTTGCTCCACAATGTTGCCATCAAGGGGAACTCAGTTCGAAGGGACCGGCCTCAGAAAAATACGCCAGCGGTTCTTGTCGGAGGTATCCCGCAAGGGCGGGACAGGTCGTGCGGATGGCAAGTGCGTAGCAATACACAGCACCTGCAAATGCCAGGAGTTGTGCAAGTTTTCATGCCTTGTATTGCGAGGTATACCTCAGACTTAGAACCGCAAGTATTTTTCGAAAGCCTAGATTTTTTATTCGCCCATCGCTTATTTTAATAGGAGCTCATGAGATCGCTGCGCTAAGTTGTTGCTTTTTGATCATGCAAAAAGCAAAGGAATATTTAAAGATATCCGAATGCCTAGATTTCAGCAAATACTA
>JBBQSY010000099.1:0-13076 GCA_038213495.1 Bacteroidales bacterium
TAAAAAATACTTTAGTTCTTCTATTATGCTTACATTTGCTTCTACCATTGAGTTTTGTATTTAGTCACTACAAAGAACTGTAGAAATATCGTTCAAACTCAATGGTTCCTTTTTTCTTAACTAAATGACATTGCCCTGAAGGGGCTATCGATTGACGAGCAAATACAGGAAGCTACAATACCAAATTCAATTTATAAGTAAAATCTGCCCGGGTATTAACTTTGCATTTTGCATTTTCACATTTTCACCTTTGCACTTTCACTTTACACTTTTCTTTAAACTGCATTTATCACAGTGTGATGTTTTTATTATTAATTGTCATTAGCAATCCATATTCCCTCCTCCTGATTTCAATTAGTTATTTTCTGAAATCCAAAAATCCCAAATCCCAAATCCAACATCCGAAATCATAATTCCCCCGTTCACCGCTACATTTCCGGCATTCGCCGCTTTTCTTTTGCACTTTTTTTGCATTATTTCGAATTTCGCTGAACAATTTCTACAACCTGATCGTTTATACACATTAGTTACAATGGAAACATTTTTTGTGCATAATGTTTCCGGCGTAATTTAATAATGTAATTTTGCAGCGCCAAAAAAGAAAATAATGGAAGAGAAAGTTGAACACATATTATCTGAAAGCTTGCGGCTGTTTCGAAAAAACGGTATTCGCAGCGTGACGATGGATGATATTGCAAAAGAACTGGGTATGTCGAAAAAAACGATATACCAGCATTTTGCGAATAAAACTGATCTTGTGGAAAAGGTGCTGAATCACATGTTATCAAAAGAAAGTACCGTTTGCATAAGTGATGAGGAAAAAAAGATGAACGCTATTGACGTTCTTCTGGCAGTTAGCCGAAATGTAAGCAAACAGATGAAAGATCTGAATCCCATCAATGCCTTTGAGCTTCAGAAATATTATCCTACCATATTCCGTGAATTTGTAATCAGGAAGCGCGACCATGTTTTTGAGCAGGTTAAACAAAATTTTGCCCAGGGAATATCCGAAGGAATCTACCGCAACGATCTCGACATCGACCTGGTAGCCAGGTTGTACATTCAGAAACTGGTTGATGTTCACAACCCGGAATTTTTAGAATCTGTAAATTTTGGATTCGAAAAAGTGTTCCAGGTTATGTTCGATAACCATATCCGGGGAATTGCCAATGCCGAGGGGCTGGCGTATTATGAGCAACAAATAAAAATGTCAAATATCAACATCTGATCTATGAAAATGCCAATCATTAAAACCTTGTTTTCAGCACTGCTCTTTCTTGTGTTCCATTTGTATGCAACAGCGCAGGAAAAAACTACTGAGACAACCTCTTTCAGCCTCAAACAGGCGCAGGAATATGCCCTGAAGAATAATGCCAATATGAAGAATGCTCAATTGGATATTAAAATAGCCGAAAAAAGAATATGGGAAACCAAAGCCATGGGGTTGCCCCAGGTAAGCGCATCAGGAACCTATACCCACTTATTTGTCGTGCCATCAGCGAATTTTGGAGGACAAACGCTAATATCCGATCACCGTGAAGGGAGAACCATTTCAGCCGTGCCCACAGGAAGTCCAAACGATTCTATTTTTCAGAATTATTTTCCCGGCGATCCTATAAAACTGGGCGTAAAGGACAATGCCACCGTTAATCTGAATGTATCGCAGTTGATTTTCAGCGGTGAATACATCGTAGGACTGCAGGCAACAAAGGTTTTTTACCAGATATCTCAAAACAGCCTTAAAGCAACTACCGATGAAATAAACGAATCCGTAGCAAATACATATTACCTGGTGCTTATCCTGGAGAAGAATAAGCAAATACTGTCACAATCGCGCGACAATATTACCAAGACACTGGGAGACATGAAAGAGATGTACAAGCAGGGTTTTATCGAAAATACGGACATCGATCAGTTAGAACTGACCCTGAATACACTCGTAAATGGCATCCGTTCTGTTGATAACCAGATTGCCGCATCCTACGACCTTCTTAAGTTTCAGCTCGGGTTGCCCAACACCGGCAGTATAACCCTTAGTGATAATCTTGACGAGGTAGTCGCTTTGTCAGATATTGCCTCAATTACATCGAAACAATTCGATGCCCGGAACCATATTAACTATAAGATAATGGAAAACCAGGAAGATGTCGGCTTAATAAACCTGAAGAGACAGAAGAGTGCATACCTGCCATCCTTAGCCGCATTTTACAAGCACACCGAAAATCTCAAAAAGGCTGATTTCGATTTTACCATTAAAGATATGGCGGGGATTTCGCTTAATGTCCCGATTTTCTCAAGCGGAATGCGGAATGTTATGGTTCAGCAACGTGTTATGGAGCTCGAAAAGATCAGGAATACCAAATCAAATGTAACCCAGGGTCTCGAACTCGACTTTATAAATTCCCGTAACAGCTTTAATTCGGCGTACGATCAGTTTGTAAGTGAAAAAAGAAATATTGAGCTCACGGACAGGATTTACAATAAAACGCTTGTAAAATACAAAGAAGGGATTTCTTCGAGTATGGACCTAACCAATGCACAGAACCAGTACCTCCTTGCGCAAAAGAATTATTTCACGGCGCTCTACACCCTGCTGGTTTCTAAGAATAAGCTCGAAAAACTGCTCAGTTACTAAAAAATCATTCAACAAATAAAATATATCCAACTCAAACAAAAGATAAATACAAAACGATGAAAACCAATATCCTATACCTGAGTCTAAGTTTTAGCCTGCTTCTGATTTTAGCATCCTGCGGCAACAAAGTTGATAAAAAATCGGAACTTGAAAGTCTTAAAAAGCAACACGACGAACTTGCATTACAAATTAAAAAGCTGGAAACCGAATTGCAGGGTAGCGATACGGCCCGAACCAGTAAGTTAACTCCGGTATCGGTTACCGAAGCAAAAACAGTGGAATTCAATCACTACCTTGAAGTTCAGGGGAAAGTTGACGGAGAAGATAATATAGCCGTTTCGGCCCAAATGCCAGGAACCGTTACTGCAGTTTATGTTAAAGAGGGCGATCCTGTGAGAAAAGGACAGGTTTTAGCCCAGCTTGATAATTCAGTTATGCAGCAGCAGATTGCCAGCACGAAACAGCAGCTTGATTTTGCCACAAATTTGTTCATCAAGCAAAAAGCGTTGTGGGATCAGCAGATCGGCAGCGAAATACAATACCTGACATCAAAAAACAACAAGGAAAATCTCGAAAAAGCGGTTGCCACACTGAATGATCAGCTTGAACTTACACGTATTAAATCGCCGATCAATGGCAGTGTCGAAGAAGTAAACCTCAAGGTTGGGCAGATGGCTTCGCCCGGGCTTCCTGCCGTGCGGGTAGTAAACTTTACAAACGCAAAAGTGGTTGCCGAAATCGCCGAAGCATATGCACCAAAAATTAAACCGGGCAACAAGGTTATCATTTTCTTTCCCGATTTTAATACCGAGATACAATCGCAGATTCGCTTCACCAGCAAATATATCAACCCGATTAACCGCACATTTATCAGCGAGGTGCGTCTGGGCCCCAGCAAAGTGCAGTATCGCGCCAATATGATGGCGGTGGTACGTATCAACGATTACAGCAATCCTTCTGCATTTACGGTTCCCATTACACTGGTGCGCGAAACCCCTGAAGGGAAATACATCTATGTTGCAAAAGAAGAAAATGGCAAATTGGTTGCCCGCAGGCAGCCGGTTACGGTTGGCAGCACATACAATGGCCTGGCCGAAATTTCAAGCGGAATCACTGCCGGCGATAAAATTATCACCACCGGATTCAATAGCCTGATCGACGGAGAACTTATACAAGTCAACTAATATGAGTGTTTTAACCTCATTATTTAATTTACGACATCATTATGAAGAAAAATAATTTCAAAGAGTTTTTTGCGACAAGCTGGGCTATTGATAATAAAACCAGTATTTATGTGCTGGCGGTATTCATTACATTGCTTGGTATCAGCAGCTACCGCAGTATCCCAAAGGAACAGTTTCCCGAAATTGTAATCCCAACCATTCTTGTAAACACGGCTTACCCGGGCACTTCGCCGACGGATATGGAAAATCTTGTTACACGGCCCATCGAAAAACAATTAAAAGGCATCAATGGAGTCAAGAAAATTAAAAGCAATTCGCTTCAGGATTTTTCGTCGATAGCCATAGAGTTCAATACGGATGTTGCTGTTCCCGATGCAAAACAAAGGGTAAAAGACGCTGTTGACAAGAGTAAATCCGATCTGCCAAACAACCTTCCTGCTGATCCGGGAGTAATGGATATTGATTTTTCCGAAATCCCTATCATGTTTATCCAGATCTCGGGTAATTACGACCTGGACCAGTTAAAAAAATATGCCGATATAGCACAGGATCATATTGAATCTCTCAACGAAATTACCCGTGTTGATATTGTTGGAGCGCTTGAGCGTGAAATACAGATCAACGTGGATATTTACAAGGCACAGGCTTCGAGTGTAACCTTAACCGATATTGACCGCGCAATCGCTTCGGAAAACCTCACCATTTCGGCAGGGAATATCTCTTCATACGGAATGAAACGGTCTATTCGTGTACAAGGTCAGTTCGACAACCTGGATGTGATGAGGAATATCCTTATCAAATCGGCCAGCGGAGCTACAGTTTACCTTAAAGATGTAGCGGATGTAAAAGATACATATAAGGAGCAGGAAAGCTTTTCGCGTTTGAATGGCGAAAATGTCATCACCCTCAATGTTGTGAAAAAAAGCGGGAAAAACCTGCTGGAAGCTTCCGATAAAATAAAATCGATATTAAAAGACAACCTTATAAATAAGGAATTCCCTAATGACCTCAAAGTAACCTTAACCGGCGAGCAGTCGCGTTATACACGTAACACCCTCGAGGAACTTAACAACACCATTATTATCGGTATGATACTGGTTACCCTGGTGCTGATGTTTTTTATGGGATTTACCAATGCTTTCTTTGTTGGTCTGGCCGTACCGCTCTCCATGGCAGTGGCATTCATAGTAATGCCCGCACTTGGCTTTACCATGAATATGATTGTCATGTTCGGTTTAATCTTTGCCCTTGGAATTGTTGTGGATGATGCCATTGTAGTTATCGAAAATATACATCGGACGCATCAGAAACAGCCTAATATAATTCTTGCCGCTAAGCAGGCGGCAGGGGAGGTGTTTTTACCCATTTTGTCGGGAACGCTCACCACACTGGCCCCGTTTTTCCCGCTGGCATTCTGGCCGGGGATTGTGGGTAAATTTATGTTTTATATTCCTGTAACACTTATTATTACGCTGTTTGCTTCATTGTTCGTAGCTTATATCATCAACCCGGTATTTGCTGTTTCGTTTATGAAACACGAATATGAAACTCCTGATAAGAAGAAAATCAGGAAAAGAATGGTGATCGAAATACTGATTGCCCTGGGTGTGGCTCTGTTGAGTTATGCCGCCTATGCTGTAAATCACAGTGAAACTGCCTTTGGAATCGGGAATTTCTTTGTATTTGTTGCATTGCTGCTGTTATTCTTCCATACCTTATTAAAAATCTACATTAAATGGTGGCAGGAAACGGCCTGGCCGTGGTTTATGCGTCAGTACGAAAAGCAGCTCCGCTTTTTCATCAGTGGCCGGCATCCATGGTACTTGCTTACAGGTGTTGTGGCCCTGTTTTTCCTGACTTTCGTACTTACAGGTATGCGTAATCCCAAGGTGTTGTTTTTCCCTGACAATATGCCGAACAGTATAAACGTCAGGGTTGAGATGCCGGTTGGAACCGATCAGAAGATTACCGACTCGGTTACCAAAGTTGTGGAACAGCGGGTTATCAAAGTTCTGGGTAAAAACAACCCGGATGTTGAATCCGTGATTACGAATATTGCTCTGGGAGCCGGTGATGATATGGACTTCAGCCGCACAACCAGTTCCGAAAAGGGGAAAGTCACTGTTAACTTTGTTGAATATAAAAATCGTGTCGGAATCAACACTACCGAATATCTAGAAATGATTCGGAAAGAAGTGAAAGGGATACCCGGCACTGAAATTTCAACCGAGAAAAACCGGGCGGGACCACCCACAGGCAAGCCTTTAAATATTGAGATTACAGGCGAAAATTTGCCTGAACTCATAGCTGATGCCGGTTCTTTTAAGAATTACCTCGACTCACTTCAGATTCCAGGTGTCGAAGACCTGAAAAGCGATTTCCAGGAAAACAAACCTGAAATTGCCATCAAAATCGACCGCGAACGGGCAAATCACGAAGGCATAAGTACCGGGCAAATTGCTATGGAAATCCGTACCGCCGTTTTGGGGAAAGAAGTTTCCAAATACAAAATGAATGAGGATGAGTACCCGATTGAACTCAGGTATTCGCTTGATACCCGCGAAAATATCAACAACCTGATAAACCTGAAGATCACTTATCGGGATATGAATTCAGGCCTGCTGAGGCAAATACCCTTATCGTCCATTGCCAAAATCGAGTATGTCGACTCTTATGGTGGTATCAAACGCCAGAACCTGAAACGTATCATTACGCTTTCGAGCGGTGTGCTTACCGGATACACAGCCAACGAAATTGTGGCCAGAATTAATAAACTTGCCGCTGATTTCCCTTTGCATGAGGGTGTGCAGATCAAGCTTACCGGTGAGCAGGAGGACCAGGCCGAAACCCAGGCGTTTCTTGGGAAAGCTATGTTGATCGCCATCGGCCTCATATTCTTTATTCTTATAACACAATTTAATTCACTCAGTAAAACAATCATTATCCTGAGCGAAGTAATTTTCAGTGTTATTGGTGTTCTGCTGGGAATTGTGATTTTCAATATGTCTATCTCCATCATCATGACGGGTCTCGGAATCGTGGCCCTGGGAGGTATTGTGGTGCGAAACGGAATATTGATCGTGGAGTTTATAGATACACTCAAAGAGCGAGGAATGAAAACCCGGGAAGCTATTATAAAAGCAGGGCTTACGCGTATCACGCCGGTAATTTTAACTGCTACGGCAACCATCCTCGGACTGGTGCCGCTTGCAATCGGGTTTAACCTCAACTTCGAGACCATGTTCACTCAACTTAATCCTCAGATACACATTGGCGGCGACAATGTAATGTTCTGGGGCCCTCTTTCGTGGACTATTATTTTCGGATTAAGTTTTGCAACTTTCCTTACACTGATATTTGTTCCGGCAATGTATATTATTGCCTATGAAATGAAAATCAGGCTTAAGAGGAGAAAATCCAACAAATTGATAATTGACAACGATTAATTTTCGATGATGCGTATAAAAGTGGCGGCACTGAAATTTCAGATGCCGCCTTTTTTATAATCATGAATTTGCATCCGTATTTTCACCCTCTTGATTACTCACATCATGGATTTGAGAAAGGATGTAAATAAATCTTACTATAGCTCTGTTTTTTTTAAAAAAATTGTGTTTGCTAATGGACTGTTTTCCAATTTCTTTTCTTTTTAACGATATAATAAACGCACACGACAACTGTCCGTTTTAATCAAAATCAGGTATATTTATACTTAAATATGAATTTGTCTGTTTTACTCACTCTTAAAAACCCATTTAATATGAAAATAAAACATTTACCCCTGATTCTTTCTTCAGCTGCTATCGTGTTATTTAGCAGCTACGCAATGATGTATCCCGGCGGATCGCCTACTGCCAAAACGGGTTCGCCCGGCGACGGAGCCAATTGTGCCCAATGTCATGGCGGAACAGCCACAACAACGGTCGGCCTGATAACTTCCAATATTCCGGTAAGCGGATATGTGCCCGGGCAAACTTACCAGATTACTGCTACCAATCCACAAACCGGATCCGGTAAAATCGGGTTCGAAGTGTCGCCTCAGAATGCCGCCGGCACGCAGTTAGGCACCCTGGTTGCGGGTACCGGGAGTAAACTTGTAGGAGGCACAAAATATGTTACACAGTCAAATGCAAATTCCACAACCAACACCTGGACTTTCGGCTGGATTGCCCCGGCTGCCGGAACCGGAGCCGTTACATTTTACGGTGCATTTGCCAGGAACTATACAGGTGTCACCACACTGAGCACACTTACCGTGCAGGAAGTAATTACGACCGGGATCGATAAGAATATTGCAACAGCCAGCTTAACAGCCAGGCAGGTTAACGGATTTATAAGCGTCGGGCTTAATATGAGTGCCGGTCAAGCCAAAATATCGGTTTTCGATATTTCGGGAAGGCAGTTATATAACAGTACTATCTCCGGCAGTGGAACGCAGCAAATTGATCAGCAGTTTAAACCCGGGGTTTATATTATTCTCGTAAAGGCAGGTGCAACGGTATTGAAGAGAAAAATTATGGTAAACTGATCATTACTGATCCGGCATTCCTGCATTGAATCCGGGCGTTTGTCCTAATGAAATTGAATTCTGAATGGCTGTTACCTGAAAATGTCAGGTGCAGCCATTTTTGTTTTTTATGGATCGGGGTCGTTCCGGTTTCCGCAAGCCTGTAAATTTCTAATCAATAAACTTTAAATTTATTTTAACGGAACTCATTATTATATGGCACAAAGCACCCTGCACACGGCACCACAAACTAATGAATTGGATTTGGAAAATTCTGCAATATTCCTGAACACGACCAAAATAATTCAGGTACTTGTTTTATGAAATATTAACACGTTCGGATTCAGGTGGCGGCAGACCCATGGTTTATGAAATATAGATGAATATATCTGATTTTCAAAGGATAAGTGTCTTAAATGAGAAAACGGATACTCCTGTTGATTTGCATTTTTTTAACTGGCTTCACTGCGCTTATTGGTTCAGTACCAATTAATTTACTAACTTTGCACTCCCAATCAAGTGAGTAGCTTACCATGGAGAAAACAAAGATTTTATTTGTAACACAGGATATTACGCCTTTTATGAAGGATAGTCCTATGGGGCTAATTTCCAGACATTTGCCGCAAGGTATACAGGAAAAAGGACGCGAAATCCGGACCTTCATGCCACGGTTTGGAAGCATAAACGAACGCAGGAACCAACTCCACGAAGTAATTCGTCTTTCGGGCATGAACCTGATCATTGATGATACCGACCACTCGCTTATCATCAAAGTGGCTTCGATACAGCAGGCAAGAATGCAGATTTATTTCATTGATAACGAAGATTATTTCCATCGCAAATTTATATACCGCGACAAAAACAATGTTTTTTTTGAAGACAACGACGAACGGGCTATCTTTTTTGCGCGGGGCGTAATTGAAACTGTCAAGAAACTGGGATGGAGTCCGGATATTGTTCATTGCCATGGCTGGATGTCGGCACTAACACCTATCTATCTTAAAAAAGTATACCACGAAAACCCGCTCTTTGCCGCATCCAAAGTGATAGTGTCAGTTTACGATGACGATTTTACCGAAGCGCTGCATCCAAACCTACAGGGAAAACTGAAGCATGAAAATATTGCGATGAAGGATCTGAAACATTTCAAAAAACCTGATTTTGTCAGCCTGATGAAAGCTTCTATTGATTTGTCCGACGGGATCATCGTTGCCAGCCGGAAGATAAACAGCGAATTGACTGAATACATTGAGCAGTCGGGTAAGCCACTGCTTCCATTCCAGGATGAAGACAATTATATTCAGATATATAATGAATTCTACGAAAAAATATTGCAAAACTAACCAATCCAGGTTTCACCACTATTCAATAACAAATTAAAAATATATTCCTTGAAAAGGTTAGTCTTTCTCCGTAATTTAACATTAAGTGCAGTACTGTCGCTGTTAATTTTTTCATGTACCAAAGAGATTACCCCGATCGGAATTAATCTGATCGATCCACTGGAACTACTCAGCATGGGTTATACCGATACCGTACAGATTAACGCCTATACCATCTACGACGATTCGATTTATACTCAGAATTTAACTTTAAATAATTCGGCTTATATCCAGTTGGGCAGTATGTACGATCCCATTTTCGGACGAACAACAGCTGATCTTTATTCACGGCTTTACATTACCGAAGCCAGGACCCGTTTCGGAACTTCACCTGTTTTCGACTCGGCTTACCTGTACCTTCCATACGCAGGCTCCTATGGCGATACGCTGAGCAATATGACTTTCCGGGTTTTTGCTTTAACTGAGGGAATCATCGACTCAGTGCACGTAAATTCATATAATACACTTAGTTACGATCCGGTGCCCATTGGCGAAGTTACCTTTCAACCCAAACCACACGACAGTGCTTTTTATAATGGCGTGAAACAGGCTCCTATGATAAGAATCCCGATAAATTCAAAATTCGGCAATAAAGTTCTCAGCATCACCGATACTACAACCTTGAATACCAATACTGATTTTATTAAAACATTTAAAGGTATTTGCATTATTGCCCAACCTCAGAATACGCCTGGCAAGGGAGCTATACTGTCATTTGTTATGCCGGCTGATTACTTTAAACTGCAGATGTATTATCACAATCCCGGGGATACTGTCAAGATTTATAATTTTGCGATAGGTCCAACCAGTGCAAGGTTTCAGAATTACAATCATAACGGCTATGCCGAGGCTGTTCCTTTATTGAAGCAACAACTTGGAGGAGATACTTTGCTGGGCAGGCAGTTTTTATTTGCCCAGGGACTGGGAGGCGCCAAAATCAAAATCCGGTTTCCTTACCTGAACAAGTGGTTCGATAACGAAAAGATCATTATCAACGATGCCCAGCTTATTCTTGGTAATGCTTCGGTATCGGATGTTTTCAAAAATCCTTCGTTTGTCTCGTTGCGGGGCATAGGCGAAAATGGATCTACAAGCCCGTACGGCGTTATCGACGAAAACGATAATTCCGGATATTTTGACGGAAGTTACAACAGCGGAACCAACACATACCGATTCCGCTTAACGCGGTATATCCAACAAGTAATGACCGGGAAAATCAGGAACAACGGCTTGCATATCATTGTCCCGAATTCATCCGTTTTTGGGTCCCGGCTGGTGTTAAACGGAACCGCTTCGCCTCAATCGGATTTGAAACTCTACCTGAGGTATACAAAAATTAAATAAGTTCGCATTTCCACACTGCATTGTATTCCGGAAATCAGGGCATTGTATTTCGGTACCGGAATACAAAGGCATACGAATTCCGGAAACAAATAACTTACTTCCTGATCCCGAAATTTCCTTTAAAAGTATAAGTCAGTGTGTTCCGATTGTTGAAGGCAAGCCAGGAAAAAATTCAATTAAACCGGTTTTCATTAAAACGAACCTGTCGGCTTTGTAATAAGTTGATACACCTGCATGGGTAAAAAGGAAACTTTCATTTTTCGGGACATGTTTACCATTTTGAAAAATTACCGACAGGTAAGTTCATTTTAGGGACAATGTCATCATGCCCCATATGGCTATAAATCAAAATTTTAATCTGCTTATTGCAGGTAATTATTTATATGGCATGATCTTAGCTGAAATGAAATCAATTCTTCATATCGGATCGGGTACAGGTGCCTGTATGTCCGGTATTTTATAAATTGAGTGCGGGAATGAATATGGATATGTGAGAAATATTTTCCTCTCTCGTTACAGCCGGTCAACATTTCGTATTTTTGCCGGGTAAAAAAATGACTTTAAAAAGTTACTAATCATTGGTTAAAAGTAATTAATAATATATTCTTAAGTATTATGTGTGGAATTGTAGGATACATAGGTAAAAAACAAGCATGTCCGATCTTAATGGGAGGTTTGCACAGGTTGGAATACCGGGGTTACGACAGCGCCGGCGTTGCATTGCTCAACGGGTCCCTTAAAGTTTTCAAAACAAAAGGCAAGGTTGCGGAACTGGATCAGCTTCTCGAAGGGGTGGATGTAACTGCTACAATTGGTATTGCCCATACACGCTGGGCCACGCACGGCGAGCCTAACGATATTAATGCGCATCCCCATTATTCGTCGAACGAAAAAATGGCGATTATCCATAACGGGATTATTGAGAATTACAACGTTTTAAAACAGGAACTGCAACAGCGGGGATATATCTTCAGAAGTGATACGGATACAGAAGTATTGATGTACCTGATCGAAGATATAATGACGAATGAAAAGCAAACTTTGGCCGAAGCAGTGCGCATTGCACTTACGCAGGTTTCGGGCGCGTACGCATTGGTTATAATATCGCAGGATGAACCCGATTTGCTTATTGCCGCCCGCAAAGGCAGTCCGATGGTGATAGGTATAGGTGAAGGTGAGTATTTTATTGCATCCGATGCTGCTCCTATAGTTGAATATACCCGTCAGGTTGTGTATCCCGGTGAGGAAGAAGTTATTACACTCAGCCTGGCCGAAGGGTTAAAGATACGTACCATCGCTGATGTCGAAAAAACGCCCTATGTTCAAACCCTGGAAATTAACCTGAGCGCCCTCGAAAAAGGCGGATTCGACCATTTTATGCTCAAGGAGATCTACGAGCAGGCGCGTACCGTTCGCGACAGTATGCGCGGCCGTTTGCATATGGACGAGGGAATTATTGTTCTGGGTGGTATACAGGATTATCTACGTAAGTTTTTAGCGGCCCGTCGCATAATCATTGTTGGATGCGGTACATCATGGCATGCCGGCATTGTTGGCGAGTACCTTATTGAAGAACTTGCGCGTATTCCCGTTGAAGTGGAATATGCCTCCGAATTCCGTTACCGTAATCCTCTGATATACGAAGATGACATCGTTATTGCCATTTCGCAGTCGGGCGAAACAGCCGATACGCTGGCAGCCATCGAAATGGCAAAATCAAAGGGAGCAACCATTATAGGAATTTGTAATGTGGTCGGATCGTCGATACCACGTGCCACCCATGCAGGATCCTATACCCATGCGGGACCTGAAATCGGCGTGGCATCCACAAAAGCATTTACTTCGCAGGTTACTATTCTTACCTTGCTCGCCCTGATGCTGGCCGAGAAAAAGGGAACAATTTCGGCTTCACGGTATTACCGTATGTTGCATGAGTTCAACAATATTCCCGAGAAAATTGAACAAACACTTAAATGTAATGATCAGGTAAAAGAAATTGCCAAAGTATTCAGTAAAGCCACAAA
>JBBQSY010000100.1:0-12978 GCA_038213495.1 Bacteroidales bacterium
CCGTTGATGCGGCAAAGGTAAATCAAAAATTGGGATGCTTACACTAAAAAGATGTGAACAAGGGGTGTTGATAAGTTCTTGATGAGATTGAGGGGATTGAGGGGATTGATGGGATTGAGGGGATTGAGGGGATTGAGGGGATTGAGGGGATTGAGGGGATTGAGGGGGCTTTTGAGATAAAATGGCCACTCAATGGTCATTCAATGGTCATTCAATCATAAATCATACATTGTCATTTGTACATCTTACATCGTAAATCGTAAATCAATTGTTGACCTATACAACATCAGCCTCACCGCCGGGAATAAATTTTTCGATACCGGGATAATAAAACTTTTCGATGGCAACTTGCTGTGGAAAGGTATAATAATGCATCAGCGATTCGGCACCCAGTGTACCATCATTCATATAAAGTCCGACCTGTATAACAGCTATATTTCGAATCATTTCCTTTAAACGGGCACGCAGCCTGAAAGGGGCTTTATTTATTAAAACAGGTTTTATCAGTTTAACTTCCATTTTTGAGGTTACGCCTGCCGTTTGAAGCTTTACTAAAACATACCAGCTGGCAATTTCATCCATCAAAGTTGCCTGTATGCCGCCGTGTAAAACACCAACCCATCCCTCCAGGTGATTTTCGGGTTCCCAATCGCATAGCACTTCATCGCCTTCAATTCTGAAATGCATACGCAGCCCAAATTTATTATCAGGTGAACAGCCGAAACAATTGTATCCTTCGAGTTTGTGAAACGGATTTTTGATATTGATAGAGGGTTCCATATATTAATTGAGTTTACTATGTTAAAAAAATGAGGTTGATTTTTGTCCCGATTGGTTCTGACTCTGCCAATCCTGACATCTGACAACCTCATTTCGATATATATACTATCAAATCTATTTAATCTGACCTTTACTGTAGGTTGTTGTTTTAATGATTTTACCGGTAGCATCAAATTCCTGCCATTTCCCTTCCTTTGCGCCATTTACATAGTTGCCCTGGCTTTTCAAAGTTCCATCCTCATTATAGTCTTTCCAGAGGCCATTTAAGACTCCCTTAACAAAAATACCTTCTGATTTCAATTTCCCGTTTTCGTAATATTCTTTGCTGAATCCGTTCTCCATGTTATCAACAAATTCCTGTTCGCTCATTATCTTTTTTGCCGGGTAATAGGATTTTTGCACGCCCTGAAGTTGGTTGTTAACATAAGTATATTCGGCAATCAGATCCCCGGAGAGGGTGTAAAAATTCGAAGGACCGTTTTTTATATCATCTTTATATTCAGACTCCTCCATAATTTTCCCGGCTGAATTTTCGTAATATATTTTCTTTTTCCCATTAATTTTACCATGCACATACTCAATAATAGAAGCTGGATTTGTGCCGTAATAATATTTTTTAGAGGTCCCTTCCAGCAGGTTGTTTTCATAATAGGCTTCGCCAACCAGGAAACCGCGTGGATCGATGTCAACAACAATTCCATTCAATAATCCTATGGTAAAATTCTCGATGCGGATGAGTTTGCCATCCTGGGCATAACTGCTCCAGCAGCCTTCTTTCTGATTGTTGGTGTATGTTCCTTTTGAAGTGCCTGCAGGAGCTATTTCCTCCCACAAACCTTGTTTCATCCCTTTGGCATCTGTTTGATTAACTGCATTTTGAGCCCAGATAAACGAAACAGAAAATATTGAAACCAAGAAAGCAAGGAGAATCTTTTTCATAATAGTCAGCAAATTAAGGTGTTAATATGATTCAGATCAGTGACTTCCAACTTTTATGTTCCGGGTAACTTGTAATAAGATATCTCAACCACAGGCAGCGGAACCCGGAATATGGAACCCTGAACTTTTTATAAGTTTACAAATCTACAATATTTCTAAAATTCTATTAAACCTTATCTTTAGTTATTTCCCCATACAAGTCAAATGCATCGGCTTGTGTTATTTTTGCAGTGTAAAACCTGCCAATTTTTAACTTCGATGAAGTATTTATTAAAACTTCATTATCAACTTCGGGTGAATCAAATTCAGTACGGCCTATAAAATAATCACCTTCAACACGATCAATCAAAACCTTGAATGATTTACCGATTTTAAGCTGGTTCAATTCAAATGAAATTCCCTGTTGAATTTCCATGATTTCGGCGGCTCGGTTTTGTTTTACTTCGGTTGGTATATCGTCATCCAGACCAAATGCGAAAGTATCTTCTTCGTGCGAATAGGTGAACACTCCTACCCGATCGAATTTTGTATCGCGGATAAAGGTTTTCAATTCTTCAAATTCTTCTTCCGTTTCGCCGGGATACCCTACAATAAATGCAGCCCTTACCACGGATTCCGGCATTTGCTGCCTGAATTTGGCCATCAGTTCATAAGTACCTGCCTTATCCACACCACGACGCATGCTTTTCAATATCCGGTCGCTTATATGTTGCAACGGAATATCAATATAATTACAAACATCAGTACGTGAGGACATTACATTGAGTAATGCATCGGGAAACGTGGTCGGAAAAAGGTAGTGAAGCCGGATCCAGGTGAAAAGTTTCAGGTCCGAGAGGATGGTAACCAGTTCGGGAAGCATTTGTTTTTTATACAAATCCAGCCCGTAATAAGTCAGATCCTGCGATATAAGCAGGAGTTCTTTCACGCCCTGGGAAGCGAGTTTTTTTGCTTCATCAACAATATCTTCAATCGTCCGGGAAACATGCTTTCCACGAATTCCGGGAATAGCACAGAACGAACAGGAACGGTCGCATCCTTCGGCAATTTTCAGGTAAGCGTAATGATTGGGAGTGATGAGATATCGTTCGCCTAACAGATCTTTACGATAGCTGGCACCCATTCGTTTTACTATCTCCGAAAGGTCGCGGACTCCAAAATATTCATCCACTTCCGGAATTTCTTTCTGCAAAGGCTCTTTAAATCGCTCCGAAAGACATCCCATTACATAAACTTCTTTCAGCTTTCCCTGCTTCTTGGCATCAATAAATCCAAGAATAGTTTCGATAGACTCTTCCTTTGCATCATTGATAAAACCGCATGTATTAATGATAACCGAGTGTTCGCGGCCTTTTTCGCCATCGCGGAGTACACGGATATTATTCAGCTTAAGCTGCCCCATCAGCACTTCGGAATCAACTGTATTTTTAGCACAGCCAAGGGTTACAACGCGAATGGTATGGCGGGGAAGGGTCATTTGAAGGGATAGGGGGTTGAATGGTTTGAAGTCCCGATAGCTATCGGGATTGAAATGTTCGAAGCGTTGAGGCTTGCGTGCTGCAAGCAAGGGTTTAAATGTTTCGTGTACAATGGATCAGTGTTTAAATATTTATTTTATTGTCCTTCAATAGTTACTATGTTGTCGATCTTAACAATCTAACAAAATGAAACCCTGAAACATGAAACTTTGAAACCCTGAATCCCGATAGCTATCGGGATTGAAACGCTGAAACCCTGAAACAAATTAAGAGAACAGCGAATCCACAAATTCATTTTTATCAAAAATCTGGAGGTCTTCCATTTTCTCCCCAAGCCCGATAAAACGGACGGGAATCCTGAACTGGTCGGAGATACCGATAACTACGCCACCTTTAGCGGTGCCGTCGAGTTTGGTGAGTGCAAGGCTGGTAACATCGGTAACGGCAATAAACTGCCTGGCCTGTTCAATGGCATTCTGACCGGTTGAAGCATCGAGAACCAGCAACACTTCCTGCGGCGCATCCGGAAGCACTTTCTGCATCACATTTTTAATTTTCCCTAATTCGTTCATCAGTCCAACCTTGTTGTGCAGGCGGCCGGCCGTATCGATAATAACTACATCAATATTTTTATTAACTGCCGATTTCACTGTATCGTATGCCACCGCGGCAGGGTCGGAACCCATGGCCTGTTTCACAATCTGTACACTGGTGCGATCAGCCCAGATACTCAACTGATCAATGGCTGCAGCACGAAAAGTATCGGCAGCGCCAAGCATAACACTTTTGCCGGCTTTTTTAAAATGGTAAGCCAACTTGCCGATAGTGGTAGTTTTACCTACTCCGTTAACACCCACCACCATTATCACGTAGGGAGTTTCGCGTTTCGGGAAATCAAATCCAACAAATTCGCCGGTATCATTCTCGGTAAGCAGCTCAGCAATTTCTTCTTTTAATAATCCATTCAGCTCACTGGTTCCCAGGTATTTATCGCGCGAAACACGTTCCTGTATGCGGGAGATAATTTTCAGGGTAGTATGAACACCTACATCGGAAGTAACCAGGATCTCTTCCAGGTCATCGAGTACATCGTCATCAACAGTCGATTTACCGGCAACTGCTTTGGTAAGCCTCGAAAATACGCTTGTACGTGTTTTCTCGAGACCTTTATCGAGTACCTCTTTTTTCTCTCTATTGAAAAATGAAAATATTCCCATTTTAAAAAAAATTAGTTCAATGCTTCGCGTTCAAAATGTTCAATGCTGCGCGTTCAATGCTGCGCGTTCAATGCTGCGCGTTCAATGCTGCGCGTTCAATGCTGCGCGTTCAAATGCTTCGCGTTCAATGCGCTGCGCGCGTTTCAGAGTTTCAGAGTTTCAAAAGTCTTACAATGGATAATTGTTATTTTTCACTCCCGATAGCTATCGGGATCACTTTTCACTTTCAAAGGTTCAATGCTGCGCGTTCCTGCTTCGTCGTTCCTCCTCGCAGTGACAAGCTCAAATGTTCTACTGTTCTTTTGTCCTATTGTTCTATTGTTCTATTGTTCTATTGCTCAATTCTTCTATTGCTCAATTGTTCAATTGTTCAAAGATAAGCTTATTCCGGCGCTTCACGATTTCCCGAAAACTGAAAAAGCTTTTCCCCTAAAGAAAAAGCTTTCCGTATGAAACAGTAGTTCGTATTATTTTTTAGCCAGGAAATCCTTTACCAGCTCATTTGCTACGATGGTTTCTTTAAACACGTAAGCACCGGTTTTAGGTGAACGGGCCATACGGATAACTTTTGCATAGTCCTTACCACTTGTGGTACGCAGGGTTGCAACAACTTTCTTTGCCATGGTATTTTATTATTTAATTTCGCGGTGAACGGTTACTTTCTTTAATATCTTGTTGTATTTCTTAAGTTCAAGACGCTCTGGCGTATTTTTCTTGTTCTTAACGCTTACGTAGCGCGATGTACCGGGCATTCCGCTTGTTTTATGCTCTGTGCACTCCAGAATTATCTGTACCCGTGCTTCTTTGCTCTTCTTAGCCATTGGATATAATCATTTTTATTACAGGGGTGCAAAAGTATAGATATTATCTGAATTATACAACAATCAAAACAAATTATTTTCGAGACCGAAAATGAATAGACTCAGGAAATAGCTATTTTATAAAAACATACATTTGTACTATTTAGTTCACTATTATGAAAACTATTATAAAAGGAATTGTTATTTTGCTTTCAGTATATTTTTCGTTTGATGCAAATAACGCTGCTGCACAGGATTATAAAGCTATAAAGGCTGATGCTGAATACTTTTTCTACGATTCAATAGCCAGGAACATAATTGCCATACGGATTGATACAACAACCAAAATTGACGATGATACTAATTATTGCAATTTCAATCAATTACGGCCGACTGATTACGGCAACTGTTATGTAATCGATGGCGGCTCCTGGTTAGGTTATCCTGTAATTGAAAAACCAGATGGAATGTTCGTGTTTAAGATATTCGATTATACATCTGCTGATTCGGTTGACACATACCGCATACATACACACTCCGGGATTAATGAGCCCTGGATTTTTTACAGTTTTCATTATTCGAGTGAATATGTTGAAGCACAGGTAACTGAGATAAAACTAATGACGTTTATCGGAATTACGGATTCGGTTAAGGTAATTTCACTTACAAGAAAGAATGCCTTTGGCGAGATACTGCCAAATCCTTTGAACACTCAAAAAATATGGCTTAGCAAGAACTATGGTCTGATCCGTCTTCCAAAATTTGATGACTTCAGATCCAGGGAACCAAATTCTCCATTTTACGAAATTGTCGGCAAGACAAATCCTGAAATTGGAATTACCAACCTCAAAACTATGCAAATATATGATTTTCAACCAGGTGATGAGTTTCATATTGTTCATAATGCGAAGTACTTCTATTCATCTCCCTATCCTGACGAAATAACTTCTACCATTTCACGAGTACTTGAAAGGATAAATTACCCGACAAACGATTCAGTATCTTATAAAATTGAAAAATGTGAGCTTCGTTGTTTCAGGAAGTCAGTAACAGAGGCTACTTTTTCATACAGCACGAAAACTGAAATCCAAACTTTTTCTTCTGCCAAAAATCCTGAATTAGAATCCGAGCCATTAGAATCAGTGCTATCAGCAAATTTTAATAACTGGGCTACAGAATCAGTTATGGGTGTACTGAACGATCCAAATTTGGTTTTTTATCAGATCCCATACAAAGTAATCAATCCTTATTTCATGTTTCAGGAAATGAGCAACAACTGTTTCCAACAGCTTTTGATTGATGATTTCTTTTTTCGGGTGGGCTATTATTTTAAAGGTTTGGGTGGACCATATACCTATTTTAGTGGTTCAGGCTGGTATGAAAATAGTGATGTGTTGAAATATTACAAAAAAGGTTCCAAAACCTGGGGAATACCTTTAAGTTGTGATTCTCTAATGCATGTTGGATTACCTGAACGCCCAACAAATCAGCAAATTACAATATTCCCAAACCCTACTTCAGGTATAATTAGCATACATTTACCGGAAGGTGCCAGGTTACCATGTAAACTTTCAATTCTTGATATTTCTGGCAGAATAGTCGAAAATCAAACAATAAAACACTCCCGGGAAACATTCAACCTGTCAGATCTTTCCGCCGGACTTTATATATTTCAGATTACTTCGGCAAACCTTGAGATTTTCCGGGAAAGAATAATCAGGCAATAAGTTATCTTTGCCATTATGATATGGGAATCGTACCGCCGTGGTTTTGATGCTTTCCTGAGGCTCGAAAAATCGCTTTCGCAGAATTCGGTGAATGCATACCGGCATGATATTGAAAAACTTACAGCATTCCTGGAAGAAAACAATATTGCTGTTCAACCGGATGGAATTACCTTACACCATTTGCAGGATTTCCTGAAATGGCTGAACCAGACTTCGCTGAACGCACGCTCCCAGATGCGCATTATTTCCGGAATCAGGGCTTTTTACAAATACCTGTTGCTCGAAAACCTGATAAGCGACGACCCTACCCTGCTGCTTGATATGCCCAGGACCGGCCGGAAGTTACCGGAATTCCTCACCATAAACGAAATTGAACGTTTGATTGCCGCCATCGATTTATCAAAACCTGAAGGTGAACGCAACAAAGCCATGATCGAAACGCTGTACGGCTGCGGGTTGCGCGTATCGGAACTCGTGAACCTTAAAATCAGCAGCATCTATTTTAACGAAGGATTTATGCGCATTACAGGCAAGGGAGACAAGGAAAGACTGGTTCCATTCAGCGGTAAAGCGTTGAAACAGATTAATTTATACCTCCACGAAATCAGGAGCCATATTACGATTAAAAAAGGACATGAAGATTTCCTGTTTCTTAACCGGCGTGGTGCCAGGCTCAGCCGGGAAATGATTTTTATGATTATAAAAGAACTGGCTCTGATTGCGGGCATTCATAAAACCATAGGGCCTCATACCCTGCGCCATTCATTTGCTACTCACCTCGTTGAAGGAGGCGCTGATCTTCGTGCCGTACAGGAAATGCTGGGCCATGCAAGCATCACTACAACTGAAATATATACCCATCTCGACAGGGCGTATCTCAGGGAAAACATCCTGGATCACCATCCATTGTATAAGAAAAAGGTTATTGATAGGTAGGAATTCCGAGGTTTAACTTAGTCAGGATGCTTTATGGAAATACTTTGTATATCAAAAATCACTGATCCTTGCTTTTAAATCAAAGAATTGAATATAGATAAAACTGCCTATCCCTTTCGGTCAAGTTGACTTGATTATTTAGATAAATACTTATCTGCCTAATGCAAGTTGATCAGTATTATGTATAGAAGATACTGTGACATGACTAATATCTTTAGGCTGAAGAATTGCTCTATGTTTATAAATATCTGTTTATCAGCCAATTGAACCAAATATAAACATAGGTAACGCATAGATGCTTAATCTTTGAACTAAAGCTAAGCATGTTTTTTTCTATGTGCAATTCTATGTGGTTTATGTTTCTATGTGGTTCACTTGATTGAAAGGTATAAGCAGTTCGATAAATTTCGAAACAAAAAGAACGAATTAATATTTCAGACGAACCTATCTCGAACTCCAGCTTACCAGCGTAAGTTCCTGGTCGGCAAAATAAAAATCAATCTGTGCATCTTCGAACGTAATGCGGTGTTCGCCCCAGGATTCATCTTCTTCGTCCATATCGCTAAAGCCGTTTTCTTTCATGAGGGAAATTATCTTATTCCTTTTTATATTAAAAACCCGGGCATTAAACAGCACTGTTTCAAGGTTATCCGATTCGATGGTACTCAGAGTCGGCTCTCCGTTTGCTGCATCAAAAAAGAAATTCAATCCGGCATCCGGATAATTCCATACAATGCTTTCGACCATCTCATCATAGGCACTTTCAAGTTCTTCAACTTCTTCAGGCTCACCAAAGGAAGTCCGTATCAACTCAGGGGTACATCCAAAATGAATATCGCCCATTCCACTCTTTAATATTATTTGCAGGTTCATTTTATTTCGTTTTGATTTGATGTATTTAAGACTTTACTGTTAATATCATGGTATCACAAGGATGCAGAGCGTTTAAGTCGTTTCATTTCTGATGCTTGGTCAACAATTCTTTATAAACAAGCAAACAAAGGATTTGTTATTTTAGTGGTGAATCAGGTTCTTTTGCAAAAGCTTTATAAATCTGATTATCTATAAACTCCGGTAAAAATTTTCTCAGAAAAACATTTAATTTACCTTCATAGAAAGTCAGGATCAATTGTCGTTTCTGCTTCATTACCGCTTTATAAACAGAAGATGCAACATCTTCCGATGACATCATGTGATTTTCGTCCCGAGGAGTTTCGCCTTGTTCGCTTCCATCAGCCAATAAAGCCGCCCTCCTGATATTTGAAGTAGTAAATCCCGGAGCCACAACCAGAACATGAAGCCCGGTTTTCAAGTTCTCAATCCTGACGGCATCCAAAAAACCACGAATGGCGAACTTGGAAGCTGAATATGCGGTTCTACCGGGTATACCGATCAATCCGGCAATGGAAATAACACCTACAAGTGAACCACCTGTTTTTAATAGATGGGGCAAAGCGAATTTTGTACAATACACTGTTCCCCAATAATTTGTATCCATCAACCGGCGCATTACATCGAGTTGCAAATCTATAAAAAGTGCTCTCATACTTATCCCCGCATTGTTGATCAGAACATCGATTCTGCCAAATTTTTCCAACGTCTTTTCAATCAATATGCGACAATCATTTTCGTTGCTTACATCCGTTTGAACTGCAAGAGCCTGAATTCCTTGTTTATTAAGATCATTTACAATTTCCTCAAGATTCGTCAGGTTGCGCGCTGCCAGAACGACCTTTGCTCCTTTTCGTCCAAACTCATAAGCCAGTGCTTTTCCTATTCCTGAAGACGCCCCTGTAACTACAACAATTTTATCTTTCATTCCGCTTTTAATAATACAATAATACGTTAATTTTGATTTTTAAGCAAGCTAAAAATGAAATCGCGTCAATAAATAGTACTTTTACAACCCAATATAGTATCTGAATGGTATCCGACCGGCAACTTTTTTTAAATAACCTGGCACAAACCAGCGATTCGCCATTGGCACTTGAAATTGTGAAAGCTGAAGGAGTTTATCTTTTTGATGCCGCCGGGAAAAAATATATTGATCTTATTTCAGGCATTTCGGTTAGTAACACGGGTCACAGGCACCCTAAAGTTGTACAAGCCATTAAAGACCAGGCAGATAATTATCTTCACCTTATGGTTTACGGTGAGTTTGTTCAATCACCCCAGGTAAAGCTTGCAGGTGCTCTGGCTGAATTGCTTCCAGAAAATCTCAATAACTGCTATTTTGTAAATTCAGGCAGCGAAGCCGTGGAAGGAGCTCTTAAATTAGCAAAACGATACACCGGAAGACACAACATAGTAGCTTTTAAGAATGCTTACCACGGCAGCACACATGGCGCACTCAGCGTAATTGGCAACGAAAGTTACCAGATACCTTTTGGCCCGCTTCTTCCGGGCATTGAGCATCTTGAGTTTAACAGTGTTGCCGGGTTAAAAAGTATAACTACTGAAACTGCATGTGTAATTATTGAACCTGTGCAAGGCGAAGCCGGAATTATTGCTGCGAAACCTGAATTTTTAACAGCGCTCCGAAATCGTTGCAACGAAACCGGGACCTTACTTATTTTTGACGAAATACAGACCGGAATGGGCCGGACCGGAAGTATGTTTGCATTTGAAAAATACAATATAGTTCCGGATATACTTCTGCTAGCCAAAGGATTAGGAGGAGGAATGCCTGTAGGTGCATTTATTTCGTCGCACGAAATTATGCAAACGCTCACTTTCAATCCTGTTCTCGGGCATATTACAACTTTTGGCGGACATCCGGTAAGTTGCGCGGCTGCCCTGGCCAATATCGGGGTCATCATTAACGAAAAACTGATTGAAAGCGTAGCATTAAAAAGTGCACTTTTTGTTGATTTATTGGGTAAAAGTCCGGCTATCAGCGAGATAAGGGCAGTTGGCTTACTGATCGCCTTGCAACTCGACAATTTCGGGCATGTAAAAAGAGTTATCGACCGCTGTATTGAGGAAGGTGTAATTATCGACTGGTTTCTTTTTAATGATTCGTCGATACGTATTGCTCCTCCACTTACCATTACTGAAGAACAAATCCGTGAAGTTTGCAGTATTATACTGAGTTCGCTTGAAAAAGATTAGCTGATTCTTAAGAAGTTCTGGCAAAAAACATAATACTAAACTATATTTGCAACATTAATCCCTTCAGATGCCGGTTGAAATATCACGACAAAGCTTTGAATTCCCTGACCTTGATGAGGCTGATGAGTCTGGCTTGCTTGCCGTTGGCGGAGACCTTAGTATTGAGCGGTTGAAACAAGCATATTCGAAAGGTATTTTTCCCTGGTATGAAAGCGGAATGCCTATACTTTGGTGGTCGCCCGATCCGAGGATGGTGCTTTTCCCTTCGAGAATGATAATCTCACACAGCCTGAAACAAGCGATTAAGAAAAAGCAGTTTTCTGTTACTATCGATAAAGCCTTCGAAAAAGTTATAAAAAACTGCGCCAAGACTCCCCGTAAAGGTGAAGAAGGAACCTGGATAACCAAGGAGATGAAAAATGCCTATATCCGCCTTCACGAGGCTGGCTTTGCCCACTCCGCCGAAACCTGGCTCGATGGAGAACTGGTTGGAGGCTTATATGGAGTTGCATTGGGAAAGGCATTCTTCGGGGAATCGATGTTTCACTATGTAACAAATGCCTCTAAAGTAGCTATGTATTACCTGGTTGAAAAACTTAATAAATGGAACTTTGAAATAATTGATGCCCAGGTATATACCAACCACCTCGAAAGCCTTGGCGGCGAAATGATACCAAGGAGCCGGTATATTCATTTTCTTGAAAAAGCACTGCTTGCTGAGGATGTTACCGGATCATGGGAAGAAAGGGGCTGAAGGGTTTCAGGGTTTAAGGGTTTCAGGGTTTGAAACTTGAGACCTGGAACTTGAGACTTAGAACTTGAGACCTGGAATTTGGGATTTAATCAAAAACCCCTCTGTCCTGCGGACATCTCCCCAAGGGGGAGAACCCTGAAAAACAAATTTTTAACAAACCGGAGAATTTGGTTTTGAAACTTGGAATTTGATATTTGGAACTTGGTTCCGATAGTTATCGGGATTGGAATTTAAGACTTGTATGAACTTTACAATTTAGAGAATGTCGACTGAAGAAAAGAATAAATACATGCTTGAGGCTATAAAAAAGGCTGATGAAAATATCCATACCGGCAAAGGCGGCCCTTTTGGTGCCGTGGTTGTGCGCGACGGGAAAATAATAGCGGCAGTGGGTAACCGGGTAACTTCCACCAACGACCCTACCGCTCATGCCGAAGTTGTAGCCATTCGCGAAGCATGCAAATCACTCGAAACCTTCGACCTGACAGGATGTGAGATTTATGCCAGTTGTGAGCCTTGCCCTATGTGCCTGGGTGCCATTATGTGGGCAAGGATTGACAAACTTTATTATGCAGCCGACAGGGTCGACGCTTCGCGGGCCGGATTTGATGATGAATTATTTTATACCGAACTTGCCTTACCTCTCGAAAAAAGAATGCTGCATCCTACGCAGTTACTGCAGAATGAGGCGAATGAGGTTTTTGAAAAATGGATTGAGGCTGTTGATAAGATTCCCTATTGATCTGTGAAAAAGACTTTTAAAATTTTACCTGCCCCCAGTTTTCACCACTTTTAATACGGTATATCTGCATTTCGCTAACTCCAAATTGCCTGGCAATCATTTTAATACGTGTTTTTCTATTTGGATTGGCCAGAAGCTTTTTGATCATCATTACCCTGGTTGTTGTTAGTTTTGAACCTTTGCCATTTTGGTTAAATTCAATAAATTTCTTCCTCGCCTCAATAACAAAAGGGCTTTTCCGTATATGTTCCAATCGTTCGGGTGAGGTAACCCATTTCAGGTTTTGTGTATGATCGTTGGAACGGCAGTAGTCCAGGTGAATTACATGCTCCTGGTTTTCGTTGGTTTTGGGGATAAAGTACTTAGCCACAAGTTTATAATAAAAAAGCTGTGAGTTGATAGTTTTCCCATCAACGTAAACATTGAAACGAAATATTTTATACCCATCCAAAGTCCCTCCTCTGAGCAATCTCCCGTTTTGTATTTCATTAGTA
>JBBQSY010000101.1:0-12899 GCA_038213495.1 Bacteroidales bacterium
TAGTGGACAAGTATAAAAAACAATCCGCATCACTTGTGAAACGTTTGTTAAATTTTATCGAGTTTACGCCAATGAATTTATCCCTGTTCTCCATCCCACAAAGATAAATATTTTAGGATGCCTAAGCGTATATACCTATTATTTTATTTCAGTATTAAAATCGGATCGATGAAATTTATTACACTCTTTTCATAAGTTAAAGACGGTAGCATGTGAATATTCTTTTTCAAACCACCAATCGAGGAATATTTCGATATCATTTACTCCCCGAATTTTTCGCATCTTTGCAGATGCAAATCCACTGAGTTTATGCCGTCAGGAATAATAAAATATTTTAAATCTACATTGAAGTTACTGTTCCCTGCCGCAATAGCTCTTTATTTTCTGTCATGCGCTACTATTGTTGCTCCTTCGGGAGGCCCAAAAGATGTTACGCCTCCTAAAATGATCAGTTCCCAGCCTAAGGATCTCTCAACCAATTTCAAAGGGAATAAAATCATTTTAAATTTCGACGAATATGTTCAGTTGAAGACGCCCGAAAAATTTCTTCTGATCTCCCCTCCGCTCAGCAAGCTGCCCGACATTAAGATAAAAGGACATTCGGTTGTTATAAAACTGGAAGATACCCTGCGCAGCAACACCACGTACAATTTTTATTTCGGCGACGCTATTGTTGATATTGCCGAAAATAACCCGATATCTAACTTTAATTTTGCATTTTCGACCGGACCCGAAATCGATTCCCTCAGTCTTTCGGGCAATGTAACGCATGCATTGTCGCGTATGCCTGCTGTAGGAGCCATAGTAATGCTGTATGAAGACTTTACCGATTCGGTACCCATGAAACAGATTCCAACCTATGTTTCGCGCACTTCCGAAAACGGAAATTTTCATTTAAACAGCCTTGCTTCGGGCAAATACCGTGCGGTAGCCCTTATGGACATGAATAACGATTACATGTATGACCTGCCGAATGAGTTGATTGGATTCAGTTCCGATTCAGTGCAGCCGTATCACAATGCTATTAACCTGAATGATTCGGTGGCTGTTCAGAAAACCGATCTGAAAACCCAGAATTTAGTGTCAATTAATATTTTCCCTGAACCGGATTCCACGCAACGTATTCTGAAAAGCATGATGGCAGCCAGGAACAGGCTTTCCATTGCTTTCCGTTATCCTATGAAGTCTCCGGAGTTTCGTGTTCTCAATATCCCGGATTCTTTACCCTGGGCTATCCGCGAATGGAACAGCGGCAACGACACACTGAGCGCCTGGTTGCTGAACCAGCCCGATACATTGAAACTTGAGGTTTCGGACCAGGGAATGGTTTTGGATACTGTTAAAATCGCCACTGTTCAGAAAGCGAGTATTAAATCAAGAAGGTCAGAAACATCAACAGGTTTAGGCTATTCAACATCACTCTACAACAGGATGCTAGGTTATAACAAACCGCTGATACTTACATTCAACAACCCTGTAAAAGAACATGATTTCAAAGCAATGAGTTTCTCGGCATTTACAACCAAGGATACTGCAACATTTGTACCTGAGATACGATTTGCCGATAGCATTCAACGGCGTTTACTGATATCGTACAACTGGAATGCAACGACCAGCTACGACGCTTATATACCTAAAGGCTCATTCACCGACATTTACCGGGACTCATGCGATTCCACTCATGTGGTATTCCAGATGAAAGCTGCTGAAGTATACGGCAAATTTGCCGTTACAATTAATCGTAGGGAAAACAATTACCCCGTAATCATACAATTACTGAACGAAAAAGGCCTGGTCCTGGATCAACGTATTTTAACCACAGATAACCGGGCTGATTTCGGTCTGCTTTCGCCAGCCAAATACGGGCTGAAGGCTATTATGGATGTAAACTCCAACGGCAGATGGGATACCGGAGAATTCTTAAAGAAAATCCAGCCCGAAATAGTGATTGTACACCCAAAAATATTTCAGGTGCGCACCAATTGGGAACTGGAAGAAACGTGGGATTTATAGTCCCGCAGGACCATCAGCCTAAATAAATTATTTTAGCAGATTTATTGTGCTTCGTTGCATTTGTTGATGCAGGTAATAATATCGAGTAACGTCCTGTTTTTCAACGAATAATGGATCTGTTTTCCGTCGCGTTTCGAGGCAAGTATACCTTTGCTTTTCAGAATATTAAGATGATGTGAGGCTGCAGCCTGCTCGATACGCAGGGCTTCGTATATTTCAGTCACATTGAGTTTCTTATTATTATTCAGCAATTCGATAATTGCAATACGCATAGGGTGAGCCATGGCACGCAGTTTACTTGCTGCGGCTTCAAGTTTTACGATATCAAGTTTCAAAGGTTCTGTCATTTCAGTAAATTTTTTACAAAAGTATAAATAAATACATTACCACATCGTAAATATGTAACTTTATTCATTCGTTTTTACAAAAATATTATATTTTATTGATTATTAATTATTTATAGGCTGCATATACCTTATAAAACAAGGCTAATACCTAAAAATATTCTTGATATAACAGGATTTTCTACCTGGATTTTCAGGCTGTTACACCAGCGAACAATTCCGTAAGAGCAAATTTTGTTCCGTCGAAAAGTCCTTTATCACTTAGCTTCAGTTCAGGTATCACCAGCAATGCCATGAAGGAAAGTGTCATAAAAGGAGCCTCGAGGGGACCTCCCAAGGCAAGCGCTTTTGCATTGATTTGTTCATACATTTCAGCAACCATATATCCATTTGTGTTGCCCATCAAACCTGCCACGGGTAAAGGAAGCACATCCAGGTTAAGTCCATCGGTAACTGAAATTCCTCCTTTATTTGCTACCAGGCTGTTGATTACCGAAACCATATCCGTATCATTGGTGCCGATGCAAATAATATTATGACTGTCATGAGCCACAGTAGAGGCCATTGCTCCGCGCTTCAGGCCAAATCCCCTGATAAATGCAATAGCGGGTTTTGCCGGTGAGTATCGGTTGATCACTGTAATTTTAAGTATATCATTCGGAATATCACTTACTACTTTCCCATCTGATAGTTTAGGATCTTCCGTCAGCATCTCCGTTACCAGGTCTCCATCGAAAGCCTTTATAACTTTCAGTTTGCCCTTACCTGCGGTAACTTCAAGATCAGCCGCTGTAACGGCGGAGGCAACAAAACGGTTGGGCGTCTCATAACTGTATGATGGCAACAGGGTTTTTCCTTTTTCGGCCACAACAACTCCGTTAATATACGTCCTTTGTACATTAAAATCACTAAAGTTATCCACGATAACCATGTCGGCTGCATCACCGGGCTGAAGCAGTCCGCAATTCATTTTATAGTGTCGCACCGGGTTGAGCGTACACGCTCTGAGAACAGCCATAGTATCAAAACCGGCTTTTATAGCCCGTTTTATAAGTCGGTTAATGTGGCCGGCTACCAGGTCGTCAGGATGCTTGTCGTCGCTGCAAAACATCACCTTTTCGGGATGAGTTCCCAGTAAAGCAACAAGGGCATCGAAATTCCGGGCGGCGCTTCCTTCGCGGATCAGGATATGCATTCCGGCATTAATCTTTGCAACAGTTTCATCAATATTGGTGCATTCGTGATCGGTTGTAATTCCGGCAGCGGCATATTTAATTATATCCTCTTTATCCAGACCGGGCGCATGGCCATCCACAGGTTTGTTATAATGTAGTGCAAAGGCAAGTTTTTTATGAACTTCACCGTCGCCAAAAATAACTCCGGGAAAATTCATCATTTCTGATAGGTACCATATATCGTCTCTCTGCAATAACTCATCGATCTGGGCTGAAGTTATAACTGCACCAGAGGATTCGAAGCCGGTTGCCGGAACGCAGGATGGTGCTCCGAAGTGAAATTTAAAAGGTGACAGATTGCCGTTTCGTATCATAAAATCAACTCCTTCCATTCCAAGCACATTGGCAATCTCGTGCGGATCGGAAACAGTGGCTGTTGTGCCATGAACAACGGCAAGCCGGCCAAATTCGGCCGGGACGAGCATGGAGCTTTCGATATGAACATGGGCATCGATCAATCCAGGGAGGATAAATTGATTTTCAACGGTATTGCTGGGTTTCAATGATACTATACGACCATCTTTAACCTCAACTTCGCCGGGAAATATTTTTCCGCCGACAACATCAACTATTTTGCCAGTAAGGCTGAATGAATTGTGCATAAGAATAAAACGATAAGTGGTTAATCCAATACAAAAGTAGAGGATAAAAACCTGTTTGCTGAAAATAAATTGTAAAATGGGATGATTAATTCAAACCGGATGACTTATAAACCGGGATCAGATCGTGTTTCTGGTCTGAAAAATATTGTTTTGCAGCAGGGTAATCGGTTGTAAAACCCAGCAAAAAACCACCTCCGCCAGAGCCGCACAGTTTAAGCTGGAAAGTACCGGTATCTAATCCCCATTTCCACGATTCCATAAAATTTTTGGGTATCATATTCGTGAAATGGGTCAACTGGAATGCTGAAAGTTTAACGAGGGATTTGAAAAAAGAGGGCATATTTCCACTAAGCAGATCCGAAATACACTGGTTAACCCAGGGAATATAATCGGTTTTAAACAGATTTTCATACTCCTTGAAACGCATCTGCTCAAGAAAATGGTTGACCAACGGTCCGGTTTTCCCGGTTTTTCCTGTATCGACAAGAAAAATCACACCTTCGCTTTCGAACTTACTGCGCGGAACGCCGGTAATAGCGATATCATTGTGCGAATGGATAAGCAAGGGGTGTTGAAGATAACAATTAAGAGGGTCAATTCCACTGCTTTTGCCGTGAAAAAGAGATTCCAGTTTCGAGAATATCACTTTCAGCCTGCTGATATCCTTTCCTGAAATGGATTCATTGGCTTCAATTTTATCGGGGCAATACCGATCGTAAATTGCTGCAACCAGCGCTCCGGAACTTCCGATTCCATATCCCTGCGGAATATTGGATTCGAAATACAATCCCTTTTCCAGGTCACTCCATAGCTTTTTAAACTCTATTTTACATGGCATTTCACCTGTTGCTTCAAGTTCGAGCATATAAGCCAGAAACTCTTTTAAATGTTGGTTCGACTTCACCGCCAAGTCGTAATCCGTATACTTGTCGTCGTTAATGAAACTCAACTGCCCGGTGAAATGCGAGTAGGGTATGGTAAGACCTTTGGAATTGAAAAGAATGCTATACTCGCCGAATAACAATACTTTACCGTAAAAAATATCTGATTTTTTGTTCATTCTGTTTTTTTTCGGAAACCTGAAATGCAATAATCTGTATGAGCTTACCCGACTTTAACCGGACCGGCACCATAAAAATCATCTAACCGTGTATTTTGTTTATTATTTTTTAATAAATCCTCAACAATTAATTTATTCACTTGTTCAATTTCATCACTAAAATAAAGTAAATGTACATTAGGACCTGCATCCAGTGTAAAACAAATATGAAGTCCCGTTTCTTTTCTTAACTGCTGAATCCGGGTAATAATGCGAACCGTTTCAGGCTCCATCAGCATAAATCCGTTCGCGGAGGTCATCATCAGCGCATGCAAAGTAAAGGCTTCATTTTCGACAATGCTCATAAATGTTTGTTTATCGCCGGTCTTCATGGCATCAAGCAGTTGTACAGTGTTGATTCCGGCCTGTTTTATACGTGCTGCCGCAAATGAATGTCCGTCCATACGTTTATGCCCTTCGGAACTAGAAACCGGTTTTTCATTCCTGTTCAAAATCAGTATCGTATCCTGCAAGGTGGTAAACACGGGGTGAACATCAGTAACCGGAACTGCCAGCATATCCGACGAACCGGGAAGCGCTTTCGTAGGGCCCCACACTGTAAAGCCCTGAAACACTGACCTGCAGGCACTTCCCGACCCAAGCCTTGCCACGTAGGAAGCTTTAAATCTGAATTCGGATTCTTCAAGCAGAATACCCGATAATTCACTGTCGAGTGAACACAGGCAGAGCGCCAAGGCACTGAATGCGGAAGCTGAGGATGCTATTCCGGCTGAATGTGGAAACGTATTCCGGGTTTCAATTTTTAAATTTACCTGCCTGAGCCAAGGAAAAATATCTGTAACTGATTCCAGATAGCGGCTCATGCGCTCTCCAAAAGCAGTATTCTGATTTCCTTCGAACCAGAAACCGAGTTCAATCTCACCTTCGGATTCACGAGGAAAAGCGGTTAATGTGGTTATCGTTACCGCATTGGAAAGAGTCATGCTAAGTGACGGGTTTACAGGCAACTGACGCCCGGTTTTTCCCCAATATTTTACCAATGCGATATTACTTGGCGATTGCCATGAAACTGATACAGGATCTATTAAAACTGAAGCTAATCCGGAACCTGAAAAATCAGAGTTGGTCATCTGAAAATGGGATTTGGTTGCTAAAGTACAATATCGTTGAAATTAAACCATGTTTCGAGTCCTTTACTTTTCAGGTACCCAGGAAGCAGGATAGTATCATCTTGCCAGGTGAGCATGCAAAAATCTCCGCCCCAGGCCCCCAACGATTTTACCTCGCCGGGCAAATCGCTGAACATCTTTTGTCTTAAGGTTGGTGTATTCAATAAAGATCCTATCAGCAATTCATGTTCACGTATTATCTCATCAAATTCATTCAGTGTGGTGGCGCAAAGCATGCTTTCTGTTAAACGGTTTGCTGTATTTATTGCATTTGAATCCGGAGAAGAGTTCCGGTTTCTGTATTTCTGAATACCCTCTGCGGAATCCTGTTTATTTCCCTGGTACACAAAGAAAATTTTATCCGCAAAGGTTGGTGCAAAAACAACCCTCTGAAATTCCGGATTATTCTCCTTAACTGTATATAAAACAGGTCCATCGCTGATAGCACAGGCAATATCGTAGCCCGATCCTTTCGAAACCTGAAAGTGAAGTTGAAAGGGGTCGGTTTCAGCCCAGGCTGCGATGCCGGCAATCAGGGTTGAGCTGCTTCCCAGCCCCCACAATAAAGGATAGTTTAGAGTGGAAATCACATGACATCCTTCCGAAAAACTCAAAAATGAAGGATTCAGTTTTCGTGAAGCAAGCATTAGCCGTTGCGGATGCCGGGCCATATCCGGATCGCTGCTTTCGATGATACGAAAATCATTGAGAGCATATTTCCCGCTGAACCATGTTGTGCCATCATGGGCAATGGATTTCCACGAGATAAGTCCTTGTTTATTTTCTTCAACAACGAGACTTTGCCCGAAGCGCAACGGAACCGCAAGCGCTTTTGCACCGTTCAATACAAGGTATTCGGCGGTAAGCAAAAGCTTGGCGTTGAAATAGGAATTAAATGACACGGATTTCGGAGTTGGTTGATTTAGTTTCAGGGTTTCAATGTTCAATGCCGTTGGCGTTCAATGCTGCGCGTTCAAGGCTGCGCGTTCCTGCTTCGTCGTTCCTCCTTGCAGTGACGGGTTCAATGCTTCGCGTAAAAGGGTTCAATGCTTCGCGTTCAAATTCAAAGGGATTTTTGAATGAAACCTTTACTCCTTTCTCCACTTCCCCCTTTCTCCATGTCCCCTTGTCTCCATGTCCCCTTGTCTCTTAGTCTCTCAGTCCCTCAGTCTCTCAGTCCCTCAGTCCCTCAGTCTCCTTTTCCCTTCGAAAGAGACCTATTACCGGATCGATTCCAGGAAACTGTTAACCGCATTGTACGAAACTTTTTCGTGTTTGAAATATTCAACTGCATGTTTCTTTTCGTCGTCGGTGGCTTTGTAAACATTCAGAATATTAAGCAAATGCATTTTCATGTGGCCCTTCTGTATTCCTTTTGTAACGAGGGATTTAACGGCAGAAAAGTTATTTGCCAGCCCGGCTGCCGAAGCTATCATCATGAGTTGGGATGCATCGGGATCGCCTAACAATTCCAGCGACAGTTTTGCCATCGGGTGCAGATGTGTAAGTCCGCCCACCGTGCCCAACGACATAGGAACCTCAAGCGAAAAACGGAATATGTTTCCCGAAATTTCAACTTTCGAAAGGCTGCTGTATTCTCCGTTTCGTGAGGCATAGGCATGGCCACAGGCTTCCACCGCTCTGAAATCGTTGCCGGTTGCCAGTACTACCGCATCAATTCCGTTATAGATTCCTTTGTTGTGTGTTGTTGCACGATATTTATCTATCTGCGCGATATGCACCCCGGTTTCGAAACGGGTTACAAACTCTCTGTCGGTATAAAAGTCGTCGTATTGATGCCCGTCTTCTACGATTTCGCCTTCCACCCATGTACGCACCAGGCAATCAGGGGTATAGTTCGACAGGATTGACATCACAATATAAAGGTTACAAGCAGATAATTCTGGTTCGGCTGCCGCAAAATCGCGTAAAGTATCAGCAAATTCCTCGAGGCACGAATTAATGAAATTGGCACCCATCGAGTCGCGTGTATCAAAAGTGGCTTTCACCTGGTAATAATCCGGAATTTTATCCGTCATATCCACCAGCTTTATATCGAGAATTCCGCCTCCACGCTTCATCATATTCGATGTAATGGGTTTCGTATTGGCGTACATTTTAAGCCGGATATCTTCAAAATAGCGGTTTAAGAGAGTGAATCCCCCGTCAAAAGTAAAATGAACCTGCCCTATTTTTTCGGTCCCGATAATCTCGCTGTGAAAGCCTCCCCTTTCGGCCCAGAATTTTGCTGCTCCCGATGCCGCCGCCACCACGGAGCTCTCTTCGATAACCATAGGAACCATATACATTTTCCCGTTGATCATGAAGTTAGGTGCAACGCCAAAGGGGAAATAATAATTACCCAGGGTGTTTTCGCTGAATTCATCAATCATTTTCTGCATCATAGAATCACGATGCCACGACGAATGCAGGGTATTACTAAAAATGACAGGGTCAGCAACGTGAGTCGAAACCAGGTTGATCTTCTGTTCTTTATCCAATCGGGAAAACCCGTTTGTAATACTGTTATTTTTCATTAATCGGTATTGGTTCGCAAAGTTAGTAAATCAGTCATGTGAAAATTTAAAAAATTATAGATTAAACAGCGATGCTGAGTTATTGTTTAATGTTTTGTTTAATGTTTTGAACAATCCCGGAAATTTAAAATGCTTTCTGAACAAATAATATTTCTTTCTGTTGATGCATACGCAATGCTTCTCATTCAAAAAAAGCAATAGCTTTGTACATATCCCCCAATCTACCCCTCCATGCACTATCTTTCGGCTGACTGTATCATCCCTGTTTCAGGAAATCCCTGCTACGAAAGTGTGCTGGCTGTTGATGGCGAAGGGAATATACAAGGAATTCTTGATAAAAACGACCCGAGCATTAATTTGAATGAAATCGTTAGGTACAGGGGCATTCTTTGCCCGGGTTTTGTAAATACACATTGTCATCTCGAGCTTTCATGGGCCAAAGGATTGATATCCGATGGCAAAGGACTTGATTATTTCATCTGGCAGCTCGAAAAATTCAGAAAATCGGTTTCAGTCAATTATATTTTAAAATCCATAATTAAAGCAGCTTCCGATATGGAGCAGTCAGGTATTGTAGCCACTGCCGATATCGCCAACAGGGATAACACACTAAATTTTAAAAGCAAGAGCAGGCAATATTTTCACACTTTCGTAGAAGTATTTGGTTCGGGCCCCTCGCATGCAGAGGCCATTTTCGAAAAAGCATTGCAATTAAAATCACGCTTTGAGGCACAGCAATTGTCAGGGAAAGTTTCCCTGGTTCCTCATGCCACGTATTCACTTTCAGAAGAACTTTTCAGCCTGGTTTCCACATCATCCGGTAACGAAATTTGCAGTATTCATCACCAGGAGAACGAAGATGAAAATCAGTTTTTCATGGATGGTACCGGAGCCATTGCCTTACGTAGAAGTGCATTTAATCCGGATCTTGCACCAACACCAGGAACCGGCAAGAGACCCATGGAAAGTATTGCCGGATATTTCACCCCTGATCAGAAACTCCTGTTGGTTCATAATACCGTATCGGAACAAGTGGATATTGATTTTGTGAAGAAGCATTTCGGCCAGGCAAGCTGGTGTTTCTGCCCCAATGCAAACCTGTATATCGAAAACCGCTTACCCGACATAAATCTTTTCAGATCGAATAATTGCCGGATCACCCTCGGAACCGACAGCCTTGCATCGAATAAAAACTTGAGCATACTTGAAGAAATAAAAACCATTCAGAAATTTTTTCCGGAGATTCCGCTTACCGAACTTATTGGTTGGGGAACACTGAACGGGGCTGAATTCCTGGGACTAAACCGAAAACTGGGAAGCTTTGAAAAAGGTAAAAACCCGGGTGTTGTCCTGATTGAAAATATAGATTTGCAAACGCTTCAACTTAAACCTAAAAGCACCTCACGCCTTTTAATTCCGGCTCAGCCATGAAAGTAATCCTCAATAAAAGCGAAATCATTATTTTCAAGGGAGCCACTATCAGCGATATGGTTTTAGCCTATTCGGAACGCAGCTTTAAAATGTTGAAAAGCGGCAAACTATGTGTTTTCGACCGGTTTGGGAACCTCACCGAAACGGATGGACCGGTGTATGAGGGGCAGATGTTCTTTTTAAAGAGGGCGGAGTAAGAATACCGATCGACAATGAATAGATTATAATAACGTATTATCAAATTTATTGTTAGTATTGTAAGATACAGGCAAGTCCTTTATCTTTGTTTTTGTAATTCCTTTGAAATATCCTGATCATTAATCTGATAAGAAAATGAAATTAAAATCTATTCTGCTTTTTATAGCCGTTTTTACATTGTTTTCGGCAAACAATTATTCCATTGCCCAGAAGCATTGTAAACCCACAGAGATCATTATCCTGCATACCAATGATATGCATTCGCGCATCGACAATTTCGGGAAACTGGCATACCTGGCCGATAGTTTGCGCAAAACGCACAAATATGTTTTCCTGGTTGCTGCCGGTGATAATTTTACCGGCAATCCTATTGTAGATATGTATCCCGACAATGGATACCCGATGATTGAACTGATGAATATGCTTCATTTTGATGTTACGGCAATGGGAAATCATGAGTTTGATATGGGGCAGGAACTGCAGAACAAGCGCCGGGAGCAGGCAACATTCCCGTTTATCAGTTGCAATATTGATGCTTCGGGAGCAGTTGTAAAACAACCTGAGCCTTATGTGATACTGAATGCTGGTAAAATAAAAATCCCATTCCTGGGCATGATACAACTGGGAGAAAACGGTTTGCCCGATTCGCATCCGTCGCGGCTGGAAGGGCTAAAATTCACCAACGGAATTGAAAAAACAAAAGACTTTTTATGGTTGAAGAAAAAATACGGAATGCTGATTGGCCTGACGCACCTGGGCGTTGAAGACGATGAAGTTCTTGCAAAAACATATCCGCAGTTCGACCTGATAATCGGAGGGCATTCGCACACCACCATGAGCAAACCCATGATGGTAAACGGCGTAATGATTGTACAAACGGGTTCCGGCTTAAGAAATGTCGGGATAATAACCCTGCAGGTGAAAAAGAAAAAGATAACCGATCGCAGCTACCAACTGCTGCCACTGGCAAGTCTTACGAAAACGGAACCCGAAGTGCAGGCTGTAATCGACAAATACAACAGCAACGAGGAGATGAAAAGAGTTGTAGCTACAGCCGAAACGGCATTCAGCAACCAGGATGAACTCGGTTGCCTGATGACCGATGCCATTACAGCCAGGATGAAAGTAGACTTTGCTTTTCAAAACGGAGGTGGAATCCGAATTTCGGGTTTGCCACAAGGCGATATCCTTTTGAAAGATATCTTCCGTCTCGATCCTTTCGGCAACCAGGTGGTAACATATACCATGACGTATGACGAAATTAAATCGCTGATATGCAACTCCTATAACCGCGAAAAATCCCTCGACCTGGTGCCGTCAGGAATGACATATACTGTTACAGTGAATGCGGATGGATTGTGCAGCGATGTGGAGATGAAAGACAGATCCGGGAACCTGATTGATGTTACAAAAACCTACACTGTAGGGGTAAACAGCTATATATCAGCCAGCTATAAATTTAACCACACTGATCCGGGAACAACCAATTACAACACAACAGCCCAAACTTTGCTTGATTACCTGGGCGAGGTGAAAACTGTAAATTATGCCGGGGTGAAAAGGGTTTCTGAGAAAAAATAAAACGAAACCGAAAAAATTCTTTACCAAACATCCGGTTGTTTGGGAGCCGGGGGCTGCATACCTTGTTTCAGACTTTCGATTAGTTTAAGGGTAAAGGCGTCGACCTGTTTCAGGTAGTCGTCCCAAAGGGGGTTGTATGATTTATCATTTTTATCCATCCAGCGTTCAACCGGCTGACGTGAAACATCTTTTGAGTTAAAATTTGAAATGGTATAGCGGAAACGTCCATCTTTCATCTCGAGTTTCATCGAATAATCCACTATTCCTGATCCGACTGTAATGCCTTGTTCTTTTCGGGTAAGTTCGATGCGATGAATAATTTCGATTACTCCGGAAGTGGGATTCCTCACTTTGGTGGCATCGGCGGGATTTTTATATTGTTTATTGATCCACTCGATAGCACGGTTGTATAGTTCGAGCTGTGTGCCGGCTGTAGTTACAACTTCTTTGTACGTTATCAGCTTTGTTTCCGGATCTAGAGGCATTTTCGGAACTGTATTCTGCCCGTAAAGACCCGACCCGCCGCAAAGCAAAGCTAAAATAAAAAGGATTAAAAAAGGAGTTTTCATATCTTGCTTATTTTAAATAACTTATACTTAGTGTGGGATAAAAGTACGCATTAAAAAAAGACCCAAGTCTCAAATCCCAAATCTCAAGAACCAAGGCCTACTCTTAAACCCCGCTTGGAATTGGAGATTGGAATTTGGAATTTGAGATTTAATGAATGTG
>JBBQSY010000102.1:0-12545 GCA_038213495.1 Bacteroidales bacterium
AGCCATATTGATAATGATTTTCTTTCTCGGAAATTTATACCCGATATTGAGCAAAGCGGCTTCAATCCGCTGGTGACTTTCCTTTACTGCATTATCGGGCAAGCCAACCATGGAAAACTGAATTCCCTGATCTACATTAACTTCTATAGTAATAACAGTCGCTGTTATACCTTGAATAGCGCATCCGAATGTTTTAACCAGCATAATCAGTTTTTAAATAGTTGGTTAAAAGTACGGTATTTTTAGAAATTAATAATCAAGGTATAAATATTGAAGGCAACTATGTAAAGTTTAATTTCTTTCAAACTTCAATCATTTATATTTTCTTTTGGATATAGCAGATTTAAGAAACAGGAAAGAATGTATTTCATTTTAATTCATTCTATAATTTGTAATTAATAATCAGTTAGTTGCAATCCAATTTAGTGCCACCACAAAAATAAAGGCAACATCTGACAAACATTGATGCACCCAATGCAAAAAATAATCCCAAAAATCTTTTTCAAAAAGGAAGCAGGTTCTGATATATCAATAGCAGTGACAACATCATTTACAATGAGAGGACATACCAGATGAACCTGGGATTTCTTTTAACAATATAGAATCAAACGCCGATAATTATTAAATTATAACGAATACATTCAAATACGGCTCTTTTAGATAAAAATAAAGCTCGCTACTAAAACATAAGTATCGCTGGGTTCAAATGAGTCAGTTCAAAAACAAATGGGAGGAACTGTGAAATATGTAACTAATTTCAGTAATTGTGTAACATACCCGGAATCAGTGTGCCTAATTTTGTGTCTTACTAATTCATTTACATTTAAAATTAAAAATTATGACAAAGTTTAGAGCAGTATCAATCAGAACTGCATCAGTAACAGTTTTGTTGTTGGTGTTTTTGTTCGGTGGATTATCTTGCCGCACTTATCGCGATGGGACACCCAAACAAACTAACCGTGAAATGAGGCAAAAAAAGGCCAATCAGAAAGATGTCATCATTGTAACCCCGGAGAAGAAACCTGATGTTAACATCATTGTCACCCCGCCAAAAAGCGAATAAATACTACGTCCGAAATGGTATGGTGCGGGCTGCGGAACGGCCTGATGCTTATAAGCGAAGCTTACCGCTCCATTTTACCGGCAACCGAATGTATCTTGGTGGTTTCGTGTACTTCACGCAGGTTTAGCGGGGGTAATATGGATGGCAGCCTTTTAGCCAGCATGGTTTCCCCTGCAACCGGCGGTACTATCAAAATAACATTATGACCTCCGGCAGCCGCAATTTCAAGCGACTGCTTGATATTTTCCTGTCCTTTTACATCGCTGAAGTCGAATTCTCAACTATTCAGATGTGAGTAAAACTCTTCACGGGTATTGATAATTACCGGCTCCAGGGTAAGGCTTCTTTCAAGGAACTGAATTACTACCTTTAGCGTTTCAACCCTATATACTTCAAGATCATTTACTATGGCGGCTTCGCGGGCATTTACCTTCGGAAGGATAAAACCTTTATATCCGTTATCGCGAGCTTCGATGGCAATCGGCAATGCGCCTTTTATGGGCTGCAGGCTTCCATCGAGCGATAACTCGCCCATAATTATATATTTATCCAGAACATCTGTAATTAATTGTTCGGAAGCAGCCAGCAATCCAATGGCAAAAGGAGAGCATACGAAGAGCTTTCCTTGCGTATATCGGCCGGAGCCGTATTAATAATAATCTTTTTTCGTGGAAACTTATACCCGATATTGAGCAAAGCAGTTTCAATCCGCTGATGACTTTCTTTTACCGCATTATCGGGCAAGCCAACCATGGAGAACTGGATTCCCTGGTCTACATTAACTTCTATAGTAATAACAGTCGCCGTTATACCTTGAATAGCGCATCCGATTGTTTTAACCAGCATATACAGTTCTTAAATAGTTGGTTAAAAGTACGGTATTTTTAGAAAATAAGAATAAGTTATAATTTTTGATGGCTACGATGCTGAATATAATTTCTTTCCATCACCAATGATTTACATCTTATTTGTGAATAAGGTGTAATAAGGAAACAGCAGAAAAAATTTAAGAGTGACCCAAAGAGCTAAATAGAAAATTAAAAGAGGTTATCAGATAGAAATAGCGTTATTCATATTCAATTAATTTGAATAAGCTGTAACTTAATCCGGCAGTTATTCGAAATCTCAACTTCCACTAATCAATCTTAACAGCTTGTTTTTTGCTTTTATATCGAAGTGTTTAATATCTTTGATGATGGGTGAAAACAAATTTGCAAAAAGAATTGAAACGAACATTAATTCTCAGTAATATGGAAGACAAAGTATTGGAAGCATTAAATGAACTCCTCGAAGAAACTCAAAAAATCAGGGATTCATATTCATTGGAAGATTGGAAAAACAATGCAGCCAATCTGATAATCAGGATATATGGTAAAAACAGCGTCCCGGAAAAACAAATTGAAAACATGGAATTTGCTGTCAATATTGGTTTTAATACGGATAATGTAGATAACAGGAAACTACAGGCGCAGGAATTGATTCTCGGTTTGATTAAAGAAATAAAAAGATTCGGTTTACCTGAATTGCTCGTCAATAAAGAAGAAAAACTAAATATTAATATCACAGAATCACAAAATCAGGAAACTAAAGTAAGTCTGAGTATATTTATTGAGTCCATTCAGGAGGAATTGACAGGCGGCCAGCTTAAAGAACTTCAGGCTTTAATTAGTGACAAGAAATTAGATAAAGAAGAGAAGAAATCGAAAATTATCATTAAGTTAAAACAATTTGGAAGCGATACTGCAACAAATATTCTGGCCAATGTATTCACAAATCCTTCTCTTTTTGGTTAGTCACAGTCCACTTTCCACTTGTAGAGTAATAATTGAAATTATTTTGGATAGATAAAAAATAAGCAATGGCATTCTCCTTGCTTCATACTACTTATGTAATAAAAAAAATAGTTGAGTATTTAATTATTGCCATGATCCATTGACTTCAGGTTTGCTTGTCAGGATCAGTACTATAAAAGTGATTACGAATTATTAATATTCAAATAATTATTTACTTTTGGTTGGAATAATAAGGCAGCATTTGAGCAGGTTCAGAAACCCTCAAAAGAAGCAGTGAAATCAGATTTTATTCGGGAATTGTAACTAACTAAAAAACAAGTCTATATGAGCGAGGTTGTTGCAAAATTATCGTTTAAGGAAAAAGTTGGATATAGTTTGGGAGATACCGCATCGCATTTTGTCTGGGATATGGTGGGTTTCTGGCTCTTGTTTTTTTACACTGATGTATATGGAATATCCGCGGCAGCAGCCGGTACCATCATGCTGGTAGCCCGTTTCTGGGATATGGCAATCGACCCGATAATCGGTGTCGTTTCCGACAGGACCAACACCCGTTGGGGGAAATTCCGCCCGTATATTTTATTCGGTGCCGTTCCCTATGCTGTTTTAGCCATTCTCACCTTTACCACACCAAACTTTGGCGAAGTCGGCAAAATAATTTATGCAGGTGCCACCTATGTGCTCCTAATGACGGCCTATGCTACCATTAATCTGCCTTATTCCGCGCTGGGAGCTGTAATGACTGCTGATACGTATGAACGAGCCGGATTAAATACCTACCGGTTTATTGCCGGTTTCGGAGGGCAATTTATTGTTACCGGCCTCGCACTTACACTGGCCGAATTTTTCGGTCACGGCGATAAAGCCCAGGGATTTCAATATACCCTTATCCTTTTTGCAGGTTTAAGTCTCATTTTCTTTTTTATCACATTTAAAACCACCAGGGAGCGGGTACAGCCACCAAAAGCCCAGAAAGATTCGCTGAAAGAAGATATCAGGAACCTGTTTAACAACAAAGCATGGGTCATACTGGCCATAGTTGGAATAGTTTCGTTTGTAATGTTTGCCATGCAGAATGCCGCCATCGCTTATTATTTCAAATATTACCTTGGCAGGGAAAATAATGTGCAGCTTTTTAATGTAATTGGCACTGTGGCATTAATAGTTGCCTTGCCGTTTTCGAAACCGCTGGCCAAAAGATTTGGAAATAAAAATGTATTCATTGGCAGTTCTATTATTTCGGGCATCTTTTTTATGCTCATATACCTGCCTGGCGTAACTGATATCACAACTATTTATGTCTTTAATATTATTGCCAAAATGGCCTATGCGCCTGCCGTGCCGCTTTTATGGACCATGATTGCCGATTCGGCTGATTACGGTGAATGGAAATCCGGCAGGCGGTCAACAGGCTTATATTTCTCAGCGGCTGTATTTGCACAAAAGGCCGGATGGGGAATCGGTGCTGCCATAGCCGGCTGGATACTTGCCATTACGCATTTTGTAGCCAACGAAGTTCAGACCGATACAGCCATTACAGGCATCAAACTCCTGGTTTCCGTAATTCCCGGTGTGCTGTATATGTCGTGTGCGCTTTTCATGATCTTCTATAAGATTGACTCGAAAACCACGGACTTAATGAAGAAGGAACTGCAAGCACGAAGAGAAGCGGAATAACTGGTATTTGAGATAAAGAATTACATGAATAATCCTGATTGGTTGATTAAACCTGTCAGGATTATTGTTACACAGGAAGATCAAAACAAGAATTTTCCCCGCCGTAAGTCTGAATGTCAAGCCTGAATCCGCTGATGCAACAATTACTTTCAACGAAATAATCTATTAATAGTATGAACTTTTTATACTATGAATCGTTCTACTCTACAAAGAACTCAATATGTTAAGCAAGCACGAGGAAAATAGCAGCGAGATAAAATCACCATGCCGTGGAGTGTGCACGCTTGATCATAAAGGGAAGTGTGTTGGCTGTTTCCGTAAACTGGACGAAATTGCAAATTGGAGCGTTTACAATAATTTTCAAAAAGGTGAGATTCTCAAGATGACCCTTCTGCGAATGCAGCTGCCGGATATTTTTGACAGTTAAAATCTGAGAGCCGACAGGCTCTTTTTTTTGTTTCTGATATTAGCTAACTAAATTCTTAGAAATGAAACATTTTATAATTCAACCCGCAACTCACCCTTCAGGGTATATTTCCTTTTAATCCCGAAAACCTTTTATTTTATGATTCGCTCTGCCTTTTAACAAATGGTTTTATGATTAGCCTCAGCGACTGGTCATAAGTAATATAGTTCCAGAACCAGTTGATAAAAACCAGAACACGGTTTTTTACCCCGACAATTGCCATAAGGTGGACAAACATCCAGGTGAGCCAGGCAAATAAACCGTAAAACTTTACAAATGGCAATTCAACTACTGCCTGGTTGCGCCCGATGGTTGCCATGGAGCCCTTATTGAGGTACCTGTATGGGCGCATGGGTTCGTTTTTAAGCTGTCGTTTAAGATTGCGTGCCAGCAGCCTTGCCTGTTGTATGGCGGGTTGTGCCATCTGCGGGTGTCCGTCAGGATACTTGCTTTCAGTCATATAAGCGTTGTCGCCAAGTGCATAAATGCTATCGTATCCTTCGACCTGGTTAAACGAATTTACTTTTATCCGGCTACCACGCATATACGTTTCCGGTTTTAGTCCGTCAGTTCTTTTACCTGCTACCCCGGCGGCCCACACAAGAGTTTTTGCCCGAATCTGAATACTGTTATGAATGCTGACATTTTCGCCATCGTAATCACTTACCTGCGCGTTGCAAAGTACATGTATACCTAATCGTAGCAGGTACCGTTCAGCGGTTGCTGCCGAGCGCTCCGTCATTCCGCCCAGCACTCTGCTTCCTGCTTCCAGCAGAAAGATGGTCATTTTACTGAAATCCAGTTCGGGATAATCTTTCGGCAGAATAAATTTTTTCATTTCGGCCAGGGTACCCGACACTTCCACACCTGTGGGACCTCCGCCTACGACAACGATGTTGAGCAAAGCCTTCTGCTTTTCCGGATCTGTTTCAATCAATGCATCTTCAAAATTCTGCAATATTTTATTTCGCAGGCTTAGCGCTTCGGCCACCGATTTCATAGGTATGGCATTCTGCGCAATAAGCTTCATGCCAAAAAAGTTGGTATCCACACCCATTGCCATCACCAAAATGTCGTAGTTAACCGCTCCAAGCGTGGTGTACACTTCTTTTTTTTCAGGATTTACACCGGTAATTTCAGCCACGCGTATAAAAACGTTCGGCGATTTCTGGAATATTTTCCGGAGAGGAAACGAAATAGCACTGGGCTCAAGGCCGGCGGTGGCTACCTGGTAGAATAAAGGTTGAAACTGGTGAAAATTGTTCTTGTCGATTAAAAGGACCTGGAACTCACTGTTGGCAAGTTTTGTGGCTAATTTAAGACCTGCAAAACCGCCGCCTGCTATCAGGATGCGCTTCTGCTTTGAAGCAGGGATATTGAGCTGCATGCTATACTTTAAAAGAGCTGTAAATAATTGTTAATCCATTAACAAAGTTAACAGGATAAGGTTTACCTGGAATGAATTAATTAACATATTTATTGTTCTATTATCTGGCTTTACCAGATGGAAAAAACTTTTTGTATACTATGGATACAAAAAAAAGAACCCGGCATTTACCGGATTCTTTGGTAATATTGTTTTAACTTGTTTTCCGGCTTTGGATTTCAGATACTAAATCAAAATACAATGTATTCATGATTGTCTTTCCCCTGTATTCAACAGAGTGGTAAACGAGGAAAACTTATTCCAACCAGATAACTTACAGCCTGTATCCCAGCGTAACACTGTATGAATTACTTACATACTTGTTATCGGATGCGGGAGTATAGCCGTAGATGTAGTAATTGTTTTTCGAAACCATATGGTTGAATGAGAAATCAACAAAATAGGCCTGTTCGCGGATTCCAAAACCAAAGGAATAACCCATGCGTGCACCTAATCCTCCATTACTTTCGCCTTTATATGGGGAGCCGTAAAAGCTTGTTCCGCCCCTGAAAGCATATATACCGGCTTTCCATTCGGTGCCAAATCTGAAATTATTGGCAGATGTGAAATCCGATCGTATGGTATTATTTTCGTTCAGGAAATTATAATCCTTGGCTCTCAAACGGGCTGCAGAGTAATCAACATACTCATAATCGGCGCTTATTAATCCATAATGCCCGATAATTACTGCAAGGCTTCCGAGAGCACGCATGGGAGTTGAAATCTTGTAATTATAGCTTCCATCTTTACTGGACTCGAAACGGGTCGAATTGCTGGTGGTTAAAGGTGCCTGATCGTAATAAGCAGTCATTGTAGCACCGTACGAATCAGTCATATCATTATAAGCGGTAGGCGTATGTATAGCTCCGCCAATCCTTATAAAATCAACCGGGGTGTATATGAATCCGAACTTGAAATTAAAGCCAGATCCTTTTGTATTAAGGTATTCGGTACGCTGGAATGATTTTACATACGGGCTTGCGTGGTTGTCATCACTTTCGGTATGCACACTTTCCTCCTGGTAATTTATTCGTGGAAAGCCAAATGTAACACCCAGGAAAAGTTTGTCGTCGAAATTAGTACCGGCACTCAGCACAGTTTCACTGGTACCGCCACGGCTTTCAACAGTATGGGACATTGGACCACTCGGAAGGTCTACTCTCCACACATCAGCAGTATCATCCAGGTTTTGATAAAGCAGATGTACATCGTAGGCTAAACCCGAACCATAGTCATCCAGGTTACCAAGGTCAGGATTTTTTGGATCTGTTTCTTTGAAATAATTCAAAAGCAGCGAGTTATCATTATACTTATTTGCAATAACAATATGGTTGTTGTACATGTTCAGGCGGTTCATTCCAAACCCAAAATTTACCTGCCTGAGGTGGCTTCCATTGTTTTCATTAAGTTTAATTGACATCACATAGCCCACATTTCCAAGGTAAAGTGTATTCCGGAAGTCTGTATTTTTAGTATCCATATAATTCGATTGCGTGCTGCCTGTATTCAGCAAAGGTGTAATGGAGAATTCTGATTTTCGGTACAGCCCGATTCCTGCCGGATTCTGACTGAGGCTCGAAAAATCGGCACCTACGGCTCCGTAAGCACCCGACATGCCTGTAAATCGGGATGTACCCCCATAATTGATCAGGGAATACCGAAGCGCATCATTCTCATTCTGAGCAAATACCGAAAATGAGATAAGGGCCGTGATTAGTATTGCAAATGTCTTTTTCATGAGTATTTATTTTTTTGTCAACTAAAACCTGTTTCTCTTATGGTTGCACGTCTTTTAAACCTAACAGTCAGAGCAGGATTAAAAAAAATCAACATTAATTTTACCAGAAACTACTTGCGTCTGTCCGATCCGGAGGAAGAACTCCTGCTTGAACCTGAGGAAGAATTTCCACCCGAACTCGAACCTGACGAAGAACTCCTCGAAGGGGTATAACTGCCGCCTGATGAGCCTGATGAAGAACTTCTGGAAGGGGTATAGCTTTCGCTCGAACGAGGAGTTGGGGAACTGCTGCGCTGAGGAGCAGAGTAAGTGTTTGAACGGGCAGGTTGTGAACGGGTATTATTTCGTGGTGCCTGGTAGTTGTTGTTCGACCTCGACGGAGTCTGCCGGGTGTTATTGGGCTGGGAATAGCTACGGTTGCTGTTTGCAGGTGGCGCCACCCTCGTATTGTTATTCTGTTCATTACCCGATGGCTGCGAATTCCGGTATTTTGGAGAAGTATATTCCTGGCCTGAACGTGGACGGTTATATTCAGGTGAAGTATAAGACTGAGAATTACGCCCCGGGGTTACATTATTCCGGTTTTGGCCGTTTGGATTCTGGTTATTCCGGCTTGGTGAGGAATACTGATACCGCCGCTGAGGCTGCTCAGTAGTGCTGGCAGGACGCTGATTGTTTGTGCCGGGCTGACTGTACCGGTTGTTGGTGTTAGCCCCTTCGTTCTGGCTACGGGTATTGGGGTTTGCAGTGGTGCCGGCTGATGTATTCCTGGCATTTTGCGGCGTAGTTGTTCCTCTTGTTGCCTCATTTCTTGGGTTGTCAGCGGAGGTTCCGCCTCGCACCTGATTTACCTGAGTGCTCTTTCGTCCATCAGTCAGCGTAGGGCTGCCTCTCAGCTCGGTGGATTTGCCAGAACTCAATCTTGCTTCATACCTTTCGCCGAAAGTACGGTCATCTTTACGGGCCAGATTTCCTGATTGTCCTACTGAACCACGGTGACCATAATACCGCGAATTTTTATCATAGCTGTTATAATAGTTGCCGTAGTATCCGTCATAGTATCCATTACCGTAACCATAATTGTACCGGTTCCACAGGCTTCCATATCCAAAGCCATAACCATATCCGTAACCATATCCGTAATAACCGCCATATCCCCATCTACTAAAAGGATCCGAATACCACGGGTTATAACCGAACGAAAATGAAGGCCCCCACCAGTTGTAACCCATGTAAATGCTGTTGCCAAAGTTCCATGGATTATAGTCGTACCAGTACGAATTGGTATAATAATCGCTGTAGTAGTTGTTGTAGCTATAGGGATTGTGAAACCTGCGTAAGCGTGCCGAATAAGCATAATCATAGTAATTATCATCATTATACCCATACTCCGCATTTGAATTATCATAAGCTTCATATTGCTGATTGTCAGTATAATAAACTGTATCCGGCTGCGAATTTAAGGCCTGTTCCTGCTGGTACTGCGCGGTTTCGTTGCCAGCGTATGAATTTATATCCGTTTCAGGTGCCTTTACAACCATAGCGTGCTTCACGGCCGGTGGCTGGTTTTTCGGCGAATAATACACATCGTCGTAATTGGCAGCCTGGTACTGCGTAGTGCATGCTGACATTACCAGCATCATTGTAGCAAGGAATAAAATGTATTTCATGGCGACCTCCTTAGTGTTAAAGCTTTTTTCAAAGCAGGATTGATTGTAAACAGAGCGATATTTTTCGTAATTTTGTAGACTAATAGTACATAAAAAAGCACAATTATCATACCACAAATTACAAAATGGCAAAAGATTTTACAACACGCGAAGAGAATTATTCCCAATGGTACAACGAACTTGTAATTAAAGCTGAACTGGCCGATAATTCTGCTGTCCGGGGATGTATGGTTATCAAGCCGTATGGCTATGCTATATGGGAGAAAATTCAGCGCGTTCTCGACGATATGTTTAAGGAAACCGGGCATCAGAATGCGTATTTCCCGCTTTTTATTCCAAAATCGTTTTTCAGCAAAGAGGCTTCGCATGTGGAAGGATTCGCCAAAGAGTGTGCCGTGGTTACCCATTACCGTTTAAAAAATTCGCCCGACGGCAAAGGTGTTGTCGTAGATCCGGATGCAAAACTGGAGGAAGAGCTTATTGTCCGGCCTACTTCCGAGACTATTATCTGGGATACTTACCGTACATGGATACAATCGTACCGCGACCTACCTATCCTGATAAACCAGTGGGCCAATGTAGTTCGCTGGGAAATGCGCACCCGTCTGTTTCTGCGTACCACCGAGTTTTTATGGCAGGAAGGACATACAGCGCATGCTACCGAAGCTGAAGCAATTGCAGAAACCGAACAAATGATAAATATTTACGCTGAATTTGCTGAGAAATGGATGGCAATGCCCGTACTCAAAGGGGTGAAATCAGCCAACGAGCGATTTGCAGGTGCTGTTGAAACGTATTGCATCGAAGGATTAATGCAGGATGGAAAAGCCTTGCAGGCAGGCACTTCGCATTTCCTGGGTCAGAATTTTGCCAAAGCATTTGAAGTACAGTTCCTGAGTAAGGAAAATAAGCTCGAACATGTGTGGGCCACTTCCTGGGGAGTATCCACCCGCCTGATGGGAGCGCTTATAATGACTCATTCCGACGATCATGGTTTGGTTTTGCCTCCAAAGCTTGCACCCATACAGGTTGTAATTATACCGATTTATAAAACAGATGAGCAACTTGCCCAGATATCAGAAACGGTTAGCGGTATTGTTAAAAAGCTGAAAGCCCTTGGTATCAGTGTTAAATATGACGATCGCAACACGCAGAAACCCGGCTGGAAATTTAATGAATATGAATTTAAAGGCGTTCCTGTTCGCCTGGCGATAGGTCCACGTGACCTCGAAAACGGGACTGTGGAAGTCGCCCGCCGCGATACGCTTGAAAAAGCAGTTTACCAGATAACTGATATTGAACATAAAATCAGCCACTTACTCGAAAGCATACAGGAAAACCTGTATCAGAAAGCATACGATTTCCGCGAAGAGAATACCAATAAAGTGGATACCTGGGATGAGTTTGTAGCTCAGCTTGATGGAAAAGGCGGTTTTGTTTCAGCACACTGGGACGGAACTCCGGAGACGGAACAACAGATAAAGGATGAAACCAAGGCCACTATCCGTTTGATCCCCATTGATGGAAAAACTGAAGAAGGGAAATGTATCCGTACCGGGAAACCGTCGAAACAGCGGGTAATTTTCGCGCGATCTTATTAATAAGTTGGAATTGTTACACATTACTATATGTCCCTAAATACCTTAGGCGTAATTCCGGCGCGCTATGCTTCAAGCCGGTTTCCGGGAAAACCTCTCGTTATGATCGACGGTAAAAGCATGATCATGCGGGTGTATGAGCAAACGCTCAAAACAACGGTGCTGGACAGAGTAATCGTATCGACGGATGATGAACGCATATTTAACCATGTGAAAGATTGTGGCGGCGAGGTAATGATGACTTCCGAAACCCATGTTTCGGGTACTTCCCGTATCGGCGAGGTGGTTGAGAATCTTTCGTTCCTTGGCAAATGCCCGTACGATGTTATTGTTAACATTCAGGGCGACGAACCTTTCATTGATCCTTCGCAGATTGATCTGGCCGTTTCACTTTTCACAAACCCTGAAGTGAATATAGGTACTCTTATCAGAAAAATTGAAAACAACGATGACCTGTTTAATCCAAACGTTGTTAAGGTTGTTACAGATAGGACAGGCAAAGCTTTGTATTTCAGCCGTTCGCCCATTCCGTATTTCCGCGGAATTCTTCAGGATGCATGGGTTGACAATCATGATTTTTATAAACATATCGGGTTATATGCGTACCGGGCATCGGCATTAAAAGCGATCCTGGAGCTGCCTGTTGCTCCTGTCGAAACTGCCGAATCACTCGAACAACTGAGATGGTTATTTCACGGATACAGTATTCATACGGCCATTACTGATATTGAGACTGTTGGCATCGACGTGCCGGAGGATTTATTGAAACTTACTAACAATGCTTGATATAATGAGGCTGTTTGTATTATCTTAGCAGATTAAAAGTCAGAAAAACCAATGATAACACGGCATATAGCTGATTTGCTCTATTATCACGATTGCGTGATCGTTCCCGGGCTGGGAGGTTTTATCAAAGCATACAGGCCTGCACAGATCGTGCATGCCCGGCATGAATTTCACCCGCCATCGGCAACCATCGCATTTAATGCAGGACTCTCAGTTAACGACGGGCTGCTTGCCAACCATATTGCTTCCGTTCAAAACACCTCGTACCGTGAGGCACTCTATGAAATTAAACAGTGGGTTAATACCTGCCTTGACTCTGTAACGAAAA
>JBBQSY010000103.1:0-12445 GCA_038213495.1 Bacteroidales bacterium
CAGGGAATTCAGTTTTCCATGGTTGGCTTGCCCGATAATGCAGTAAAGGAAAGTCACCAGCGGATTGAAGCCGCTTTGCTCAATATCGGGTATAAATTTCCGAGAAAGAAAATCATTATCAATATGGCTCCGGCTGATATACGCAAGGAAGGCTCATCGTACGACCTGCCTATTGCGGTAGGATTATTGGCAGCATCAGAACAATTGATAACTGATGTAATGGATAAATATATAATTATGGGCGAGCTTTCGCTCGATGGCAGCCTGCAGCCAATAAAAGGAGCATTGCCGATAGCCATCGAAGCCCGCGATAACGGTTATAAAGGTTTTATACTGCCGGCGGTAAATGCCCGCGAAGCTGCCATAGTTAACGATCTTGAAGTTTATGGGGTTGAAACTCTTGGCGATGTAATTCAGTTTCTCGAAGGCAGTTTGCATCTCGATCCTGTAATTATCAATACACGGGATGAATTTTACTCGCACCTGGATAGTTACGAATTCGACTTCAGCGATGTAAAAGGACAGGAAAATATAAAGCGGTCGCTGGAAATTGCGGCTGCAGGTGGGCATAACGTAATTCTGATTGGTCCGCCGGGAGCCGGGAAAACCATGCTGGCTAAAAGGCTGCCATCCATATTGCCCCCTCTAAACCTGCGTGAAGCCCTCGAAACCACCAAGATCCATTCGGTTGCCGGCAAAATGGAGCGTGAAGCCTCGCTGATAAGCATCAGGCCGTTCCGCAGTCCACATCATACGATTTCGGACGTAGCCCTGGTAGGTGGAGGCGGCAATCCACAACCCGGGGAAATTTCGCTTGCCAATAATGGTGTTCTGTTTCTGGATGAGTTACCTGAATTTAAACGTACTGTTTTGGAAGTGCTCCGTCAACCCTTAGAAGACAGAGTTATAACTATCTCAAGAGCTAAATTTTCGGTTACATACCCTGCCAGCTTTATGTTAATTGCTGCCATGAATCCTTGTCCCTGCGGGTATTACAACCACCCGGAGAAAGATTGTGTTTGCGGCCCGGGTATAGTTCAGAAATACCTGAATAAAATCTCGGGACCGTTACTTGATCGGATTGATATTCATGTGGAAGTGGTGCCGGTTCCTTTCCGTGAACTTACCAGCCTGCGCCAGTCCGAAAAAAGTGCAGATATCCGCGAAAGAGTTACCCGTGCAAGGCTTATCCAGGAAGAAAGATACAAGGAAAGCAAAAACATCCATTGCAATGCACAGATGAGCAGCAAAATGCTCCGGCAGATTTGTGTGATCACCGAAGATGGTCATAACCTGCTAAAGACCGCTATGGAAAAACTGAGTCTGTCGGCCCGTGCTTTCGACCGCATCCTAAAAGTTTCGCGCACTATAGCCGATCTGGATAACAGTCCGGATATCAAAACCGAGCATCTGGCAGAAGCTATTCATTACCGCAGCCTGGACAGGGAGACGTGGGGAGGGTAAAAGGTTTGAAGAGTTTGAAGAGTTTGGATGGTTTGAAGAGATACAGCGTTACAGGCCACTGAGCGATGGGGTGACACGAGAAGTGTAAAGATGACAAGGAGAAAGGGAGACACGGAAATGGGGAGAAAAGCTTGGACTGACTTGTCGCACTGAGCGGAGTCGAGGTGTTACTTCTTTTCATAAGTAGTGAATAATATCGTAATTAGCTTTTACCTTTTGTCAAAATTCATTCAGAGACTAAATTATTCTATCGTAAAACCACAAGCTGTCTTAAAGAACACGGAAGTCTCAAATTCCGTTACAACAACAAAAATCATTTAAAATTCAACTACAATTAAAGTTTTATTCAATGCTACCTAAAATAATTAAAGTCACCAGGATCGATCACAAAAAAAACAATATCTATCTTATTCCTGAAATATCTGATCTTCTGCAAGGGTCTTTCGATGAACAGGAAATTGAATACATAACGCGTCGTTTGGCAAAAAAAGATCAGAATACTGTGATCCTGGATAAACTTGGACATATCACAGTTATTTGCAAAATTGACTCAGACAATAAAATGTCGCGGGATAAAAAACTCGAAAAAACACGTAAAGCAGGCGAAAACCTTCTGAGTGTTTTTAATGATCACAAAACTGAAACGGTTTGTTTAATTGATACAAACCATTTGCATGACGAAACACTGGCATTTGCCGAAGGAATGGCGCTGGGCAATTACCAGTTTCTGAAATACCGGAAAGATAAAACTGAGAAAGAATCTTCTCTCAAAACAATTGAGATTATTAGTCCTGACCTTGATGAAAATAAAATATCAGAACTTAATATCCTTTGCAAAGCAGTTTATACCTGCCGTTCGCTAATCAATGAGCCGGTAGCTTCGCTGAATGCCGAAAAACTGTCAACGGACTTCGAAGTCATGGCACACGAGGCCGGAATAAAAATTGAAATACTGAACAAACAGAAGATTGAAGCCCTGAAAATGGGTGGGTTGCTGGCTGTAAACCTTGGCAGCATTGATCCGCCGACATTCAGCATTATGGAATACAAACCCGAAAGCGCAGTAAACGCTAAACCCATCATTTTTGTTGGCAAAGGCGTGGTGTACGATACCGGCGGACTTAGCCTGAAACCCACCTCATCCATGGACACCATGAAATGCGATATGTCGGGAGCAGCGGCCGTGGCATCAGCTTTATATACCATTGCGCTGGCAAAATTACCGGTATATGTCGTTGCACTTATACCTGCCACCGACAACCGACCCGACGGCAATGCCTATGTGCCGGGAGATATTATCACAATGATGGACGGCACTACCGTGGAAGTGCTGAATACTGATGCCGAAGGCAGACTGATACTTGCCGATGCGCTGACCTACGCTAAAAAATACGATCCGATGCTGGTTATTGATATCGCCACACTTACAGGGTCTGCTGAGGCTGCTTTGGGGCGGTTTGGTATGGCAGGAATGCAGAATAACGCCGAAAAGTATTTCCCCAAACTTTTAAAATCAGGATTCAATGTTTGCGAAAGGATCGCGGAATTTCCTTTTTGGGATGATTATGAGGAGTTGCTGAAGTCAGAAATTGCCGACCTTAAAAATATAGGCGGAAAGTTTGGCGGAGCAATCACAGCCGGAAAGTTCCTGCAGCATTTTACGGATTACCCCTGGATTCACCTTGATATTGCAGGACCTGCTTTTCTGGACAAACGCGACAGTTACCGGACCGTTGGTGGTACAGGAGTTGGAGTGAGGCTGTTGTTTGATTTTGTGAAGGAATTTGGAAAGAATGGGGATTTGGGATAGAGACGCGATGCCTCGCGTCTCTATTGCCCGGATTGAATGGGTTTGGGATTTCGGATTTGGGGATTGGGGATTTGTTGTAGAGACGCGATTAATCGCATCTCTACAGGGTAAAATCCGTTACCCATATTTTTATTTCAGACAATTATCATGTCAATCTTCAGCGATTGTTTGATATTTCCCCAACCAAAGCAACAATTTACTACTTTAAAATGCGCACTAAAATCAAAAGCTTATCTTTGCAGCCCAGGAACTAACAAGGAAAAGTATGATCCGTACTTCTGAAAACGAAAACCGCATTGCCGTGGGCATTACCCAGGGCGATATCAACAGCATCAGCTATGAGGTAATTATCAAAACCTGCGTCGACCAGCGCATTACCGAGCTGTTTACACCCATTGTGTACGGAACTTCCAAAGTGGCATCGTATCATCGTAAAATGTTGAATATACCTGATTTTAGTTTCAATATTATTCGCTCAGCCGACCAGGCTTCGCCCAAAAAAGCGAACCTGATAAACCTTACTGATAAGGAAGTGAAGATTGATATTGGGGAATCAACCGTAATGGCAGGTGAGATGGCTTTGTTATCCATAAATGCTGCTGTTGAAGATCTTAAAAAAGGGTTGATAGATGTTCTGGTCACTGCACCGGTAAACAAGCATAATGTGCAGGAAGCAGCCAATATGCCTTTTACCGGCCATACAGGTTACCTGGCCGAAAAGTTCGGAGTAACTTCGTACCTGATGCTTATGGTTGGCGAAAGCCTCCGCATTGGAGTTGTAACCGAGCACATCGCACTCAACCAGGTTGCCCAAAAGCTGACAACGGATTTGATACTTGACAAAATAAAGATTCTGGAAGAATCGCTTCGTAAAGATTTTGGCATTCGCAAACCACGTATAGCCCTGCTTGGACTCAATCCCCATGCCGGCGATGGTGGCCTTATCGGCAACGAAGAACAGGAAATAATTACTCCTGCCATTCAATCGGCCCAGCAAAAAGGCATGCTGGTTTATGGTCCTTACCCTGCCGATGGCTTTTTTGCTTCATCAGGGTATAAGCAATTCGACGCCGTTTTGGCTATGTATCACGACCAGGGCCTTATTCCATTTAAAACCCTGTGTTTCGAAGATGGAGTCAATTTCACTGCAGGACTTCCCTATGTCCGCACTTCGCCTGCTCATGGCACAGCTTTCGATATTGCAGGTAAGGATCAGGCTTCGTCCGAATCCATGCGAGCTGCTACATACCTGGCCTGCGAGATTTTTAAAAACCGCTCCCAATGGGCTGAACTTAATGCAAATCCTTTGGGTTTCAGTAAGAAAGAGAAGGAGTACTAGGTTATTTGAGTGAAAAGTGAAGAGTGAAAAGTGAAAAGTGAAAGGGGTATGATAGAAGTCTTTATGGAAAAGGGGTTAGAAGACAAGGGTGGGAAGGGAAAGATTTTATCTTTCAAAATTTTTCAGGCTGGTAATGGCGTAGCAAATTAAATATCTTGCAAAGGAGTATGAGTAAATCTGAATATACGATCAGTGAAATAGCCCGGATCATTAAAGGTGAACTGATACAGGAAAGCAATGCTGAAGCCTTGATCACGGAATTAACCATTGACAGTCGCCGGCTTGTTACACCTGAAGTCAGTTTATTTTTTGCTCTTACAAGCAAACGCAACGACGGGCATAAATATATTGAGGAAATTTACGAAAAGGGCGTCAGGAATTTTGTTGTAGAAGTGGCACCTGTAAACCTGCTGCTGCTGTACAATGCCAATATTATTCTGGTAAAAAACACCTTATCGGCCTTACAGGCACTGGCAGCGGCACACCGCAAACAATTCAAGATGCCAGTTATAGGCATAACGGGAAGCAACGGCAAAACGATTGTAAAAGAGTGGCTCTACCAATTACTGAACGAAAGTAAAAACATAGTCCGAAGCCCGAAAAGTTTTAATTCGCAGATCGGCGTTCCCTTATCCGTGTGGCAAATGCGCGAGGATCATGACCTGGCTATTTTCGAGGCCGGCATTTCTGAACCGGATGAGATGGATCACCTGCAACCCATTATACAGCCTTCCATCGGCATATTTACCAATATTGGTCATGCCCACAACGAGAATTTTATAAACCGCATACAGAAAGCTGGCGAAAAACTCAAGCTCTTTACCAAGGTAAAAACCTTGATTTACTGCATTGACCAAAAAGAGCTACAGGAAGGTATTATTAAAACAGGCCTGCTTAAAAACATTGAAACCTATACATGGAGTCGTAAAACCGATGCTGATCTTCAGATAAAAACGGTGTATCCCGAAGGGCATTTCACACATGTGACGGCCATTTACAAAGAAAGTGAAATCAGCATTGAAATTCCTTTTACGGATGAAGCTTCGATAGAGAATGCCATACACTGCTGGTCGGCCATGCTGCTGATGGGATTCAGCAATGAATTGATTTCGAAGCGCATGCGTACGCTTCAGCCACTTGCCATGCGGCTGGAAATGAAAGCCGGCATAAACAATTGCACACTTATAAACGACAGTTACAGCAACGATATCGACTCACTTGCCATCGCACTCGATTTCCTGAATCAGCAGAAGCAACACCGCAAAAAAACAGTCATTCTCTCCGACATACTCCAAAGCGGCCGTAGCGAAAACCAGCTGTACTCGGATGTAAGCGAACTGCTGAACCAGAAACAGATTGACAGGCTGATCGGAATCGGGAAAGGGATAAGCCGCCAATCGGCTCTTTTTAAAATTGAAAAAGAATTCTTTATTACAACCGAAGAATTTCTTGAGTCGTATTCCTCCGGAGCATTTGCCAACGAAAGTATTCTGCTCAAAGGCGCCCGCGTATTTGGTTTCGAACGGATAACTGAATCGCTACAGCAGAAAACGCATGAAACCGTACTCGAGATCAACCTCAACGCCCTGGTTCATAACCTGAATTACTACCGCTCAAAATTGGATCCCGGTGTGAAAGTAATGGCCATGGTAAAAGCATTTTCGTATGGCAGTGGCAGTTTTGAAATTGCCAATGTTCTGCAGTTCCACCAGGTCGATTATCTTACCGTAGCATATGCCGACGAAGGTGTGGAATTACGTAAAGCGGGTATTGTGCTTCCCATTATGGTGATGAATCCCGACGAGGAAAGTTTTGATGCCATGCTAAAATTCCAGCTGGAGCCCGAAATTTACAGTTTCAGAATTTTAAAAATGCTCGAAGCAGCCCTGTTAAGGCAGTCGATCAATGCGCATCCGGTGGGGGTGCATATTAAAATTGATACCGGTATGCACCGCCTTGGGTTTAATCCATCGGATGTGGATGAACTTATCAACCAGTTGAAAGGCCGGCCAAATATTATTATTAAATCGGTGTTTTCGCACCTGGCTGCCTCCGACTCTCCGAATAACGATGACTTTACAAGGCACCAGGTCAGTTTGTTCCGAATGATTTCGGAGCGCATCAGTTCTGAATTTGATTATCCGATTCTTCGTCACCTTGCTAATACAGCGGCTATCACGCGTTTTCCGGAAGCACGCTTCGATATGGTCCGTGTGGGAATAGGATTGTATGGGATTTCCCCGAATCCTGAGGAACAGGAGTTGCTCGAAAATGTAAGCACACTCCGCTCGGTGATTTCACAAATAAAACATGTGAATGCTGAAGATACCGTCGGCTATAACCGCCGGTATAAAGCAAAAAAAGACATTACTATTGCCGTTGTACCTATCGGCTATGCCGACGGACTAAGCCGGGCATTAAGCAATGGCATCGGACATCTGAAAGTGAGGGGGAAATTAGCTCCCATTGTTGGCAGCATTTGCATGGATATGACTATGATTGATATAACCTGTATCAATGCACAGGAAGGCGACGAAGTGATAATATTTGGTAAAGAGCTGCCTATTACCCGCCTGGCCGACGAAATGGGATCCATTCCATACGAAATTCTTTCGGGGATTTCGCAAAGGGTGAAGAGGGTGTATTTTCAGGAGTAATAGCATATTTCAGTTACAATTAATTTTATAATTAACAATCGGCTCATTTGTATGGATACTATTTAATATAGATAAAGGAATTGAAATGTAAAGATTTTGAAGATATCTTTACAAAAGAATCTATCTTTGTATAGATTATTTGAAATTCTTTACACAATGACAACCTGGGAATTAACAGAACTACCACTAAGTGTTGATTTAGAGACAAAAAAAGTTTTAAAGGCTTTGCCTGCGGCCCATGCTGCATTAGCAGAGTTGAAGGGAATTGCCTCGACTATCCCAAACCAAAGTATTTTGATAAATACATTAGGTTTGCAAGAGGCTAAAGATAGTTCTGCCATTGAAAATATTATAACTACATATGATAACTTATACAAATCGGAATTAAATCTTGACGGTTTCAATTCTCAGGAAGCAAAGGAAGTTCAGAACTATATTTCTGCTCTGAAAAGGGGGTTTGAGTTAATATCAGAAAATAATTTATTGACTACTAATACCATACTGCAAATTCAGGAGGTGTTGGAGGATAACAAAGCCGGTTTCAGAAAATTGCCCGGAACAGCTCTGAAAAATGCAGCAACCGGAACGACAATTTATACTCCGCCTCAGGATTATGAAGATATCCTGAGATTTATGGCTAACCTTGAAAGATATATCAACGATTCAGCTATTCAGGATTGTGACCCATTGATAAAAATGGCTATCATTCACTTTCAGTTCGAAAGCATCCATCCTTTCTATGACGGAAATGGCCGGACAGGACGTATACTTAACATACTTTACCTTATTTTAGAAAAACTGCAAACACTACCTATCTTATATTTGAGTAATTACATTATAAATCACAAACCAGATTATTATCGTATCCTACAGGAAGTGAGAGAAGAAAACCTTTGGGAAGAATGGATAGTGTTTATGATTAAAGGAGTTGAAGAAACTTCGAGGGAAACAATCGGATTAATTGCAAAAATTCAAAATTTAATGCTTGATTACAAGCATCGCTTACGTGATAATTATAAGTTTTATAGTCAGGAGCTACTTAATAATCTGTTCAAACATCCATATACAAAAATTGAGTTTGTGGTCAATGACCTTGGTGTTTCGAGACTGACCGCCGCAAATTACCTGAACAAACTCTCGGAAGATAAAATGCTAAGAAAAGAAAGAATAGGAACAGGTAATTACTATATCAATGTGGAATTATTTGAATTATTGACAAAGCGATACTAAATTTTCCTTTTAAGGAAAAAGCTCTGCTGGAAAAAGTAATTTACGATTTACGAATAACGATTTACGAATAATCAGGTGATTTTCGAATAAGAAATGTAAATCCCCCCAATCGTACCTCGTAAATCCAAAATCGTAAATTATTAAGCCTGTTTCCCATCTGTGATTTACGAATGACTACCGAATGACAACATGTTGGTAAGTTTTGTCCTTAAAGCATCTAAAACTTAGGTGCTATAACGAAGAATACACTATAAGGATTTAATTGCCTGGTAGTAAGGAAAATTTAGTTTTAGGCGCAGGGCAGCTTCCCGAATAACATTCATTCCGGGTACCCGGAGCATAAATCATAATTCGTTTCAAACCTTGGCAACCAAAGTGTACCTTGGAAAAGATTCGGTTTGCCATTTAGAGGTATAAAATCAAAAAAAAGATTTGTAGTGTTGAAAAATGGAACAGAAAGAATTGGACAAACAGAGGTTGAAGGTGACGAAGTCATTATTTTCGGTAAAGATTTCCCGATTACAAGGTTGGTCGACGAAATGGGATCCATTCCATACGAAATCCTTTCTGGGATCTCGCAAAGGGTGAAGAGGGTGTATTTTCAGGAGAAATGTAAAACAATAGAAACTTTAACTTTAGAATTTGTTTTCAAATTAAGATCAGTTACTGTTTTTAATCAGATTCTTAAATAATTATGAGAAATGTCTGAAAATGAATATCAATTTCCAACAAAAACAGATTATATAATTCTAAAACTTTATACTTTTGACAAAAACAGAAACTCAATTGAGTTAAATGCTGTATATTCAATGCAAAATCTATAATAAAAAATGAAGATACATTTCAATAAGAGTAAAATTCCTTTTCTGATAATGATTTTATTTGGAATACTGCTTTTCACAATGGGGATTGCAAATCATTACTTTTTCAGAACCGTAACATACGATTACGGGGTTTATAATTTCGCTTTCTGGGATTATTCTCATTTCAGAATCAGTCAGAATCCGGCATTCCAGGGCACTTTCCTGCAGGATCATTTTTCATTTACCCTGATGTATTTTATACCGGTCTATTGGATTTTCAACTGGCTTACCGGAACGTTTACCCTAATCCTGATACAAAATTCGATGGTATTGATTGCCGGCTGGTTTTCCTACAAGCTTATAATGCTGAAATCGAAAGACATCTGGCTGGGAATCGGAGCATTAGTTTATTATTTTGTGATCCTGGGGCGATATACCACCTTTGGCAGCGACTGCAACATTGCCGTAATTGCAGCTTGCATGATACCCATATTTCTCTATTTCTTTGAATTGAAGAAATATGGTTATGCGTTTATCATTCTTATCCTGGCATTATTCTCGCGCGAAAACATACCTATCTGGTTTGTATTTATTTTCATTGTATTGATCATTGAACATCGTAAAGAGAAGAAAGTAATCCTAATAAGCGCACTCGGAATATTGATTTCGGTGCTGTATTTCATATTCCTTTTTAAAGTCTTTATCCCGGCTATAGAAACTGCTGAGAAATCTTTCACGCTGTTTAATTATGGCGCATTAGGGAAAGACCCATCCGAAGCCCTGGCCTTTGTTTTAAACCATCCTATAGAAACAGTCAGGATGTTTTTTGTCAATCACCTTCATGATCCTGCTTACGATGGAATTAAGAGTGAATTTTACTGGGTATATTTTCTTTCAGGCGGCTTTATCTTATTTCTCAGGCCCAAATACCTTATCTGGATATTTCCGGTTGTAGCCCAAAAAGTATTGAATGACAGCTTTTTCCGTTGGGGAATTTCGATCTATTATTCTATTGAGATTGTTACTTTGCTTCCTATTTCAGTCTACCTTATCCTATCGGAATTTAAATCGAAATATCTGCGTTACGGACTTTCGGCACTTGTGTGTATACTTACTCTTTGGGTAACCATTTACAAACTCAATCCCGCGCATACCATGTACGATTATACTATGCCTCCCGAAAAGCAACAGGTCTATAATAAAAATTTCTTTAAAGCTAAGTTTAACATCGGAAAAGTAAATAAATTGCTGGCTCTCATTCCGCCTGATGCAAGGGTAAGCGCATCGGATCATTTACTTCCGCATCTGTCGCAAAGGCAATATATTTACTTCTTCCCAACAGTTAAAGATGCTGAGTATATAGTTTTTTCAGTTCTGGATGATAATTGGTTATTACCTCACGATGTAAATGAAGCAGAAAGAGCAAAATACCTTCCAAATCCGGTTTGGGAAATTGTTGCAAAGGAGTATCCTGTAGTTTTATTAAAGAAAGTACAACTCACAGGCGAAATGTCAGAGGCACAAAAGAAAATTAAGGACAACACACTAATCTGCGATTTTGAGCGAGTTGATAACAATATAGGTCAAATCCTTTTTGCAAATAACAAGAATGCGGATAGCCTGATCAGACAGACGGCTGAAAAAGCATTCAGCGGCAGTCACTCGCTAAAACTGACCAAAGCTGATCCTTATTCCACCTCGTATCATTTTCAAAACGTTGATGATCTCAGATATCTTAAAGTAAGCGTCTGGAGATTTCCAGGAGGCAATTCGGGCCATCTGGTAGCTTCATCCGAAACCGGGTTTTACCTGTCCGCCGTCGAAAGCGTCGAAAAAGATTCAACGGGTTGGGAAAAATTACAGTTAAACTTTCTGGTGCCTGAAGGGTTAACTAAGCAGAGCTTCAGCATTTACCTGTGGAATAGCGGTGTTGACTCTGTTTATTTCGATGACCTGGTGATTGAAAAATACTGAAAAGATCAAAGATTGATCAATGTTTGTGTAGTAGCCTGAGGCAAATATCAAAATTATATTCAGGTTCAAGCCTGAATAACAACAAAAAATACTAATAAGAAAGCAGCATCAGGTTCTGCTTAAATCCTGAACGAAACTCAGGTGAATTATATTAAGCGGCTAAAGTATCTGACATAATAGAAAAAAAATTAATTTTGCCCCAATATCGCGTGTTAATCATGAATCTAAATTCCTTATACCCATGAAAAAATTAATTGTTTTCGCTGTTGCCGGAGTAGTATTGTGCAGCTGTTCAAATTCAAATCCTAAAAAGGAAGGTGCTGCGCAACCAAAAGTCCCCATTGAAATTACTAATGATATGGAAAATGCTTTGGCTGTAATTCCATCGTGGGTACAGGAGAGAACGGTTATGAAAATGACAGAACCTGCAGCTCACTCGGGCGAATATGCATGTGTTACCAACGATACCATTCAATACAGCTACGGATATAGTGAACTTGTTAAAAACATAAGCGGCGGCTTACCCAAAACTGTTGTAGTTACTGGCTGGGCTTATTCTACAATTCCATCACCCGACTTTACTATTATATTTAGTACTAACGAAAATGAAAAGCCTCATGATTATAAGGCCTATCCGCTGAAGGATGTACTGAAAGAAAAAGGCAAATGGACTGAATTTACAGCCACACTTTATCCCGACGCAACTATAAAACCAGAGTATAATGTTAATATTTATGCCTGGAATACCTCTAAGAAAGCAGTTTACCTGGATGACCTCAAAATCACCTTTATTTATTAAATCTTTCTGAAACCACATTTTCAGACAAGGTTCAATTTCGGTCGGATTTTACTGCCCTTTTTGTTTTTTTAAAAGAACACTGAAGCGAGTTTTGCATTCTGGAAAACTTTACGGTTTATTTTTCTGATAAAGACCCTTGTTTTAACTAAAACTTACACAGATAACCAGGCTTTGGCTAAATGCGGACACTTTGTTTTTTGTTTTTAAATACTGCAGATGAAATGAAATATATTGTTACATTTCAAAAATAAGATATATTACCATGGTTAAGAGTACCCGAATGAAACTTTCAATAATTATTCCTGCCTATAACGAGAAGGCCACAATTTACAATATCCTTGAGCGGGTTAGTGCGGTTGAACTGATTCA
>JBBQSY010000104.1:0-12130 GCA_038213495.1 Bacteroidales bacterium
CCAGAGCCTGTGCGACTGACCCACCGAGCCACTGAGCGACTGTGTGACGGAGGGACGGTCAGTCTGACCGACTGAGCGACTGAGGGACTGGGCGACTGTGGGTCTGAGTGACTGTGGGACTGAGTGACTGAGTGACTGAGGGACTGTGCGACTGAGGGACTGTGGGACTGTGGGACTGAGAGACTGAGAGACTGAGAGACTGAGAGACTGAGAGACTGAGGGACTGAGAGACTGTGGGACTGAGGGACTGGGTGACTGGGTTACAAGGTTACAGGGTTGGGAGGAAGATATTGTTTAAAATAAAAAAAACAGTTTACTCCCAGGTGACCACAGCGAGGCGTTTGCGCCCGTCCATATGTATCTTCAATGCATTATCAAACCTTACATGCCGGAAAAAGTTCGTTTTGCTGATAAGTTTTTGCTTTTTAAGCAATCCGTAATCGATAAAGCTCTTTCCCATTTCAGGCAGCACGGAGAAATATCCAACATTCATGGAAGTTACATTATGAAAAAAGTGTGATCCTGAAGAAGCATCCAGCGGGTACCCTTCGAGGCTGGTTTCAACTATAGTTTTGGCATTGCTAATCTGCGGCCAGTTTACAGGTATTCCGATCCATCGGTCGCGTGTGCCCCATCTGCCCGGGCCAATCAGGATATATTTCCTGTTTTGCATTCGCATTTCATGATTTAAGTGTTCAATTTCTGCCACCATTTCTACAGTTTTGCTTTTGTCGAAATTATCTATATCTACATAAATCACATCAGTTATATCGGATACCAGTCCGTTGCCCATCCCTTTGTCCGAAAAAATGACAATTTCTTCTTTTTTTATTTCATCCATATCTACCTGGTAATCAAGCTCTGCACCAATAAGAGGTTTGATCTGCAACAGGTAAAACGACGTTTTGTAATTTTCGTCCCGGGTTAAATCAATGGCAAATTCAATTTCGACCGGAGTACCCATAGCCTCTTTTACAATATCGAGTACCATTTCGATGGTTTTAGCCATAGGACAATAATCGTATTTCAGCACGTTACTGAAATTGATTACACGAGGTCCGGGAGTAGTGATACCGGGCACCAGGCGCTGGTTTTCACGATCGTACACCGAAGCCAGGTGACGCAATGTTTCATGCCTTTCGGCCACATCAATATCCATTTCCCGCAGGCAGGCCATCTCGCCTTCGAGAAGGTTAACGTCGTCTTTTGCCAGGTCGACGGCTAAAAATTTAACCTGCGAATTGCGGTATAAATCTTTGGGAGTTAAAATTTCGACAGCAGGATAAATCGGCGAAAACCGGTATGCACTCCCTCCGTCGACCACATATTTTCCAAGACCCAGAGCTGCAACAGCAAAACCTTCTTCGGGTTTCATGTGGGCAAACGGATAATAGTTATACGACTGGGCCACTCCGCTGATATGCGGGTAAAAGACATCATCATATTTATTTCCGACAACTTCCTGTATAACAATAGCCATTTTTTCCTCATCGAGCTTATAATTGATAGCCTCGATATAACTACGCGCTTCGGGTGAATAAACGGAAGCGAACACGAGTTTAATGGCGTCCATTAATTGTGTAAGCCTCACATTGATATCCGGATGGTTGTTAGGCAACAAATAGGTCTCAAAAATACCGGCAAAAGGCTGCGAAAGTGAATCTTCGAACATTCCCGACGAACGGACAGCAAGTGGTTTATTTATCAGCTTTAGCAATACTCTTAGCCGGCGGATCAAAGTATCGGTAAGCATCCCGGAAGTAAATATCCGCTTTATCTCCACATAGTCCTCGAAATCGGTGATCCTGTCCCTTATCCTGTTCCGCTCAATAAAATACTCAAACTCGTCGGTTCCGATTACCGAGGTACGTGGCGACCGGATATTGATATCGGGAACATGCTTGTTGAAATCGTAATTGTATATCAGGGTGTTGATAAACGCCAGGCCTCTTCCTTTGCCGCCCAGCGAGCCGGGCACAAGGGTGACGACGTTATGCTCATCAAGCAGAGCCGACTCCTCGAAAGGAATGACTTTACCCTTATCCTGCTCGTTTCTGAACTGGCGTATAACATCGATCAGGTAGGCTCTCAGTTCAGTAGGGCTGCTGAAATCACTCACCTTTGCAGGATTGATAATTTTGGCCACCTGTATTTCTCCCCTTGCCATTAACCAGAGCGAAAAATGATCCTTCCGGGCATGGTATATCAGCGATTCGTCGGGAATGGTACGGAGGTGATGCTCAAATTCGCGTAGTGATTTTGCAACAGCAATCTGGGTCCCGTTTTCATCCCGGTAAATAAAGTTGCCGAATCCAAGGTAATGTGTTATAAAACTCTTAAAATCCTGCGACAGGGTATCCGAATTTTTATTTATAAATGTAGCTCTTAGCTCATACGCTTTTGCGGCATTCCCTGTTTCTGACGACTGTATGATAACAGGCAGTTCCCCTATTAACTCTTTAACATAACTTACCAGATCGATGCCTGCTTCGGTGGATTCGATTCCGTTGCGGTTGAATTTTACATCTGTGATGAGGCAAAGCATGAAATCCTGGTAATCGTTTATAATTTCGACAGCTTCCTCGTAATTGGACGCCAGCAATAATTTCGGGCGTGCCCGCAACCGAAGCACTTTATACAATTCGTCGGTACTCACATCGTCGATAATACGCCGGGTCTGATCCATCACAATGCCGTACAGCAACGGAAGATAACGCGAATAGTACTGAGGACTGTCCTCAACCAGCAGCAGAACCCTCACCAATCCTACCCTTGTATCATTTTCAACATTTATTTTATCCTCAAGCAATTTGATCATGGCAAAAAACACCTTGCTTTCACCATTCCATACAAACACCCTGTCGATGTTTTTATAGCGCTCACTTACCGTTGTGAAATATGCAACATCCGAATTGTTGTTGAGTAGGGCAAAGATGGGTATATAAGGAAATTCTTTCCGGATCTGGGTCGAAATACTTACAGGCAGTGTTTTATCAACGCCCACCATGAAAATTACCAGGTCATAATGCTTTTCATTCAGTTGGATTATCGCATCTTCAAGTGATGAGACACCGGTTATACGTGGTACCGATGTCAGGCTAAGCTGATGGTATTCACCCAGCACATATTCCGAAAAACGGCCCTCTTTCTCAATTGTATATGCGTCGTAAAGATTGGCAACAAGCAAGATCTCTTTTACCTTAAACGGTTGCAGATCGTGATATACATCGCGGTCGAAGTTGTTTTTATTGAGAAATCGCTGCAACAGTTGTTTGTTGCTGGCAGGGATTTCGCATTGCTGCAACTCGGCAGCCATCCCTTTGCCATATGTCCGGTTTTTTTTGAGCAGCTCCCTGGCTGCAATGCTATTAAGATACCCTGAAATGGCACTTGCCAGGTTTGTTATCAGGTGACGTTCTTCTTTTAAAAAGGGGCCTTCATCGAGTTGAACAAATTCCCTGGTGTAATATATATCAATAAAGCCGGTATTTTCATCAATGGACTCGAAGGACTGGTGCTGTTGCCAACGCGTCTCGGCAAAGACCTGCGATCGGTACTCCTTCCCGTTGTAACCGATCCGGCAGGCAGTAAATTCAGGATATTGCCATGCAGCCGGAAACAATTTTGCAAGTTGCTGGAGGGTTTCATCCACAGGCTTTCCTTCACGCAAAATATCATTGGTCTGATTTATTGCTGCAAGCTCCTTCAGTCGTTCGGTACGTTCAGAAATCAGTTTCCTGATTTCCTTTGGGTCGTTTAGAAGTTCATTTTCATCTGTCATCGCAAATTCTTTTTGTAATCAAAACTCTCAACAAAAATGGTTAAAAAACTGATGCCAACCAGCATAAGGTCCAGATTTAATTCATCAGGTTTACTAACCCCAAAACCCGTCCCAAAGTATCAAATTCTGATAAGCGAATTAGTTTATATGCATGGAATTGACTCATTTGCATCAAAATTTTCAGCATTTTAAATCAGTGAAATACTTAATTTATTTAGATAAATTACATATTATTGCTAATCAAACACTTACATTCAATAAGAAAATGCACAAAAAACTTGCTATTTATTTCAATAGTATTAATATTGCCTCATTAAAATATTGTACTCAACAACTAAATTTCTAATCGTTATGTCAAACAACATTATTGAACAAAAGGTTGAACAGTTTATGGCAAAAGTAGTTGCCAAGAATCCGGGAGAAGTTGAATTTCACCAGGCTGTGAAGGAAGTTGTACATTCGCTCATGCCTTTTATCGAAGAAAACCCTAAGTACAAGGGCATTCTTGAGCGCATGGTGGAACCCGAGCGTGTTATTATTTTCCGTGTGCCATGGCTCGACGACAAAGGTGAGTTTCAGATCAACCGGGCTTTCCGCATCGAAATGAACTCTGCCATTGGTCCATACAAAGGTGGCTTACGGCTCCATCCTACCGTGAATCTTGGTATCCTTAAATTCCTTGCCTTTGAGCAGGTTCTGAAAAACAGCCTCACCACATTGCCTATGGGCGGTGGCAAAGGCGGCTCCGATTTTGATCCTAAAGGCAAGAGTGACAATGAAGTAATGAAATTTACCCAGTCGTTTATGACTGAATTACAACGCCATATCGGGCCGGATACAGATGTTCCTGCCGGAGATATCGGGGTTGGTGGCCGTGAAATAGGATTTCTTTTCGGACAGTACAAACGTATCCGTAATGAATTCACCGGCGTACTCACCGGTAAGGGCCTTGAGTGGGGCGGCAGCCTTATACGTCCCGAAGCTACCGGGTACGGAACCACTTATTTTGCCAAAGAGATGATGAAAACACGTGGCGAGAGTTTCGAGGGAAAAACGGTTGTTATCTCCGGATCAGGAAATGTGGCTCAATATGCATGCGAAAAAGTTACAGAACTCGGCGGTAAAGTTGTTACTTTAAGCGATTCGAACGGGTTTATCTACGATCCGAACGGCATTGATGCTGACAAGCTTGCTTATGCAATGGAGCTGAAAAACATTAAACGCGGACGCATCAGCGATTATGCAAAAAAATACAACTGCGAATTTTTTGAAGGTAAAACTCCCTGGAGCATTAAATGTGATGTAGCCTTACCCTGCGCAACACAAAATGAACTGCATGAAAATGATGCCAAAATGTTGCTGGCTAACGGTTGCTTTGTAGTATCGGAAGGTGCCAATATGCCATCGACCAACGAAGCTGTTGATTTATTTGTTGCTGCCAAAATCCTTTACGGACCCGGTAAAGCAGCCAATGCAGGCGGTGTTGCCACCTCAGGCCTCGAAATGAGCCAGAACAGCATGCGCCTCAACTGGACCCGCGAGCGCGTAGACCAGGAACTGCATACCATTATGGTAAACATTCACAAGACTTGTGAAAAATACGGCAAAGAAGCTGACGGAACCATCAACTACGTAAAAGGCGCCAATATAGGTGGTTTTGTAAAAGTTGCCGAAGCTATGCTGGCACAGGGCTTAGTATAGTGAAAAGTGAATAATGAAAAGTGAAAAGTGTCTGCACACCCGCAGGGTGTCTGATACTGGAAAGAGTGAAGAAGGTAGTTTAACTCATAGTGTTTCTAGTAAAGCAGAATGTTTAAGCTAATCACAATTCAGTTAACCAATCTATTACAATTTATCACTTATGTATGATAAATAACCAGGCAAAGGGCATCCGATCGGGTGCCTTTTGCTTTTTTAATTTTGAATTAATCAATTCTGTTTAAATGATGTTCAAAAATCTTTCATTTGTAACAACCAATATATCTGATAATTAAAAATTATTTTCGACTATTCGACGAAATTAGTCGAAATAAATTTGCAAAATGATAATCACTGTATTAATTTTGCCGCCTCAAACGAACACAATTAGTTTTAAAAGTTTGAAACATGCTTGACAAAGACGAAGTAAAAGAAGCGATTGTAAATGTGGCCCGCCATATTTTCTCCAGGTTTGGCTTTAGAAAAACCACGATGGATGAGATTGCTATTGCCAGTCGTAAAGGCAAAAGCTCTATTTACTATTACTTTGCAAGCAAGGAAGAAATATTTCAGGCAGTAGTTGAAAAAGAAGCTTCCATTCTGAAACAGGAACTGATCAAAGCATCAAACGAAACTGACAGCCCTGCCCAGAAGTTAAAAACTCACGTATTAATCCGTATGCGTACTGTGGAAAAACTCGCAAATTTTTACAGTGCCATCAAAGATGATTACCTGGGACATCTTGATTTTATCGAAAAAATCCGCAAGAAATATGACCAGGAAGAAATACAAATGATGCAAAATATATTGAAGGAAGGTGTAAAAGATGGTATTTTCGAAATTGAAGATACTTCGCTGGCAGCCGTCGCTATTGTAACAGCATTAAAGGGTATGGAGATTCCTCTTTTCTGGGGCGTTGAAGGAAAAGACCTGGAAACAAGACTCGATCACCTTATCCATATTCTTTTCAACGGTGTAATGAAGCGATAATTTTTTTGTCTTGTTTTAGACTATTTTACCTTTTTAGTCGAACGTACTATATATCAAACAAATAACAGAATGAATTTCAGGAAAATCAACACTAAAATTAAACCTGATGAACCTGATTCCTGAACTAAAAATTGAAAAACTATAACAATAAAATGAAAACAAGAATTCTATTTCTGATTTTGACATTCACACTAAGCACAGTTCTGAGTGAGGTTAATGCTCAAACATTGAAAGTTTCGCCTGAACTAAAGGAGTTGATCAGTCTTTCGGTTAACAAGGACCGCAAAGTAGCCGAAAAAGATATCGATAAACAAATAACCGAAGTACAGAAAAAAGCTGTCCGCTCGGCCTATATTCCGAAAGTGGAACTGGGCGGAAAATATGTATTTGCTTACTCATACATTAATTCAAAAATTAGTGACATCGAAGGCTTCGAAAGCCTTGGCAAGCTACAAGAATTTATGAAAACCCCAATTTTCCCGGCAATGTTCCCAAACCTGGCAGGACTGGCAGGTGAAATCACGAAACTGGAGCAACTCATGACACAACAAGGAATGTCAATTCCATCAATTTCAAAAAACATTGAGGGAGATTTTTATGGAAATTATTTCGGGTTGGATGCAACAGCAACAATGCTTTTATACAGCGGTGGCCAGGTTCCGAATGTTTCGAGAGCGCTGACAGAAAAAATCAAAGCACAGGAAGCTTTATCAGATAAAAGTAAATCGGATGTAATAAGCGATGTGATCACATACTATGATCAGCTTGCTTTGCTCAACCAATCGAAGCATGTTCTTGACGAATCGACGATCAGGCTGGCTGCTGAGAAAAAATATGCAATCTCAGCTTTGAATAATGGGTTTGCAACATCGTTTGATACACTGAAAATTGCTGTTGCCGATGCAAACCTCCAGGCAAAAATTTCGGAATATGACAGCAGGAAAACATTATTGTATCAGAAACTGGCCCAACTAACTTGTAAACCTGCTAAAAACTTCGAAACGGTTAATCCGGATCTGACGACTTTATTATATGCCGATACAAGCTCCGATATCAGCAAGAGGCCTGAGCTTCGCGCCTTGTCAGCAGGCGTTGAGGCACAGAAATTCATGCTCAGGTCAGAGAAGTCACATTATCTTCCAAAAGTCCAGGCTTTGGCATCTGTACGGTACGACAACATTTTTAAATCCGACGCCAATTTTAATGCTCCTTTACCTATGGATATGAAGATTGATAACATTGGTTTAGGCCCTACATATATGGTTGGTGTCGGATTTAAATGGGAGATATTGAATCGTTCGGGCGGTTCCTCAAAAGTTCAGCAAGCCTCACTGGAAGTTAAGAAAGCAGAAAATGCACGTGAAGAAGCCCGCGAGTTGCTACAACTGAACCAAACCAGGGTTACAACAACTTACCAGGCCGCTATATCGCAGGTTGTATATAAAGAAAAACAACGTAAGGCGGCACGCATGGCCCTCGACCTGGCACAGAAATCGTACAACGAAGGAGTTATAAATATTACTGAGCGGCTGGCTGCCGAAACCGAGATGCAAAATGCTGAACTTGAGTATCTGCAGGCAGTATTTGCACAGCGACAGTCGGCATTGGAATGCTATAAAGCCAATGGAAACCTCGTAATGTCGAACATACAATAAGCAATCAAATGTATGACGCGGGCAGTACAATCTTCCTGAAAAAGACTTCAACTTAAATAAAATCAATCATTATTAACTAACTAAATGATATAAGCTACTGATTAGCAATAAAGACCTCACCCCAACCCCTCTCCGGGGGAGAGAGGCTACATTGCCCGTCATTCAAGCACTTCAGCGGAATCATAAACTTTAAAGGTTTAGCAGCGGAAATCAATAAAAAAAACTTTCAACAAATAATAATCAGTAAAACAATGAAAACAATAAATAAAAGACATTCAGGAATGCTGATCGCATTTTCAACCTTGCTATTAGTAATCGCAGCAATCAGCCTGGTTGGCTGGATAGTTTTGAAACCAGAGCCCGTTATGTTGCAAGGGCAGGCTGAAGCTACCGAAGTGCGGGTTTCGGGAAAAGTTCCCGGGCGTATCGACAAATTTATGGTATCCGAAGGAATGACTGTTAACAAGGGTGATACACTTGTTTTGATTAACAGTCCTGAACTGAATGCCAAACTTATGCAGGCAAATTCAGCTGAAGATGCTGCAAAAGCGATGGATCAGAAAGCCAAAAATGGTGCTCGGGCCGAACAAATTGCAGGTGCCTATGAGATGTGGCAAAAAGCAGAAGTAGGAGTTAAACTGGCAGAAAAAACCTATAAACGCGTTCAGAATATGTATAACGAAGGTGTTGTCCCAGCTCAAAAAAAGGATGAAGCCGAAGCTAATTACCAGGCTGCAATTGCAACTTCGAAAGCTGCAAAATCGCAATATGATATGGCTATTAATGGTGCTGATAAGGAAGATAAACTTGCAGCCCTGGCCATGGTAAACCGTGCCAAAGGCGCCGTTTCGGAAGTGGAATCATACCTCTCGGAAACGATGCTGGTTTCACCGATCAATGGCGAAGTATCTGATGTTTTTCCGAAACAAGGTGAGCTGGTTGGCTCAGGCGCTCCTATTATGAATATAGTTGACCTTAACGATATGTGGGTAGTTTTCAATATCCGCGAAGATCTGCTCTCGAAAATTCAAATCGGAAATGAAATTGATGCAATTGTGCCTGCCTTAGCAAATAAATCAGTAAAACTTAAAGTAAACTATATCAAGGCTATGGCAAGCTATGCCACGTTTAAAGCCACAAAAACCAACGGCGGTTTCGATGTAAAAAGCTTCGAAGTACATGCATTACCGATTGTCCAAATTGATGGCCTCAGACCGGGAATGAGCCTGATGGTGGATTATGAGAAGATGAAGTAGTAGTGGGTGAGGAGTAGTGAGTTGGGAGTTAAAAGAAATTAAAAGTGAGATTGGAACATTGAACAATTGAACATTGAACATTTGAACATTTGAACAATTGAACAATCGAACAATCGAACCTTGAACATTGAACCTTGAACAACATTGAACATTTGAACAATTGAACGCGAAGCCTTGAACGCGAAGCATTGAACGCAAAGCATTGAACAATTGAACAATTGAACAATTGAACAATCGAACAATCGAACAATTGAACCTTTCATCAAGCACCAAACACCAAGCATAAATCATGAGATCAATACTAACAAACATTTGGGAAATCGCCGGCCGGGAAGTTAACCGGATGTCGTCGCGCGGACTTTACATCCTGGTGGTGCTTGTGTTTCCAATCCTGACGATTTTGTTTTTTGGCTCGCTTTTCAAAGAAGGCGTTCCAACCAAAATGCCGATTGCCGTTGTAGACCTTGATCAAACTGCCAGTTCACGCAAATTAGTCAGGAATATTGATGTAACACCGTTGAGCAAAATTACTGAACACCTTCAGTCGGAAACTGAAGCCATGTCGGAATTACGTACCGGAAACATATACGGATTTGTAGTTCTTCCGAAAAATCTGCAGGCTGATATCCTCGCTTCGAGGCAACCGGTAGTCAGTTATTATTATCAAAACGGTTTTCTGATTGCCGGCGGATTGATGCAAAACGATTTAACTCTGATACTTCACACACTATCGGGAGGAATCAACCTCCAGAAACGGGAAGCCATGGGCCAACCCGGGGATTATATAATGTCGCAGGTACAGCCTATTCAACTCAGCACACACCAGCTTTTCAATCCTACAGCTAACTATTCCGTTTACATTTCAACTATAGTTCTGCCGATAATGCTGCAACTTTTTATCCTTATGATGACAGTTTACAGTATAGGCATCGAAATTAAGGAAAGGACCTCGCACGAATGGCTTCGAATGGCTGATAAATCAATTTTTACAGCCCTTACAGGCAAGCTATTGCCATACACTGTGATTTTCTTTTTTGTGATGATGTTTCAGAATTTTATGTTGTACAAGGTAATGCATATACCCATGAACACAAGCCTTGCTTGGTTAATGCTGGGTTCGCTTCTGTTTGTGATGGCCTACCAGGCAATTGGTATTTTCATTATCGGATTGCTTCCTTTAATGCGCCACTCGCTTAACCTGGCAGCTTTTTATGGAATACTTGCACTAACACTTTGCGGATTCTCATTTCCTATTGAATCCATGCCTCCGGTATTCCAGTACTGGGCCAGTGGGTTCCCTGTGCGTCATTATATGCACATATTTCAAAGCCAGATACTTGCCGGCTTCGAACTGCGGTATTCAATTATATCGTACCTGTATACGATGCTGTTTCTCCTGTTGCCTTTAACAATCATCATCAGGCTAAAATCCGCTCTTATATACCAGACTTTTATTGAAAATGTGCATAAAACCTGATTGGAAACATGAGAGTTCCGGACGTCTTTAAATAATCCCGGCGCTTAAGTGGTGAAATATTTAACCGCGAGGACGCAAAGGAAAAGTACGGAACGCAAAGAAGAATTAAAAATCACTATTAAACGACTAAATGACATAAGTTGCTGATTATCAATTTGAACCTCACCCCAACCCCTCTCCGAGGGAGAGGGCTACATCACCCGTCATTCCAGTATTTCAGAATGGTCTAATATTTTTAGTCTGTTTGTAGTGATCAAAAATATCAAAACTTCAACCTAAGTTGAACACAGTTACCCGTTGAAAAACGAGAATTAAAATTATGAAAGACAATAATATAACATTCGCGAAGCAGACCCGTGTAGGATTTACCAACATGATCAGGATCTTTCTGCGTGAATTTCAGCTTATATTTTCGGACGTGGGAGTAATGATATTGATTTTTGCAGTTCCGCTTATTTACCCGCTTTTATATTCTTTTATATACTATCCGGAGGTGGTCCGTGACCTGCCGATAGCAGTTGTTGATTTGTCGCATTCGGCTGATAGCCGCCAGTTTATCCGCAACCTGGATGCTACTCCCGATTTGAAAGTTGCTGCAAACAGCATTTCGATGGAGGAAGCCATAACGAAGTTTAAAACCCGGGAGGTGCGCGGCATTGTCGAGATTCCAGAATCATTCAGCACAGACATAGCAATGAAGCGTCAGACAACAATTTCAGCTTATGCCGATATGGAATTCTTCCTGTATTATAAAGCGCTTATGACCGGAAGCAGTTTTGTTGCACTAGAAACCAGCAACCAGATCCAGATTAAAAACCTGGTAAATGCCGGCTTAACAGAGCAGCAGGCAGAAATTACTGCTGAGCCTTTTAAAATGGTTGATAATGCCATGGCCAACCAGGCGGGAGGATTTGCGAGTTATGGGATTCCGGCAGCACTAATCCTTATTATACAGCAAACCCTGATCATTGCTATAGGCATACTGGCCGGCACAGCCCGCGAACGTCACTTTTTCGGAACACTGGTACCATTGGATCGAAAACGCATGGGAACCTTGCGATTGGTTTTGGGTAAAGCAGCAGCCTATTTCACAATATACGCATTGTTGTGTGTGTATATGCTGGGTATGATACCGAATGGTTTGGTTACGGGCAATCAGCAGGTTTCTCAGAATTGATAGCACTTATAACACCATTTATTCTCTCGAGCATCTTTATGGGATTAACACTTTCGGTGATTTTCAAAAACCGTGAAAGTTCGATGATGCTTTACC